>JAZSOD010000013.1:0-13055 GCA_045536775.1 Eubacteriales bacterium | reverse complement strand
GTTCCCCTACGGGTACCCTTCCGCGAAACGGCACAAAGGGGTAAACCCCTTTGGAATCCCCGGCGAAGCGGTTATTCTCACGCTGTGTGAGGTCTGGGGGCGCATAATCAAGTGATGAGATTTGAAATTTACTTGTAGGGGAGGGGTCTCCCCTCCTGTCCAAAATTCCACAGACAAACGAGTACGGGTGGAGATTTCACTTACCACGAATCCATACGCGCGCTTGAAAGTTTTTTGCGCCCTTTTTTACAAAAAAGGGCAGGAGGTTGTCATTTGAACAATATAATAAACTCGCTATGCGAAAAATATAATATCAAAGCCGTAGAAAACTGCGATATGTCCGCACATACTACGTTCAAAATAGGCGGCAAAGCAAGACTCGCGCTCTTCCCTCTCGATACAGAGGCTTTTGTGGGCGCGCTCTGCACGCTGACCGACGGCGGCATAAGATTTATGACCGTCGGAAACGGCTCAAATCTCCTCTTTGCAGACGAGGGATATGACGGTGTAGTGGTAATTACCGCTCAGATGAAGAGTATAAAAACAGACGGTAACAAAGTGTTCGCCGAGGCAGGCGCCCCACTTACAAAAACGGCGGCGGTAGCACGCGACGCATCACTTACGGGTCTTGAATTCGCTTACGGTATTCCCGGAAGCGTCGGCGGCGCGATTTATATGAACGCAGGCGCGTATGGCGGTGATATCTCACAAGTACTGGTGTCCTGCCGTGCCTACGATACGAAGGAAAAGAAGCTCGTAACCTTTGACAACTCGACGTGCGACTTCTCCTACCGCAACAGTATTTTTGAAAAAAACGGCGCGAGATACCACGTGATCGACGCGGTTTTCGAGCTTGAGAAAGGTGATAAAGCCGAGATCTCAGCCGAAATGGACGATTTTATGGCAAGACGGCGCGACAAACAGCCACTCGAATTTCCGAGTGCGGGAAGCGCGTTCAAAAGGCTCGACGGCTACTATACCGCAAGGCTTATCGACGAGGCGGGTCTGAAGGGATTCAGAATAGGCGGTGCCGAGGTCAGCACCAAGCACGCAGGCTTTATCATAAACACAGGCGGCGCGACGGCAGGCGACGTTCGTGAGCTGATAGCGCATATTAAAAGGGTCGTTTTTGAAAAGCACGAACTAAACATCGAAAAAGAAATAAGGATAGTGTGACTTCAAGAGGAAAAAATATGGAATTTGTAATAATTACGGGAATGAGCGGCGGAGGAAAATCAAGAGCCTCCGATATACTTGAGGACGCAGGCTACTACTGCGTTGACAATATGCCGGCGGGGCTTATCCCCGACTTCGCCTCGCTCTATAGCGGCGCAATGAGAAACAAGGATGTTTCATTCACGATAGACGTGCGCGGTGAAAACGATTTCAACACTCTGTTTTCGAGCGTGGAGTCGCTGAAACGCGACGGTCACACCTGCAAGATAATCTTCGTTGAGTGCTCAACCGAGGTTCTTATCAACAGGTACAAGGAAACAAGGCGAATGCACCCTCTCGTGTCCGACACGGGAATGAGCATCATCGATGCAATAAACATGGAGAGAAAAATACTCTCCGCTATAAAAGAAAGCGCCGACGTGGTGATCGACACGTCCAAGACAAATCTTTCACAGCTCCGTGACAGAGTGCTCGCGGCGGTAAAAAAGGACGTTGGCGACGGAATTTTTATAAACTGTATGTCATTCGGCTTCAAGCACGGTGCCGCGGTGGAGGCAGACCTTGTTTTTGACGTAAGGTGCTTCCCGAACCCCTTCTACATACCCGAGCTCAAGCACAAGACGGGGCTTGACGGCGAGGTACGTGAGTTTGTTTTCTCGAGTGAGGAAACCAAGGAGTTTGTGAAGAAGCTTTTTGAGATGGTGGATATGCTTTTACCCCTGTACGTCAAGGAGGGAAAGCATCAGCTCACCGTTGCGCTCGGATGTACGGGAGGAAAGCATCGCTCCGTGGCCATTGCGGAGGCGTTGCGTGCTCATTTGTTTGAGAATGGGTACAGAGCAGTATCGTTCCACAGAGATATAGCAAAATAAACGCAAATAAACGGGTACGGGTGGAGATTTGAATTTTATTCCGTAGGGGAGGATATTATCCTCCCGTCCAAAATCCCGCAGACGAACGGGTATGGGTGGAGATATTGCGGGCGATTCGTGAATCGCCCCTGCAAAGCTCACGCGCGTCTGAAAGTTTTTTGCGCCCTTTTTGTGAAAAAGCGGCAAAGGAGGAGAAAATGACTTTTGCAACAAAAGCAAAGCTTGAGCTTTGTCAAATAAATACAAAAAAAGATTGCTGCAAAAAAGCTCTCCTTTACGGCATACTTCTTTTTGCCGCAACCTTTGAAAATTCACGCGTCAAGCTTATAACGGAAAGCGATGCGACCGCAGAGCTGACGCTTAAGCTCCTGCGCGAGCTATACAAGATCGAGGGCAACCTCTACGTCACCGAGAAAAAGCAACGCGACGACGACGGCGACGTTATCAGAAGCAACAAAATCACGGTTTCCGTAAAGGCGGACGCCGAAAAGCTTTATTTCAAGCTCGGCGGCGGCAGCGCCGACAAAATCAACCGTGAGCTTTTCTGCTGCGACTCCTGCCGTGCCGCGTTTTTGAGAGGCGCGTTTCTCTCGGCAGGCAAGCTCAACAGTCCTCAAGCCGAAAACCGACTTGAATTTACCGTCCGCGGTCCCGAAATCGCAACCCAGCTTGTTGAGCTTATGTCAGAGTGCGACGCTTTGGCAAAGCTCGGCAAAAGGCTCGATGACGTTACGGTCTACATCAAGGCGACCGAGCAAATAGAAAACCTGCTCGGTATAATCGGCGCATCCTCTGCGCTCTTTGAGCTTATGAACAGCCGAATTGTCAAGGACGCAAAAAACGATGCCAACAGAAAGCGCAACTGCGATACGGCAAACCTCGGGCGCACCGTTTCGGCGGCAGACGCGCAGGTCAGGGCGATACGCACGCTCATCGACTCGGGAAGAATATCACTTTTGCCCGACGAGCTTGTCGAAACCGCATACTTAAGACTCGAAAACCCCGAGCTTTCAATAAAGGACTTCGGACTTCTGTTCGATCCTCCGATATCAAAATCAGGCGTAAATCACAGACTCAAAAAAATCATGGATTTCGCCGACAAAAACTCTTAACACCAACAAGGAGGCGTCTATGGGCGGCTTTGCACATCTTCATCTGCACAGTGAATACAGTCTGCTTGACGGCGCCTGCCGTATAAGCGATATACCAAAGGCGGCACGCGCCTGCGGTCATAATGCCGTCGCCATCACCGACCACGGCGTTATGTACGGAGTTATCGACTTCTATAAGGCGTGTAAGGCAGAGGGCATCAAGCCGATAATCGGTTGCGAGGTCTACGTCGCGCCGAAATCACGCTTTGAAAAAAGCCGTGTTGACGGCGTTGCGGGATACCACCTCGTCCTGCTTGTCAAAAATGAGGTCGGCTACAAAAATCTCATCTATCTCGTGACCAAGGCCTTCACCGAGGGCTTCTACTCCCGTCCGAGAATCGACCTTGAGCTTCTCTCCTCTCACGCGGAGGGACTTGTCGCTCTGTCCGCCTGCATTGCAGGCAGGATACCGAGACTTCTGCTTGCAGGAGATTACGAGGCCGCAAAGGCTCACGCACTTGAAATGAATACCCTTTTCGGTGAGGGTAACTTCTACCTCGAGGTGCAGGACCACGGCATTGACGAGGAAAGAATCGTGCGCGAAGGACTGCTTCGCATCCACAACGAAACGGGAATACCCCTTGTCGCAACCGGCGACGTTCACTATATAAAGAAAAGCGATGCCGACACTCAGGCAGTGCTTATGTGCATACAGACGGGCAGCGTCATAACAGACGGACGTCCCATCGGCTTTGAAAACGACGAATACTACTATAAATCCACCGAGGAGATGGAAGCGCTTTTCAAGGACTTTGAGGGCGCTGTTGAAAACACGCAGAAAATTGCGGATATGTGCAATTTCGAGCCCGTCCTGTCGGGCCGCTACCTCCCCACCTTTACCCCTCCCGAAAACATTACCCCCGAGGAATATCTGAGAACGCTCACCTATGCGGGTCTTGACGAAAGGGTATCTGCGGGGCAGGTGGTGTTTGATAACAGTCACCCGAGAAGCGAGTACACCGAGCGTATCGAATACGAGCTTGACGTTATAAATTCAATGGGCTTTGCCGAGTA
Source organism: Eubacteriales bacterium (assembly GCA_045536775.1). Taxonomy (GTDB): domain Bacteria; phylum Bacillota; class Clostridia; order Oscillospirales; family CAG-272; genus UBA4717. The sequence continues at coordinate 8,842 of JAZSOD010000013.1, read as the reverse complement.
CTATCTCGTTGTCCGCGACTTCGTAGGATACGCTAAGAGTCAGGGCATACCCGTGGGTCCCGGCAGAGGCTCGGGCGCGGGAAGCCTCGTCGCTTACCTCAACAGAATAACAGACGTTGATTCAATAAAATACGGTCTGCTCTTCGAGAGATTTCTTAATCCCGAAAGAGTCAGTATGCCCGACTTCGATATAGACTTCTGCTACAACAGACGCGATGAGGTAATAGATTACGTCAAGCGCAGATACGGCGACGAGAGAGTCTCGCAGATAATCGCGTTTGCTACCCTCGCGGCACGCGCCGCGGTGCGCGACGTGGGCAGAGCGCTCGGTATGTCGTATTCCGCGGTCGACGAGGTAGCCTCGCTCATTCCGAGAGACCTCGGCGTTACCGTCAGCGGTCTGCTCGACGGAACGGTAAAGCTCAAAAACCAGAAGCTTACAGGAGAGGCAGTACGCAAGTTCAGAGAAGCGTACGAGTCAAGCCCCGAGACGAAAAGGCTGATCGACATCTCGATAGCTCTCGAGGGTATGCCGAGGCACACGCAAGTCCACGCGGCAGGTGTGGTCATCACGGACAAGCCCGTTTTCGACTACGTTCCCCTTGCCGTCAGCCACGAGTCCACCGTCACACAGTACGATATGGACAAGATATACGATATCGGTCTCGTGAAGTTCGATTTCCTCGCCCTGCGCTATCTTACCATAATAAGCGACGCGGAAAAGCTTATCCGCAAGCGCGAGCCCGACTTCGACATCGAAAAAATATCGCTTGACGATGAAAAGATCTATAAATTCATTGGCGAGGGTAACACGGAGGGTCTGTTCCAGCTCGAATCCGCAGGAATGAAGAGACTTCTTATAAACCTCGCGCCAAGGAATATCGAGGATATTACCGCGGCGATATCTCTCTACCGCCCCGGTCCTATGGACAGTATCCCAGAATACCTCAAAAACCGCAAAAATCCCGAAAATATACAATACTCAATTCCCTCTCTTAAGCCCATACTCGACGTGACCTGCGGCTGCGTTATCTATCAAGAGCAGGTTATGAGCATTTTCCGCGAGGTCGCAGGCTACAGCCTCGGCAAAGCGGATATCGTTCGTCGAATGATGGCGAAAAAGAAGTCTGCAGAAATGGAGCGCGAGCGCGCCGTGTTCATTGAGGGTGCGAGAGCCCGCGGCACAAGCGAAAACGACGCAAACCAGCTCTTTGACAGGCTGGTGGCGTTTGCAAGCTACGCGTTTAACAAAAGTCACGCCGCCGCTTACTCCATACTCGCGTACAGGACCGCGTACTTAAAGTGCAGATACACGGGCGAATATATGGCAGCGCTTCTTACCTCGGTGCTCGGCAACGTCGCAAAAACGGCGGAGTATATCGAGCAGTCCTCGAAGTACGGAGTGAAGATCCTTCCACCCGATATAAACGAAAGCTTCTCTGACTTCACAGTAACCTCAGACGGTATCAGATTCGGTCTTGCCGCCGTCAAAAACGTAGGCGTTGCATTCATCGACTCGATAGTAAACGAGCGAAACGACGGCAGATTTACCTCGTTTGAGGAGTTTATCTCGCGTATGAGCCGCCACGACCTAAACAAGCGTCAAGTCGAATCGCTTATCAAGTGCGGTGCATTTGACTCTCTCGGAGTCTACAGAAGCCGTCTTCTTGCGGCTTACGAGACCATAATTGACGAAAACATTATGCGCCGCCGCGAAAATGCGGACGGTCAGCTTGATATGTTCGCGGCTCTCTCAGGCGAAGACGGCGCAGCCGACACATACAAGTATCCCGAAATAAAGGAGCTTGACATACGCGACCTTCTCCGCTTCGAGAAGGAGTGCGCGGGGCTTTACTTCTCGGGTCACATTTTAGACGATTACACCGAGCACACACAAAAGCTCGGCTCTATAAGCTCGGCCACCCTTATGCCCGAGTTTTATGAGGAGGAGGGTCAGTACGGTGACACCCCCTCCGAATACAAAAACGGAAGCGAAATAACCCTTTCGGGAATCATAACTGAAAAGACCGTAAAGGCGACCCGCCGCGGAGAAAAAATGATGTTCCTAACGCTTGAGGACGCCACGGGAGAAATAGAGCTTATAGCCTTCCCGAATATTCTCGAGGAGTTTTCCGAGCTTCTTATCTGCGACACGGCGGTAGCCGCACGCGGTAAGCTTTCCTTTAAGGACGAGGAGGCACCCAAGCTCATAATCTCTGAGCTTATTCACCTTGTCCGCAACGGCAGCGCGGTCTTTCCCGAATTTGCCGCGCGAAAAGCGGCGCAGACAAGCCGCGCCGCAAAGCCCGCACCCGCGCCCGAAAAGGCGGCGGTGAAGCCAAAAAGATTATATCTTAAAATAGACCGAGCAGGCTCTGACAGTCACAAAAAAGCCTTTGCGCTCTGCTCCATCTTCTCGGGTAACACCCCCGTTATATTCTACGATTCGGAAAAGGGCGAATATTTAAGTGAGCCGAGGCTCACCGTGTATCCGAGCGAGTACGTACAGAACGAGCTGAAAAGCTTCCTCGGCGACTCGTCCGTGGTGTTTAAGTAAAGCTCATATATACCGACACCACACTCACAAGCTCTGTGACCGAGCCGATGATCACGCCTCCCTCAAGCTCGCTTGCAAGCTGCTTGGGCAGGTCGGACACGCAGACGTCAAGCGTTTCAATGACGGCAGTCTCGAGAGGATTCAGGACCGCGACCCGCCCGCCCACGTTTCTTAAAACAAACATCACGCCGCTTGTGTCGACAGGCAAAGCAGACTCCGCGACGTCCGTGTAGGTCACAATATCGGTCGGCGGCGCGTGTGGTGTGTCAAATCCAACGAAAAGCAGGGCCGTAAGCGACAAAAGCACGGCGACGCCTCGCAAAAATGCTCTATCGGCATTACTGTAATATCTATGGTTACGCGGCATAACATCCCTCGCTTTTGTAATGGTTTTGTAAAATAACTTTAACGTCTTGCCGTAGGGGACAAAGCCACACCGTCTCCTCCTGCAAAGCAGGCGAAATCATTTCCATATATTCGGAGTAAAACAATGGATTCTGTGCAAAATATAATAAACCCGATCGTAAGCGCGCCCATCTTCGGCGCGGCGGTCAACGCCCTTGCGATCATGCTCGGCGCTCTCGTCGGTCTTCTCTTTAAGCGAGGAATACCCGAGCGCATCGGAAGCACTCTCTCAAAGGGTCTTGCGCTTTGCGTACTGATGATAGGTATTCAAGGCATTATGAAGGGGGAAAACACCCTAGTTACAATATTGTCGGTGGTGCTCGGAGGTCTTATCGGTGAGCTCATTGACATTGACCGCGGTATGCAGGCGCTCGGCGAGTGGGTACAGAAAAAGGTCAACCGCGACGGCGGGGGAAGTCCCGTCGCCGAGGGCTTCGTCAGCGCAAGCCTCTTGTTCGTGGTGGGCGCTATGGCGGTTGTGGGCTCGCTTCAAAGCGGACTTGCACGCGACCACTCCACCGTGTTTGCAAAAAGCATACTCGACGGCGTTTCGTCGGTGATATTCGCGTCAACGCTTGGCTTCGGCGTGCTCTTGTCGGCGATACCCGTGTTCGTGTATCAAGGCGGTATCACCTTACTCGCAGGTCTTCTCTCCCCTCTCTTGTCAGATGCGGTGATTGCGGAAATGACCGCCGCAGGCTCGGTGCTTATTATTGGACTCTCCCTTAATATGCTCGGGCTCACCAAGATAAAGGTGGCAAATTATCTGCCCGCTATCTTCTTACCAATACTGCTTTGTACGTTTATGTGACGCAAAAATTTATAAAGACTTAATCCTATTATTACCGAACATTCATAAAGTATTCAAAAAATGATTATATACTGTTAATCGGAAGTCTACGGTCAGCAGAATAACCAAACGAAAGGACTGCCTCAAATGAGCAAGAAAAACAACACTAACGGCAAATCGGCAAAGGGCACCGTGGGAAAGGTCATTACCACTATCCTTAACGTATTTCTCACCCTTTTGCTCGTAATATTTATCACGGGAATCATAGTCGCGTGTACGTTTGCGGTCTACGTCAACAAATATCTCGATCCTGAGATAGACGAAGCACTGCTAAACGTCGGCGAGAGCCTCACGTCAAAAATTTACTACTATGACTACGAGGACCGTGAATACAGAGTCGGCGAGGCAGTCGAGATAGAGGACCAGCGCTTGTATGGCGCACAGAACAATATCTGGGTAAAATACCCCGACATTCCTCAGAATCTCGTTCAGGCATTCGTTGCCATCGAGGACCACCGCTTCTTTGAGCACAGCGGTGTCGACTGGTACAGAACGGCAGGCGCGGTCGTAAACTTTGCGACCTCGTACACGTCAAGATACGGCGGCTCGTCCATCACTCAGCAGCTTATTAAAAACCTGACGGGTGAAAACGAGGTAACCATTCAGCGTAAGGTGCAGGAGATCCTGCGAGCGCTTAATCTCGAAAAGAAAAAAGAAAAATCCGAGATAATGGAGATGTACCTAAACACCATCTTCTTATCTCAGAACTGCCACGGCGTGCAGGCGGCGGCGTACACATACTTCGGCAAGGACGTAAGTGAGCTTACCCTCGTTGAGTGCGCGGCTATCGCAAGCATCACCAACGCTCCCACAAAGTACGACCCCGTTATAAACCCCGAAAACAACAAGGAGCGCCGCAACAACGTGCTCTTCCGTATGCTCGAGCTTGAAAAAATAACTCAAGAGGAATACGATGCGGCGGTCAACGAAGACCTCGTGCTTAACTTCAAGGGACGCGCAGTAACCACCTCCAACACCTCGAACAGCTGGTACACCGACGCGGTTATCGACGACGTTATCGACGCGCTCGTTAAAGAATACGGATTTACCGAAAAGTACGCGTCAAACCTCGTTTGGTCGGGCGGACTTCAGATATACACCCTTATGGACCCCAAGGTTCAAGGTGTTCTCGAGAAGGTTTATGAAAATGAAGACAGCTTCCCTAAGGTAAACAACGCTATTCAGCCTCAGTCGGCAATGGTAGTTATCGACCCCAATACGGGAGATGTGCTCGGTCTTGTCGGTGCGAGAGGCGAAAAGAACAAGAACCGCGTGCTTAACCGCGCAACTCAGACAACAAGATCTCCCGGCTCGTCAATAAAGCCGCTTTCAACCTACGGTCCCGCCATCGAATACGGTCTTATCACCTACGGCTCGGTCTTCGACGACGTTCCCGTAACCTTTAACTCAAAGGAATATACCGAGGAGCAGATAGAAAAGCTCCCGAAGGACGAGGAAACGGGAGAGACCATCTTCCCCGATCCTACACCTTACCCCGCAAACCTTCCTTACGTGTATAACGGTCTTACTACCGTTCACGATGCCCTCCGCCGTTCCGTAAACACGGTTTCCGTGCGTATTCTCGATAAGCTCGGCATCGACACCTCCTTTGATTTCGTCAAAAACAAGCTTCACGTTGACAGCTTTACGGAATACAAGGAGCTCAACGGCAAGATCCTGACCGACAAGACGGTATCCGCACTCGCGCTCGGCGGTATGACTTACGGCGTAAACGTGCTTGAGATGACCGCCGCATACCAGATATTTGCCAACAACGGCGTTTACAACAAGCCGAGAATGTGGGACAAGGTGCTCGACAGTAAGGGTAACGTGATCCTCGAAAACAAGCCCGAGAGCGAGGTCGTAATGAGCGAGCAGAACGCCGCTATTATGACAAAGATGCTCCAGAGCGTTGTAAGCACAGGTACAGCTGCTGACATTACCCTCAAGAACAAGATAGACACCGCAGGTAAAACCGGTACGACGAACGATGACTTCGACCGTTGGTTCCTCGGCTTTACCCCCTACTACGTCGGCGGTATATGGTTCGGCTACGATATACCTCAGTCGCTTTACAACCTCTCCTTCAGTCCTACCACGCAGCCGTGGGATAAGATCATGACTGCGCTTCACGAGGACATTATCACAGAGTCCAAGGAAACAGGCAAGCCGCTTGAGAGATTCACACTTGCAGACGGTATTACTACCGCCGAATACTGCAAGGATTCGGGCAAGCTTATGACCGATGCGTGCAAACTCGACCCGCGCGGAGACCGTAAGGAAACGGGATATTTCACCGCAAACACAGTACCGACAGAGTTCTGTGACGTGCATATTATCGTTGACTACGATACCGAGACGGGTGCGGTTGCAAACAGCGGCTGTCCCAAAGAAAACATCATACAGGTCGGTATGATACAGGCAGAGAGATCCTTCCCCATTCAAGTGACCGTAACCGATGCTCAGTACGTTTATAAGGCTCTGCCCAAGGGAATCAAGCCTGCAGGCTGGTGGGGCGCACCCTTCTTTGAAAACGCACTGCCCGAGGAGACCTTCGTTGGTTTAACCAACTTAAATGGCGGCAGACAGTTCAACTCCGCTTGCTACGAGCATTACGATCCCGATAAGGAAGAAGAGGAAACCGACGAAGAGGAGGAGACCGAGTTCGATTATTCCGACTTTGACCCCGATGACGAGATTGTCGAGGATCCCGAGGCAAACACCGAGTTCGAGGATTCCACCGACATCTACGACGATCCCGAGGACACAAACGAGAAGAAAACCGAAAAGGAAACAGGCAAGCTCCCTCCGTGGCTTGACATATAAGAATAATGCGTCAGCACGCCCCATATTATTAAACGGGGCGTGCTTCTTTTTGTCGCGTGCGGGTAGCACCCGCGGGCATACAGCGCGTGAGGGTTTGTGGTAAATGTAGTCTCGACCCATACCGCCAACATTGGTAAAAATTTTGGCGGCAGGAGCAAGCCCCTGCCCTACGGTGCAAATTTCAAATCTCTTGTATGGGACGACGGTCTACTGCGGTTCGGTCACGCCTCGGCTCTGATATGCCCCCGGCATATCATTCACTCCCTCGGTGCCGCTTCGCTACCCTCAGGAGAAGGCTTTCGGGAGGGGAAACCCCTCCCCTACGAGCAAATTCCAAATCTCTTGTAGGTGACGACGTCTTCGGCGTCCCGTAAAAACAAGCAAGTTCATCTACACAAAAAAACAATGCTAAGATTATAAATCTCGTTGCAAACAGGAGCTACCTATGCCAAGAAAACATCACTCGTCACTAAAAAATATCATCCTCAGCGAATGGCAAAGCACAGGCAAGCTGTACGTCATAGCCTTCACCCTGCTCTCGCTTATCGCAGGAGTCTACTTCGCCGTCTTATCGGACGGCTTTGCCTCATACGCGGACTTTTGCCTCCCCGACGGTGCCCCTCCCACCTTTTTTCTGCCGTTTTTGTGGATAATGGGCTTTCTCCTGCTCGGCGCGTCGGCAGGCACCGTTATGTCCGTTCGGGAAAAATGCTACTTCCGCCACAAAAAACGCGGACTTTTTCTCTGCGCCCTCACGTTTTTCTTACTCTTGCTCTGGGCTCCCGTTTTTTTCCTGTTTGAGTTCTTCTTTCTCGGCGTCCTTATTATATGCGCCGCACTCGCACTTTCACTCTTTGCCGTGCTTGAGCTTCTCGCAATGCGTCGTCTGCCGGCAATTTCCATGCTCTTTTTCTGGCTCTGGCTTTTGTTTTTGCTTTATTTGAATTTAGCAATACTCTTTCTTAACTGAACTTACAAAATATGTTGACAAAACAAGAAAATAATAGTATAATTCTTGTATAACATAGCCGCGCGTATTGGCGGCGGATCGGAGAAACTAATGAAATTTTTGAAAATATCGGTTGCGGTGCTCTTGCTTGCCGTTATGTGTCTGTCTATGTTCGCGTGCGGCGTTGAAAACATAGAGATAACCGTAAGAATTGCACACGATGACTTCGAAGAAGTAAAAGAAGGCGTTATTGAAGTTACTGCAGGCTCTACGACAGTTCTCGGAGCTATTTCCGAATTCTGTATGGCCAATATGATCAAGTACGAATATAACTCCACTCAGGACTCCATAAAGAAGATCGGTACTCTTAAGGAAGTAGAAAAGAACAAATTCTCATACTATTGGTCTTATACTGTTAACGGTCAGGAGATTCCCGGAAGAGCCTCTGAAAACATCGTTCAGGCAGGCGACGTTATTACATACACCTACACAAGCATTCCTATGGGCGATTGCGTAACAGTTGAATTTGCTGATAGTGAAGGTTCTGTAATCGGCTCGACCAAGGTGGTTTTCGAAGCAGGCGAAACACTTGTTGATATCGCGGCTGCTGCCGTTAAGCAGAGATCGGGCTCCTTCAAGGCTTCCGCAGACGGCAAGGACGTTGCTCTTGTAAACGGACGTCAGGCTAAGATAACACCCGCCTATGACGAGTCTTGGGAATTCACCGTTAACGGCGAGAAGGTTAACTCCGCGGCAGGTGACACGACCGTTGTAGACGGCGACAAGATCGCGTTCACGTTCGTTCGTACAATGAAGGAAGTTGCTGAATAATAAACACAAAAAACGAGCGCAAAAGCGCTCGTTTTTTGTGGGCATAGCCTTACTTGAACCCGCCACTATCGCGGGGTTTTCTTATAAAAAATCCGAGCGTTTTTTACGCTCGGATTTTTCTTTATATCTTTAATTATGCCTTGTTTACAGAACCGAAGAGCTCCATCTTTTCCTTAACTGTTGCCTTGATTGCATCAAAGCCGGGAGCGAGAAGCTTTCTGGGGTCGAAGCCCTTGCCCTGAAGGTCCTTGCCTGCCTCAACGTAGCCTCTTGTAGCGGCTGCGAATGCGAGCTGGCACTCGGTGTTAACGTTAATCTTGGAAACGCCAAGAGAGATAGCCTTCTGAATCATATCAGCGGGGATACCTGTGCCGCCGTGAAGAACTAAAGGCATGGTGCCGGTGAGCTCCTGAATAGCAGCGAG
>JAZSOD010000057.1:0-7939 GCA_045536775.1 Eubacteriales bacterium | reverse complement strand
CATTTCACGCTTACAGTCACCGTAAGTGAAGTCCATTTCCTTGCCGCCAACAATAGCAGGCATGCTCTCCATATCCTTCGGAACTGTCCAGTCAAGAGTGATGTTGGAGAAAGGAGCCTGTGTACCCCAACGGGAGGGAGTGTTTACACCGAAGATAAAGGATTCGATGCACTTCTTTACCTGATCGTAGCTTAAGTTGTCAGCCTTAACGAAGGGAGCGAGGTATGTGTCGAAGGATGAGAACGCCTGAGCGCCTGCCCACTCGTTCTGCATGATACCGAGGAAGTTTACCATCTGGTTACAGAGGGTAGCGAGGTGCTTTGCGGGAGCAGAGGTGATCTTGCCCGTAACGCCGCCGAGCCCTTCCTTGATAAGCTGCTTGAGTGACCAACCTGCACAATATCCTGTGAGCATGGAGAGGTCGTGGATATGGATGTCGGCATTTCTGTGAGCGTTTGCGATCTCTTCGTCGTAAACCTCGGAAAGCCAGTAGTTAGCGGTGATAGCGCCGGAATTGGAGAGGATAAGACCGCCTACCGAGTAGGTAACGGTGGAGTTTTCCTTAACTCTCCAGTCGTTTATCTTAACGTAGTTGTCAACGATCTCCTTGTAGTCGAGGATGGTTGACTTCATATTACGGAGCTTTTCGTGCTGCTTTCTGTAAAGGATGTAAGCCTTTGCTACCTCTGCGTAGCCTGCCTGCACGAGAACCGACTCAACGCTGTCCTGAATGTCCTCGACTGCGATAAGACCTTCCTTGATCTTGGGCTCGAAATCTGCCGTAACCTTAAGAGCGAGAAGATCTATTACGCTTGGATGATACTGAACTTCCTGAGCTTCAAAAGCCTGTGTGATAGCTTCGGAAATTTTGGAGAGGTTGAAATCAACAACCTTTCCGCCTCTTTTCTGAACCTGATACATATTGTTACTCCTTGTTAATTATTAACTGTGTTAGTCTATTCCGCGTAGCTTCGCGGTTGGGATATGCTTTTTTATAATTGAAAGATATCTCCGCATATCGCTCTCGGAGGGAGCTGACATTCCGTCTGCGATTATGTCGCCCGAGTCCGTAAAACGCTGCAGAAAATATCCGGGTGCGCCTTTTATAAATTCGCCTATTTTCTCAAAATCTTTGTCCTCGTGAAGCTCCTTCACGACCGTGGTCCTGAATTCGAACGCAATACCCGAGCTCATAAGAATCTCTATACTCTCGCGTATTTTGCCGAGGTCGACGTCTGCCCCGCAGGTCAGCGGATACTTTGTGGGAGAATTTTTGATGTCCATCGCTACGAAGTCAATAAGACCGTCGCCGATGAGCCTTTTAAGCATCTCGGGATTCGTACCGTTGGTGTCGAGCTTTACCGAATAGCCGATAGACTTTATTTCCTTTATAAAGTCGTAAAGCTCGGGGAAGAGAGTCGGCTCGCCGCCCGTCACGCAAACCCCGTCGAGTATGCCGAAGCGGCTCTTTATAAACTTGAAAAAATCTTCGGTTTCCATACTGTCGCCGTCGCATCTGACAAGAGAGGCGTTGTGGCAGAAGGGACACCTGAAGTTGCAGCCCTGTAAAAACACCGTGCAGGCGACTTTTCCGGGATAGTCGAGAAGCGTAAGCTTCATTAAACCGCCTATTTTCAGAAATGATCGCCTCCGTTCACTGAGTTCATTTATTTGGGATGGGTAAACACGATATTTTGTGCTGGCGAATATTATTTTACACTATATCTTGTGTTTTGTCAACGTATTTTACGCTAATTAATATTTTTTGTTACAAATGCCGAAACCGAGAGAAAACACCCCTTGAAAAAGCTTGATTTATCAAGGAAAACGGGATTCCCTGAAGCGAGGATTTTGTGTATTTTGGCAAAAAGTGAGTGTTTTTGTCAAACTTCACGGTTTCCAAAACAAGGAACAACTTTTGTTTTTTGCAAGAAACAGACCCAATATCTTGTGTTTTGGTCTCCGTATGCAACGGGGAAGGGTGAAGAATACTAATCTATATATTTATGGAAGGAAAGTGTGATGCGGGTAATGGATAAGACGAATATTTCGCTTTCGGGCGAAATTTATAAATTCAAGACGGTAAATTCTTATATAAATGCGGGTATCCACACAAAAATGGCGGAGTTTGACCTTTATTTCAGAAGACTTACGGACGGTTTCGGCTACGCGGTGTTTTCGGGACTTGAACAGGTGTGCGAGTATTTAGAGAGCTTGCGCTACGGGGACGCTGAGCTTGATTTTCTCACGGGTACGGGCGAATTTGACCGAAGCCTTTCGGATTATCTCAAGAACTTTCGCTTTAGCGGCACGGTCAAGTCCGTGCCGGAGGGGAGTGTCGTCTTTGCGTACGAGCCCGTGATGACCGTACGCGCGCCACTTGCCGAAGCGGCTCTTATTGAAACGGCTCTTTTGCAGATCATCGGCTGTCAGACACTTGCGGCAACCCGTGCGGACAGAATGGTGAGCGCCGCGCACGGTCTGCCCGTTATCGAAATGAGTGCAAGACGCGCGAGCAACTCCACCGCGGCGGTATTTGCCGCCAGAGCCGCGTATATAGGAGGCGCTGCCGCCACTACATGTACTATCGCGGGGCAAAGGCTCGGTATACCTCTCACTTCCGTAATGCCGCATAGCTTCGTACAGAGCTTTGAGAGCGAATACGCGGCGTTTGAAAGGTGGATAGAGGATAGTCTGGGCCCTACCGTGCTGACTCTCGATACCTACGATACCGTGTCAAGCGGCACTGATAACGCGATCCGCGCCATACTTGCCTCACGCGCGCGGAAAAGCTCTGACGTGAGCGTGAGAATAGACTCGGGCGATATAGCGTACCTCTCGTCAAGGGTGAGGGAGAAGCTTGACCGTGCAGGGCTTGAGAGCGTTAAAATAATGGCGTCGGGCGGGCTTGACGAATATAAGGTGCGCGCACTCTTACGTGACGGCGCGCCCATCGACTGCTTTGGTGCGGGAGGAGTGATCACGTCCTGTGAAACCGCGCTTGATACCGCGTACAGTCTCGCGGCACTTGAGGAGGACGGCATAATGAAGCCTGTGATAAAGCTCGGCGAAAGCTCAAGGCAGACAACTCTGCCGGGCGTCAAAAAGCTTTTGCGCTTTTATGACAGGAGAAGTGGTAAGGCAATAGCCGACGAGATCTGCCTTTCTGACGAAAGAGTACCGACCTCGCGTCACACCGTCTTTGACCCGACGGCGACCTGGAAGACTAAGGAGCTTGTTAACTTCGAGGTCAAAGAAATGCTTGAAACCGTAATTGAAAACGGTGAGAGGGTAGTACCTGCGCGAGAACTGCGTGAAATAAGAAGCTACCACGCCCGTGAGCTTGACACTCTGTGCTCGGATATCCGTAAACTCGACTCACCCGAAAGCTACTACGTCGATCTCTCCGAAAAGCTCTGGACACTCAGACGGCGAATGATCGGCGCAAAGCGTTCTGCGTTTTTTACGAGATAAAATTTTGTGAAGCTCTTTATTTTTTAATAATTTTGTGATATAAATATAATGTAGAAATATGTCTTGAAGAGGAGGAACGGAAATGGATAGCTTTAAGCTTGTGTCAAGCTATAAGCCGACGGGAGATCAGCCCGAGGCAATAGCTAAGCTTACCTATGGCATAAATAACGGCTACAAGGACCAGACTCTGCTCGGCGTTACGGGCTCGGGTAAGACCTTTACTATGGCGAACATCATCGCAAACGTCAACCGCCCCACCCTCGTTCTTGCTCACAACAAGACTCTCGCCGCGCAGCTTTGCTCGGAGTTCCGCGAATTTTTTCCCGAGAACGCGGTAGAGTTCTTCGTTTCCTACTACGATTACTATCAGCCCGAGGCTTACGTTCCGGGCAAGGATATGTATATAGAAAAGGACAGCTCGGTAAACGATGAGATAGACAAGCTTCGTCACAGCGCCACAAGCTCGCTTTTTGAGCGCCGCGACGTTATTATAGTGTCGAGCGTTTCCTGCATATACTCGCTCGGTGACCCTGCACAGTACGGTGAAATGGTATTATCACTGCGCCTCGGAATGATACTCGAGCGCAACGATTTCATCCGCAAGCTGATCTCAATGAGCTACGAGCGAAACGACTTAAACTTCGTCAGAGACAAGTTTCGTGTGCGCGGTGACGTTGTCGAGGTTTTTCCTGCGTCAAGCTCGGAAAAGGCGATAAGAGTAGAATTTTTTGGTGACGAGGTCGAGAGAATAAGCGAGATAAACGTCTTAACGGGCGAGGTTCTCCGCAATATGTCGTATACTATGCTTTTTCCCGCAACTCACTACGCAGTTACCGACGAAAGACGCGAGTCGGCTATCCGTGAGATCGAGGCAGAGCTTGAGGAGCGCGTGGACTTCTTCAAGAAAAACGGCAAATTTATCGAGGCGCAGAGAATAGAAGAACGCACTAAATACGATATAGAAATGCTCCGCGAGATAGGCTTCTGTTCGGGAGTCGAAAACTATTCGAGAGTAATGTCGGGACGCGAGCCGGGCTCAACTCCGTACACGCTTCTCGACTATTTCCCGAAGGACTTTCTCTTGTTCGTGGACGAGTCGCACGTAACTCTTCCGCAGGTACGCGGAATGAGCGCAGGTGACCGCGCGAGAAAGCAAAACCTTGTTGAATACGGCTTCAGACTGCCGTCGGCATACGATAACAGACCCCTGTTCTTCGACGAGTTTACGTCGAAAATAGGTCAGGCAATATACGTCAGCGCAACTCCGCAGGAGTATGAAAAACAGCGCTCTGAGCAGATAGCCGAGCAGATAATAAGACCTACGGGACTTGTCGATCCCGAGATCGAGGTGCGCCCCGTCAAGGGACAGATAGACGATCTCATCGGCGAGATCCACGCGCGCGAGGAGCGCGGCGAAAGAGTCCTAGTCACCACCCTCACCAAGAAAATGGCAGAGGACCTTACCGAATACTTAGAGGACAATCAGATAAAGGTAAAGTATATCCACCACAACGTCGATACCATTGAGAGAATGGAGATAATACGCGACTTGAGACTTGGAAAATTCGACGTTCTCGTCGGAATCAACCTTCTAAGAGAGGGACTTGACATTCCCGAGGTGTCGCTTGTTGCTATAATCGACGCGGATAAAGAGGGGTTCCTCAGAAGCGAGACCTCGCTTATCCAGACCATAGGACGTGCGGCGCGTAACGCCGAGGGAAAGGTTATAATGTACGCGGATACGGTGACCCGTTCAATGCAGGCGGCAATAGACGAAACCACCCGCCGCCGTAAGATACAGCAAAAATACAATGAGGAGATGGGTATTACTCCTCAGACCATAAAGAAAAGCGTTCGTGAGATCATCGAGATCGGCATAAGCGAAGCCGAAGGCTCGCCCGAAAACAAGCTTGGCACGGCAAAGGCATCGGGCAAGAAGATGAGCAAGTCTGAACGCGAAAAGCTTATCGCGGCGCTCGAGGGCGAAATGAAGCTTGCGGCAAAGTCGCTTGACTTTGAGCGCGCCGCAATTTTAAGAGACAAAATAGTTGAACTTAAAAAGCAATGAAACGGAGAAAACAATGGCAGAGCTGTCCTTAAAGGGTGTACGAGTAAACAATCTGAAAAATATAGACCTGACCATACCGCGCGACAAGCTTGTCGTATTCTCGGGAATGTCGGGCTCGGGCAAGTCGTCGCTTGCCTTCGACACGATATACGCCGAGGGACACAGACGCTTCGTTGAGTCGCTTTCCTCGTATGCGAGAATGTTCATCGGTCAGCTTGATAAGCCCGACCTCGACTCTGTCGAGGGGCTTTCCCCCGCAATTTCGATCGACCAGAAGACTACGTCAAAGAATCCGCGTTCGACCGTCGGAACGGTGACCGAGATATACGATTATCTGCGTCTTCTTTACGCGAGAGTGGGCGTTCCTCATTGCCCCGTGTGTGGCAGAGAGATAAAAATGCAGACGACCGACGAGATAATCGAGCGCATACTGAAGCTTGAGGAGGGAAGCCGCTTCCTCGTTCTCGCACCCGTTGTCAAGGCGGAGAAGGGCAGACACGAAAAGGTGCTTGCCGACGCCAAGAAAAAAGGCTACGTCAGAGTCAGAGTTGACTCGAATATGTATGAGCTTGAAGAAGAAATAAAGCTCGACAAAAACAAAAAGCATAATATCGAGGTGGTGGTAGACCGCCTTGTGATGCGCGAGGATATGAGAAGCCGTCTTGCCGATTCGGTCGAGTCGGCGCTCACGCTTGCGAACGGCAACGTGCTGATCTCGGTAATAGACCGCGACGGTGAGGAGGTCGAGGAGCTTTCGTTCTCGCAGAGCTACGCCTGTCCCGAGCACGGAATAAGCCTCGGAGAGCTCTCCCCACGTATGTTTTCGTTCAATAACCCCGCGGGTGCCTGCCCCGACTGCGCAGGACTCGGCGAAACACGCGTGTTCTCGGCGGAGAGAATAATCCCCGACAGAACACTTTCTATAAGAGATGGCGCAATTCAGGTCAACGGCTTCAAATCGCTTGACGAGGACTCGTGGATGGGGCCTCTTATTGCCGTGGTAGGCAAGAAATACGGCTTTGACCTCGACACTCCCATCAAGGACTATTCCCACGATGCGCTTGATAAGCTTCTTTACGGTACGGGTGCAGAAAAATTCTTCTGCGTCAGATACTATGACGGAGTTGAGCATAGCAAGGAAGTCAAGTGGGACGGCGTCATCAATATAATGGAACAGCGCTACACTATGTTCAAGCAGGAGTATTACGAGGAATTCATCGACTTTGTCGAGTGTCCGAAATGTAAGGGCAGACGTCTTAATGATTACTCCCTGTCGGTAACCGTCGGCGGACTCAATATACACGAATTCTGTCTGAACTCGGTATCAAACGCGCTCGACTTTGTCGAAAAGCTTGAGTTCACACCGACCGAGCTTCAGATCGCAAGTGAAATTATAAAGGAAATAAGATCAAGACTCGGCTTCCTCAAAAGCGTGGGTCTTGAATACTTAAACCTCTCGAGAAAAGCGGGAACTCTCTCGGGCGGCGAGGCGCAGAGGATCAGACTCGCCACACAGATAGGCTCGGCGCTTATGGGCGTGCTCTATATTCTCGACGAGCCCAGCATCGGTCTGCATCAGCGCGATAACGGTAAGCTTATAGCGACCCTCAAGCGTCTGCGCGACCTCGGGAACAGTCTTATCGTGGTTGAGCACGACGAGGAGACCATCGAGGAGGCGGACTATATCGTTGATATCGGACCTGCCGCGGGAATACACGGCGGCGAGGTGGTCGCCGCGGGAACGCCCGACGAGATAAGAAAAAATCCCGCCTCGGTGACGGGAAGATTCTTATCGGGTGCTGACTTCATTCCCGTGCCCGAAACAAGACGTAAGGGTAACGGTAAGCACCTCAAGATCGTGGGAGCAAGACAGAATAATCTCAAAAATATCGACGTAAAAATTCCGCTTGGCAAGTTCGTCTGCGTGACGGGAGTGTCGGGCTCGGGAAAATCCTCGCTCATAAATTCAATACTATTAAACAAACTCGCGCGTGAGCTTAATCGCGCAATAACCTACCCCGGTAAGCACGATAGAATTGAGGGTGTCGAGCATCTCGATAAGGTCATAGCCATCGACCAGAGCCCGATAGGCAGAACGCCGCGCTCAAACCCCGCAACCTACACGGGACTCTTTGCCGACATACGCGAGCTTTTTGCGCAGACTCCCGACGCAAAAATGCGCGGATATTCGGCGGGAAGATTTTCGTTCAACGTAAAGGGAGGACGCTGCGAGGCGTGCGAGGGCGACGGTGTCAAGAAGATAGAAATGCACTTTTTGCCCGACGTTTTCGTAACCTGTGACGTATGTAAGGGCAAGCGCTATAACCACGATACCCTTGAGGTAAAATACAAGGGCAAGAGCATATTCGACGTGCTTGATATGACGGTAGACGAGGG
>JAZSOD010000036.1:0-11154 GCA_045536775.1 Eubacteriales bacterium | reverse complement strand
ACCTCTCCAGCCTTGCTGATAGCGTAATTGAGGCTGACGTAGACGTAACAGAGCTTATGGGTGCTGAAATTTACCTCTACCTCAAGAGTGGCGAAGACGTAAATATGATCGCTCGTGTATCTGCTCGTTCCACAACAAGAGCAGGCGACAAGATCAAGGTTGCTCTCGACGTTTCCAGAATCCACATCTTCGATAAGGATACTGAGCGTTGCATCATTCACTAAGATAAATCAAAACACCGCTGACGAGTCAGCGGTGTTTTTTCTATGCATAAAAAACGGCACATCTAAAGTCTGTATTTTACTGTATTTGTAAGCACAAATGCCAAAACTATCATTTTATCTTATCTTCAATCTCTTTTGCATATCCTAATGCTTGTTCAGCTTCTACATCATATCCGTTTTTACGGTGAATGTCCGCAATATCCAGATAAACTTGATATGCTTCTTTAAATTTTTCGAGTTTTCGATAACACCAAGCTATTTGATATTTTTCATCGCAAAAAGGCGTTCCTATTTCTCCTGATTTTTCACAGCATTCAATTGCCTCCTCATATTTGTCCATACTAAAATAAAGAAGGCCCTTAAGTAAATACAATTCCCAATTATCAGGATATTTTTGCAGTGCCTCTTCGCAAACGGAAAGCCCCTTTTTATACTCCTTTGCCGAATCGTATGCTTCTATAAGCAAGCACCATTCTCTCTCGTCAAGTTCCCCGCAGGCTTCGTCCATCTCGCGCTGACGTTCTTTCAGAATTTCCTCGCCCTTACCGAAAGCAAATAGTATACTCTGTTTCATTGATGCCGCTCGTCTATACGGCAACGAATTTTTATCCGTTTTATCATCTAAAACTTTATCAAACCATTTGAGAGCTTCTTCTTTGCAATAACCCATCATCGACTTATGGAGCCAGCCATAGTCCCATTTGTCGTACATTGTGAGCTCACCGGATTTCATCAACTTTTGATATTCAAGACGACATCTAAAAAAGTCCTCCGGCTCTTTGCTTATCTCATATAGAGCAGACAATCTTTGAGCATAATTGTCATAAGCGACAGACTGTTTCTTGAAAAGATCGTCTACCATCACGCCGTAGAGCTTTGCAATCTCGGGAAGCAGTAATACGTCGGGCAGAGTGGTCCCGCACTCCCATCTTGATACGCTTTGAGCAGTCACGCCAAGCTTTTCTGCAACATCTTCCTGTGTATATTTTTTTGCTAATCTGAATTTTTTCATATTTTCGGAAAATACAACTGAGTTCATAAATATAATCTCCTTTTTGTTTTTCGTAAGCTTACAATTGTATTATAACAGACATTAAGCGAAACAACAACATCTCATTTTATGATTAGACTCTCATTTCTTGCACATAAAACCGCAAATCTTATGTAGCAACGTTTGTTGCCTTTAATTAAAACAGTAATTGTAAAGAAAAAAGACAGAGAATACAAAAAACATTCTCTGTCTTTTTTTTATTAAGATAGGATTTGATGTGCCGTTTTTGTTAATCTGCGAGAGATTTAAGTATGCAGTCTGCAGTGGATTTGTTACTTGCCATCGGAATGTCGTAAACCTGCGCTATGCGGAGAAGCGCCTTTACGTCGGGATCGTGGGGCATCGCTGTCAAGGGATCGGAGAAAAAGATGATAACGTCGATCTCTCCTACCGCAACGAGTGAGCCTATCTGCTGGTCACCGCCGAGCGGGCCGCTGAGGTAAGCCTTAACGGGAAGACCCGTCGCCTCGTTGATCTTCGAGGCGGTAGTACCGGTTCCGCATAAGAAGTGGTGGGAGAGAAGCTCCTTGTTCTGCTTGCACCACTCTATAATTGTAGGTTTCATATTGTCGTGTGCGATAAGTGCAATTCTTTTGGAAGTCATAATTGTCACCCGTGATTATTCGTCAGCGTTTTCCCAGTTGTGGAATACATTCTGAACGTCCTCGTTATCGTCGAGATGCTCGAGAAGAAGATTCATATACTTGATATCTTCCTCATTTTCAAGAGTGACGTAAGTAGCGGGAACCTTGTCCTTTTCGGCGGACTCGATCTTGTAGCCGAGACCTTCAAGCGCTTCTCTTACTGCACCGAGGTCGGAGGGGTCTGTGCTGATTTCGAAGATCTCGTCCTCAGCTGCAAAATCGGTAGCACCTGCTTCGAGCGCGTCCTCCATAAGCTTGTCCTCGTCAACTGAGCCGTCCTTTGCGATAATAATAACGCCACGGTCGGTAAACATAAAGCTTACGCAACCCGTAGTTCCGAGATTACCGTGGAACTTATCGAAATAGTGACGCACCTCAGATGCGGTACGGTTTCTGTTGTCGGTGGTTGTTTCAACTATTACCGCAACACCTGCGGGGCCGTAACCCTCGTAGGTTATCTCCTCGTAATCAACGTTTTCAGCACCGAGCGCCTTCTTGATGGTACGTTCGATGTTATCGTTAGGTACGTTGTTGCTCTTTGCCTTTGAAATAAGGTCGCGGAGCTTGGAGTTTGAGGTGGGGTCTCCGCCGCCTTCCTTAACGGCGATCATAATTTCCTTGCCTATCTTGGTAAAGATCTTAGCTCTCTGAGCATCGGTCTTTTCCTTTTTGTGCATAATATTTTTCCATTTGCTATGTCCTGACATTTTGTTTCTCCTTGAATCTTGTGTTTATGTTTTCTAAATTTTAACTAGATTAATTTAGTTTTTGAGACTTTCAATCCTCTCATACCCACAGACAATAGAGTACGAGTTGAGATTCAAATTCACTCAAGCTTTACACGCTGTATGCCTGTCCGTGCTACGGACCGCTGAGTGCCCGCCGGTGCTACCGGCCGGACTTAAATTTTTTCGGGTGCCTTCATACAGATGAGACCGAATGCGGTCTTCAGTACACTGTTAACTGCCTTTGTAAGCGCAACGCGTGTCGCCTTTACGTCGGTGTCATTTGCCGTAACGATAGGGCAGGAGTGGTAGAAGCGGTTGAAGGTGTTGCACACCTCGATGATGTAACGTGTAATTACCATCGGCTCGTATTCGTTAAGAGCTGAAAGTATCTTTTCGGGATATCTTGCAAGTACCTTTACAAGCTCTGTTTCGGTTGCATCTGTAAACTTGATACCGCCTGCCGCGTTGTCGGCCTTGCCGAGAATCGAGCAGGTGCGCGCGTAAGTGTACTGAGCGTACGGACCTGTGTTACCCTCAAACGAGAGCGCGTCCTCAAGAACGAAGTTTATATCCTTGATTCTGTTGTTGGAGAGGTAGTGGAATACGATAGCACCGACACCGACCGCCTCGGCAATATCGTCGCTGTTTTCGAGATCGGGATTTTTCTCCTTCATAATATCGTGAACCTTTTCAATTGACATTTTGAAGAGATCCTTTAATAGTATGACGTTGCCCGTACGGGTAGCGAGCTTTTCGCCGTTAATGGACACCGTGCCGTAGGGAACGTGAACGAGGTCCTTCGCCCACTCGTGGCTCATAAGCTCAACTACCTTGAACCACTGTGCAAAGTGTAAGCTCTGACCTGCAGAGGTGACGTAGATACACTTGTCGAAATCGTAGGTCTTCTTTCTGTAGTCAGCCGCGGCAATGTCACGCGTAGGGTAGAGGGTAGAGCCGTCACGCTTGAGGATTAGACAAGGCGGCATACCGTACTCTTCAAGATCAATGATAGACGCGCCGTCGTCTATTTTCATAAGCTTCTTTTCGCGGAGCTCTTCAACGATTGCAGGCATCTTGTCCGAATAGAAGCTTTCGCCGTTGTAGCTGTCAAACTCAATTCCGAGCTGCTTGTAGGTCTTCTGATACTCAGCAAGACTTATTTCTATAAACCACTTCCAGAGAGCAATGTTTTCCTCGTCGAAATGCTCAAGCTTTGTAAACTCTGCGCGAGCCTTGTCATTAAGCTCTGCATCCTTTTCAGCTTCCTCGTGGAACTTAACGTAGAGAGCAACAAGCTCGTCAATGCCGCCGTTTTCGATTCTTTCACGGTCGCCCCAAAGTCTGTAAGCGACGATAAGCTTACCGAACTGAGTGCCCCAGTCACCGAGGTGATTGATACCGATACAGTTATAGCCCACGAACTCGTGAAGCATTTTTATCGAATGTCCGATAACGGTAGTGCCGAGGTGACCGATGTGGAAGGGCTTTGCCACGTTGGGAGAGGAATAGTCGATAACGATATTCTTGCCCTTACCGAAATCAAAGCGTCCGTAATCTGTACCGAGGGTGTTTATCTCGTTAACCTTGTCTGCAAGGTAATTCTCTGATATAAACATATTGAGGTAACCGCCCGCAACGTCTACCTTTCCTATCTCGGGCATTTTAACGCACTCTGCAAGTGACGCCGCAATAGCGGGAGGTGCCATTCTGAGTGCGCGGCTTAGCTTAAAGCAGGGAAACGCGAGGTCACCCATAGCCGCATCCGGCGGATACTCGAACATAACCGATATCTGATCGGAATCGAGTCCGTGAGAGTCGTTTTTCTTATTAAGCTCGCAAAGTATTGTATCTGCAAGCTTTCTTTTAAGATTAAGCATATAGAGTCCTTTCTTTTATAATGCCTTAACCTCTCTTTGTGAGTAAAGAGGCTTCCTTTAATATAATGTCACGCTCACAGAAGGGAACACGCTTTCCCTCAACGAGCTGATATTTTTCATGTCCTTTTCCTGCGAAGACTATAACGTCTCCTACACAGGCGTTTCTGATTGCATACTTTATCGCTTCCTCGCGATCGGGAATGATAACGTAGGGAGTAGACATACCCTTAAAGCTTTCCTCAATGTCGGATAATATCTTCATCGGATCTTCAAAATCAGGGTTGTCATTTGTCAGTATGCAGAAATCTGCATGCTTTGCGCATATATCGCCAAGCTCCTTTCGGCGAAGCTCTGTTCGGGAGCCTACAGAGCCGAAAACGATCACAAGGCGTTTGGGTGAGTAAGCAGCTACCGTGTCAACGAGATTCTGCATAGAAAAACCGTTGTGTGCGTAGTCGATTATGACCGTACAGGAGTCGATAGCGTCGACTATTTCAAAGCGTCCTTCAACGGTTGCATTGCCGAGGGCGGCAGTTATCACCTTATCGTCAACACCGAAGCGACGAGCCGCCGCAATAGCCGCAAGAGCATTGTATACGTTGAATACACCGGGCATTTTCAGAGTTATAGGGGCGCATCCCGTGGCGCTCATACACTCAAAGGAAATTCCGAGCGAATTGTCGGTCTTGTACTGACGTATAAGCTCCGCTTTAAAATCTGCGTGAGTATTCAGCGCATAAGTCTGAGATAAGCAGGTCGCATCACGGCGCATTTCCGTGCAATGCGGATCGTCTGAATTGAATATTCCGACACGGCAGTTTTTGAATAGTTTCGCCTTGCATTCCATATAGTTTTCAAAGGTAGGATGCTCTCCGTCACCAATGTGGTCGGGAGCAAGATTCGTGAATACGCCGACGTCAAAGACAATGCCTTCAACACGGTGGGTAAGATATGCCTGTGACGATACCTCGATAACGCAAGCATCAACACCTGATTTTAGCATCCTGTCAAACGCCTTGAAAAGCTCGTAGCTCTCGGGAGTGGTGTTGAGGGTAGGTGAGTACTCTCCGTTAATAAACATACCGTTTGTGCCGATGGTTGCGGTGTTGATGTTCGCCGCATTAAGAATGTCGGCGCAAAGCTTTGTGACCGTGGTCTTGCCCTTCGTTCCCGTAATTCCGATAAGCTTGAGACGCCTCTCGGGATGAGAGAAAAATTCGGCGGACATAAGGGCAAGAGCGCGTCTTGTGTTGTCCGTATAAATAACCGTGGCGTCAGAGGGAAGAGAGAGCTCTTTTTCGGCGAGAAACGCGCGGCATCCGTTACGGTATGCGCTCTCGGCATATTTGTGACCGTCGGTTACCGCACCCGTCAGACAGACAAACAGAGATGACTCCTTTGCCTTACGGGAATCGTAGACAATATCCAAAATATCGGTGTCGGAAAAGCTTTGTTTTCCTACCTCTATAACGCCTGTTAACTGTGAAAGAAGCATATTATTTCACCGTGTTTAAGTATTTGCCGTTATCGGCAGGGCTTTTCGCAGGTCTCAACCGTGCGACGAGCCAGAATTTCAAGAGAGTCAACGAAGAAATCACTTTCCTTGATCTCAGGGTAGTTTTTCTTGACAAGAGAGAGCTCGGTGCATCCGAGAATTACTCTTTCGCATCCGAGAGCCTTCATTTTGTCGGCAATCTCCGAAAATTTTGCAATATCGGGGTCGATCCCTTTTTTTATAGACTCAAAAATTATATCGGTTATAATATCCTGATCCTGCTTGTCGGGAGTAATTATCTCGACCTTGCCGTTGCCCGAGCGCTGATACGTGCCTGCCTTACAGGTGCCCTCGGTTGCAAACAACGCGGCTTTTGTAACGCCCGAGCCATAAAGGAAATCAACCGTTTCGTCAATAATATTGAGTATCGGAATATTTATTTCCTTTGCAATGCCGTCATAAAAATAATGTGCGGTATTGCAGGGAATAGCAATCACGTCGGCGCCGTATATTTCGAGCTTCTTCGCCTCCTCTATCATAAAGGGGAGGGGATTGTCTGAGCTTTGACCGAGTATAAAGCTTGAACGGTCGGGTGTGGAGGAACGGCTTGATATTACCATATCGATGTGGTCCTGATCGCGTTCAACCACGGTCAGTGAGGTTAGTAGCTCGTAGAAGTAGGCGGTTGCCATAGGACCCAGACCGCCGAGAATGCCGAGCAGCTTGTTTTTGTTTTCTTTTGACATCTTTAACTCCAATAAAATCTTACTAAAGAGTTATTTGTACTGTCTGTACTTTTTGAAATGATTAAACGTGTAAGCAAGCGCATAGAACAAGCGCTTTGGGTTGTTTTTTGTGTCGTATTTATAGAAATACGACGAAAACTCGCGACCTTCCTTGATAAGAGCCTTGATGCTCTTTATTATTTCGGGCTTTGTCTTCATATAAGAATAAATGATTTTTTTCGGAACAATATGCCAGAAAGCAGGCTTTCCGAAAATAATACCGTCAAGACCACTACCCAGTCTGTCGTTTACTACAAGCTCCGCGATGTTGCAGCTTGACGCCGTAACGTAGTAATTGCTTCTGCCTTGTCTGAGATTAATTTCAAACGCGCGGTAGGTGTTGTCACGTTCATCGTACTTTATATCGAAGTTTGAAAAACCGACGTAGCCGATGTTTTCAAGATAGGTCTTGAAGGACTCCATAAGCTCGGGGTTTTCCTCTGTGAGAATGGCTGCGTGATTACCGACCGCCTTTGGAGTATGCTCCTCGAGCAGAACGTGACCGAGGCACATCATACGCACCTTGCCGTTTTTGTCGGAGTACGCCGTCAGTACTCTCATATTTGAGTCGTCACCGGGAATCGTGTCCTGAAGTATTATCTCGTCGGGATATCCGGACGCGTATATAGCATCGATAGCCGCCTTTGCTTCCTCGGGAGTTTTAGAAAAATAAACCTTTTTCATTCCGTCAAAGGGATACTTCCAATAAAGAATGCTGCTTGACGGCTTGACGATTATGGGATAATTGAATCCAAGGGCGTCTTCTGTGAGAACGTCTGCGGAATAGTCGGCACCGATGATCTTTGTCTTTGGGTAGAGAATACCTGCCGTGTCGCACTCCTTGTAGAAGTTTGCCTTACTTTGAAGCTTTTCCCAGAGCTCGACGTCGATGTAGGGCATAATATACTTGTCTGCAAGCTTGTCCTTGCATTTTATAATGAGTCCTGCATAATCGTCGGTACAACCCATAAGAATAAGGGTTTTACCGCAATTTGAATCGGCAAAATCAAGAAGGGTCTTTACAAACACTTCAGGCTCGTCAAAATCGGGTACAGTTGTAAACTTCACTATTTTTGAATGCTTTGTACAGCCGATCTCATATCTGCCGAAGGCGTTGGCGATAACACCGTATTTTTCGTGAAAGGCACGGGCTACGTTATAGCAGTTAAGATCAGCGCCTGCGATAACCAGCTCAAAATCCTTGTTTATCATATTTTTCTCCAAAAGCCTAAAGACTTTTTATATATTCTTTTTACAAGCAACCGTTTCGTCTATAAAGAAACGCTTGTACCATACGAGGAAGGTGAATACTGTCCATACCTTGCGTCCTCTGTCATGAGCGCGGTCGTCGTTGTTCTTGTGCTCGTCGAGAATTGCCATAAGCTTTTCCGTATCGAAGAACTTTTTAGCAAAGTCACTTGTGAAATATTCTTTTACAATGTTATAATATTTGTCTTCCCTGAGCCAGAAGCGAATCGGCACGGGGAAGCCCTTTTTCTCTCTGTCCGCCCATTCGTCGGGGAGAGTCTTGTTAGCGGCTTTTCTGAAAACGTACTTGGTGTTTTCGCTTGTGATCTTGTACTCTGCAGGGAGGCTTGAAGCGTGACGCATGACCTCATAATCGAGGAAAGGCACGCGAAGCTCAAGAGAGGATGCCATGCTCATCTTGTCTGCCTTTAAGAGAATGTCGCCGGGAAGCCACAGGTTTAAGTCGAGGTACTGCTTTTTTGAAAGCTCATCAAGTCCCTTAACTCTTTTGTATATCGGCGCGGTTATGTCATTTACGCTCTTGCCCGATTTGTACTCGGACTTCAGAATGTCAAGCGCCTCGGCATCGGAATACACCTTTGCCTGCCCTATAAACCAATCCTCAGGTCTGCCCGAGTTTTTGATTATAAAATCGTGACCCTTGAAGTAGGGAAGCGCCTTTGCCGCACACGCGGCAGCACGGCGTAAAAACGCCGGTATTTTTCTGTATTTTCGTGCAAGTGAATTTACGTTATAGTCCTCATATCCTGCATATATCTCGTCCGCACCCTCACCGGAGAGCACGACCGTAACGTGCTCCTTGGCAAGCTTTGCGAGGAAGTAGAGGGGGACTGACGAGGGATTTGACTGAGGCTCGTCCATATGATACTGAATGTCAGAGAAGGCGTCGAAGCACTCGTCTGCACTCAGAAGCTTTTTGTGATTTTCAACACCGAGCTTGCTTGACAACTCTGCGGCGTAATCGGTTTCGTTGAATTTGTGGTAGTCAAAGCCGACAGAGAAGGTCTTGTCGGGCATAAGGCAGGCGGTGATGTAGCTTGAGTCAACGCCGCCGGAGAGGAATGAACCGACCTTAACGTCGCTAACCGAGTGAGCGCTTACCGACTCGCGCACTACCTCGTCTATTTCATCAACGTAGGTGTCAAACGGCTTTTGATCGGGTGTAAAGTCGATGTCACGGTAACGCTCGACCGTGAGCTTGCCGTCCTCATAAGTGAAAAAGTGTGCTTGCGGGAGCTTGTATACGCCCTTGAAAAAAGTTTCGGTGTCCGCGGAGTACTGGAAGGTAAGATAAGGTCTTAACGCCTTTTCGTTGACCTCCATAACAAAGTCGGGATGCTCGATAAAGCTCTTTATCTCAGAACCGAAAAGAAGATTACCGTCTTTAAGCACAGTGTAGTAAAGAGGCTTGATACCGAACATATCTCGAGCGCCGAATAAGCTCTTGGTCTCAAAATCCCATATTGCAAAAGCAAACATACCGCGAAGCTTGGTTATGATGTCGCGTCCGAATTTTCTGTAACCCTCGAGAAGCACTTCTGTGTCACAGGTAGTGTCAAAGGTCGAGCCGAGAGCTGAAAGCTCCTCGCGGAGCTCGCGGAAGTTGTATATCTCGCCGTTGAAAACAATGACAGATTTGCCGTCACGGCTCGTCATCGGCTGGCCTGCACTCTCGCGCAGGTCAAGTATGGAAAGTCTGCGGAAGCCGAGCGTAATGCCGTCGCCGAGATAGGTGTTTCCCATATCGGGACCGCGGTGTAGTATTCTGTTGTTCATTTTTTCAATTATCTCGTCACGGTGCTCGATAAAACCCGTGAATCCGGCAAAACCGCACATAAATTATAACCTTTCAAAAATAAAATGCCTGTTAAAAACCGCGCATACCGGCGGAGCAAGCTCCGCCGGCGCGTGAAAATTATTTTTCATCTGCCGCAAAAGCAGCGGGAGAAATTACTTAGTGAGAGCTTTCGCGTCAGACCTCGTATTCCTGACGTCTGATAACGTGATCCTGATACTCGCGGTCAAGCTCAACGAAGTAAGCGCTCCAACCCCAGATACGAACAACAAGACGTCCGTAGTTTTCGGGATTTTTCTGAGCCTCCTTCATTGTTTCAAGGTTAACGCTGTTAAGCTGGAGCTGATGTCCGCCGAGTGAGATGAAGTATTTAACGAGCTTTGCAACCTTGCTGATACCGTCCTTGTCACGGAATACGGAGTTGTGGAACTCAATGGTAAGAGGACCGCCGTTCATTACGTTCTCAAAGTGCTGCTTCGAGAAGGACTTGATTACGGAAACGGGTCCTACCTTTGCAAAGAGGCTGGGGGCGAAGTTAGCACCGAAAGGCTCTTTTTCAAGTCTTCCGTCAGCGGATGCACCTATCTCGTCAGCATGCCAGAGATAGTACATAGCCGAGCCTGTACCTGCTCTCCAAATACCGCCCTCGCAGTTCTTCTTGCCCTCAAAGCAAGCTGCGAATGAGTCCATAAGCTCAATTGAGATGTTGTCTGCAAAGTCATCGTCCATACCGAGCTTGGGGGTTTCGTTCCTGAGCTTTGACAGAAGCTCCTCGTAGCCCTCGAAGTTTGCGCGTACCGCATCGACCATTTCCTTAGCAGTAACCGACTTTTCGTCGAATACATACTTCTTGATAGCCGCAAGCGAGTCAACTGCAGTAGAGTGACCCGTGCCGTGAACACCGAAGTTGTGATACTTGATGGGATCAAGCATTACACCCTCGAGGAAGGGGGAGGGAACAAACCATACGTTGTTGACGGATGCCATTATTCTTTCGCACTCTGCCTTGATATTTGCCTTTACCGTCTCGAAGAATTCTTCGTAGGTAGAGCAATTTTCAAGGTGAGCGTACATTGCGTCGTTAACTGCCTTAGGGTAGGACATAGCCGCGATGTTAACTATATCAAATGCACAACCGGAAACGATGAATTCCCAGCAAGCCGCAACAACGTAGTTAGCCGCATCCTCGTGAGAGTAGCCGAGCTTTTCAAGCGCGGGGATAACGATATCGTCGTTTTCGTACTGCGGGAAGCCGAGACCTGCCTTGGTAAGCTCTGTTCCGAGCT
>JAZSOD010000014.1:0-18732 GCA_045536775.1 Eubacteriales bacterium | reverse complement strand
GCTTTAATATCTTCAACTGTTTTACCCTGAGCATTTGCAAGTGCTTTAATATCAGCTTCTTCTGTTGGAACAAATTCATGAAGTGGTGGATCGAGGAATCTGATTGTTACAGGGTTGCCTTCGAGAGCTTCGTAGAGCTTTTCAAAGTCAGACTGCTGATAAGGAAGGATCTTTTCAAGAGCAACTTCTCTTTCTTCAGCTGTGTCGGAGCAGATCATTTCTCTGAATGCTGCAATTCTGTCAGCTTCGAAGAACATATGCTCTGTACGGCAGAGACCGATACCTTCAGCGCCGAGCTCGCGAGCCTTCTTAGCATCTGTAGGAGTATCAGCGTTTGTTCTTACCTTGAGAGTACGGAACTCATCAGCCCAACCCATGATCGTGCCGAAGTTACCGGAGATCTCAGCATCAACGGTAGGAATGATACCGTCGTAGATATTACCTGTAGAACCATCGATGGAGATGAAGTCACCTTCAACGAAGGTCTTGCCTGCGAGTGTGAACTTCTTGTTTTCTTCGTCCATTGCGATTTCACCGCATCCGGAAACGCAGCACTTACCCATACCACGAGCAACAACCGCTGCGTGAGATGTCATACCGCCGCGTACTGTAAGGATACCCTGAGCAGCCTTCATACCGGTGATATCTTCGGGAGATGTTTCAAGACGAACGAGAACTACCTTCTTACCTGCGTTCTTCCAAGCTTCAGCGTCTTCTGCAGAGAATACTATCTGACCGCAAGCAGCACCGGGGGAAGCACCGAGGCCTCTGCCCATAGGAGTTGCAGCCTTGAGAGCCTTAGCGTCGAACTGAGGGTGGAGGAGTGTGTCAAGGTTTCTGGGGTCGATCATGAGAACTGCTTCTTCCTTGGTCTTATGACCTTCAGCAACGAGATCAACTGCGATCTGGAGCGCTGCGGGAGCTGTTCTCTTGCCGTTACGGGTCTGGAGCATATAGAGCTTTTCGTTTTCGATAGTGAACTCCATATCCTGCATATCGTGATAGTGGTTTTCGAGAATGTCGCAAACCTTCTTGAATTCTTCAAATGCTGCGGGGAACTTGTTTGCCATTTCAGCGATAGGCATAGGTGTACGTACACCTGCAACAACGTCTTCACCCTGTGCGTTGGTAAGGAATTCGCCCATGAGCTTCTTTTCGCCTGTAGCAGGGTCACGTGTGAACGCAACACCGGTACCGCAATTATCGCCCATATTACCGAATGCCATTGCCTGTACGTTTACAGCTGTACCCCAGCTGTAAGGAATATCGTTGTCACGTCTGTAAACGTTTGCACGGGGGTTGTCCCATGAACGGAATACAGCCTTAACAGCTCCGATGAGCTGTTCCTTAGGATCTGTCGGGAAGTCTTCGCCGATCTTGGACTTGTACTCAGCCTTGAACTGGTTAGCAAGCTCCTTAAGGTCTTCAGCTGTAAGCTCAACGTCCTGCTTAACTCCCTTTTCTTCCTTCATCTTGTCGATGAGCTCTTCAAAATACTTCTTGCCGACTTCCATAACAACGTCGGAGTACATCTGGATAAATCTTCTGTAGCAGTCGTAAGCCCATCTGGGATTGCCGGACTTCTTAGCCATAACCTCTACAACTTCTTCGTTAAGACCAAGGTTGAGAATGGTGTCCATCATACCGGGCATGGAAGCGCGTGCACCCGAACGTACGGAAACAAGGAGAGGATTTTCGAGGTCACCGAACTTCTTGCCGGTAACGCCTTCCATTTTAACGATGTATTCCATGATCTCTGCCATGATCTCATCGTTGATCTGTCTGCCGTCTTCATAATACTGTGTGCAGGCTTCTGTAGAAATTGTGAAGCCCTGAGGTACGGGAAGACCGATATTGGTCATTTCCGCGAGGTTTGCGCCCTTACCGCCGAGGATCTCACGCATATCTGCGTTACCCTCAGAGAAAAGATAACAATACTTTTTTGTGCTCATTGAGTTTTAACCTCCATTGTATAATAAATTATTTTCAACAAGATTGCACGGGCATGACGAAAAAATGTGCAGCATGCCCCATAGAGATTATTATATCACAACTTTTTTGAAATATCTACCCTTTTTGCTAATTTTTTAATTTTTGCTACATTTACTAAATATTTATACAATGACCACATAATTTGTACCGATTTTGACAGTATTTCGACGTTGGATCAGGTCAACTTAGCCCATTACACAACCGACAGCACCGTCATATAATGATAATGCGGCTTTGCCGCAAAAAGTAACAACACGGAAAGGCAGCTTTTAGCTATGACGATAAAGCTCGGAATAGGCTCAATGACTTATGCGGTTATGGCGCAGAACGCTTTAGGCAGGTCGGGGATACATTCGAGGATAATCAGACTTGACCCGAGCGAGACGGTCCATGGCTGTGCATACGGACTCGAAACCGATTCGAAAAGTCTTAAAAAGGCAATATCGGCTCTGAAAAGAGAAAACATCAACCACTCTGTTTTGAAGTAAATACGGCTCCCCGTCGGGATGGCTACATTCCGACGGCAGAGTCCTAAAGCTACCCTTCCCTTGTCTGAAAGGCAGGAAATTAATTGATATATCTTGATAATGCGGCAACAACATATCCCAAGCCAACGGCCGTTTCGACAGCTATAGCCGAAGCCATAAACACATTTGCGGGCAATCCCGGTCGCGCCTCTCACTCAGGCTCTATCGAGGCATCAGCTATGCTGTTTTCATATCGCGATACTCTAGCCTCCTTGTTCGGTGCAAGAGCCGAAAACACAGTCTATACCTACAATGCAACATACGCTTTGAATACGGCAATAAAAGCATCGTATATTTACGGCACTCACGTACTTATAAGCGACCTTGAACACAATTCGGTTTTAAGACCCGTCGCATCTGTCACAAAAAGCACCTTCGGCGGCTACGGAATTTTTGATTCTGCACTGAACGAAAAATACAGGACAGATGCAATAATCTCGTCTATACGAACGAAAATGAGACCGCTTACACGCACTCTCGTGTGCACGGCACGCTCCAACGTATGCGGCGCATCTATGCCTTTACACGATATAGGTGAATTCTGCCGTAAAAACGGACTTTTCTTTATAGTTGATGCAGCACAGGCCGCCGGATTTGACGACATTGACGTTGAGCGCGACAGTATCGACGTATTGTGTGTGCCCGGACATAAAGGACTATACGGACCGACGGGTACGGGTGCGCTTATATTCTCGGAGCACGGTGTCGGGTGCGGAAGAATAAAGAGCTTTATAGAAGGCGGAAGCGGATTTAATTCACTTGACATCGAAATGCCTTCCAGACTGCCCGAAATGCTCGAGGGCGGAACGGTAAATCTGTGCGGTGCGGCGGGGCTTAACGCTGGAATTGATTTTATAAAAGCAACCGGTCTTGCTCTTATAAGGAATCACGAAACAAGGCTCACAGAGCTGGCGGCAGAAAGACTGTGTGAGCTCGATGGGATTACTGTATACCGTCAAGACAGGTCACCTATCCTTTTGTTTAACGTCGACAAAGTGTCTCCTGAGCAGGTTGCTGATATGCTTGGCCAAGAGGGAATATGTGTCAGAAGCGGATATCATTGTGCACCACTCGCACACAAGAGGCTCGGTACACCCGTGGGAGGCGCTATACGGCTTTCAGTCGGCGCTTTCAACACTTGCGAAGAGATTGATGTGTTTGCCCAAGTGCTTGGCAAAATAGCAAAAAAATAAGTCGAAGAAGGCGGCTCTTGCCGTCTTCTTTTTCCATCAATATTTTTTGTAAATATTTGTTTGAGGTATTGAAACCAAAAGAATGTTGTGCTATACTTATTTCAAAGCAAATGAAAGGAATTTACATAAATGAAAAGGATATTTTCCTTCTTTATCGTAGCAGTGATGATTTTCTCGTCTCTCGCGGTTTGCGTATCAGCCGTTGAAAACGAGGTTACCGTTACTCTCAACGGTCACCGTGTTGTTTTCGACGTACCCGCACGTATAATCGGTGACAGAACTATGGTACCGATACGCCAGCTTCTCGAGGCTCTCGGCGCAACTATTGAGTGGAACGGAGATCTCAGAGAGGTTATTACGAAGCGCGGAGAGGATACCCTCAGATTCAGGATAGGTAAGCCCGAGCTTTACAAAAACGGCGAGCTTATATATAACTTTGACACTCTTCCCGTGATTATAGAAGAAAACGGTGAATCACGTACACTCATCCCACTCAGAGCTATCTCCGAGGCGTTCGGATACACGGTTGAGTGGGAGGGCTCTAACCGTACAGCTATGGTGTACGATTTTTCCAACGTTTATTTTGACAGCCAAGAAAACACACCTCTTATGCTTGGAGGCTTCCCCGTTGACAACGACGTTTACGAATATTTCGTTATGAACGTTCAAGCTATTCTTGCAGGCTCCCTTCAGGGCTATGACGAAGCCACGGCGTCAATGCTTGTTGCCTCGGCGGTATACGAGTCTATGCTTACTTATTACGCTACATTCAACGTGGCGTCGATGATGGGACTTTCGATTTACGACGTTGAAGCAAAGGAAGCTATCACAACTACCCTCTCCACATACAAGCAGTATTATGGCCAATCCTTCTACGATATACTTGCAAGCAGCTATATGACCGAGGAGGTTTTCACGAGCCTTCTTTACACCCAGTACCTCAACGAAAAAATGCTTGAACTTATGGTAAAGGGAGCTGAAGAGCTTACGGTTGACGAAAAGGTAAATGAACTTATGAACGGTGGTCAGATGATAAGAGCTTACCACATTCTCACGCCTGAGTTTGAGACCGCACAGAGCATTCTTGAACCGGCAAGGACGGCAAGTGACGAGGAATTTTATAATCTCGTTCAGGAGCACGGCAGAGATACGGGTATGGTTGGCAACACAGACGGCTACTACTTCTCGGCAGGCCAAATGGTATTAGAATTCGAGGACGCGGCGTTTGCTCTTGAGATAGGTCAAACAAGTGAAATTATTGAAACCGAATACGGTTACCACATAATCCGCAGACTTCCTATGGAAAAGGCTTACGTCGAAGCTCACGTAAACGAGCTTTATGAAATTAAGCTAAACACAGACCTCGCCGAGCTAATTGAGTCCAACGCAATGTTTATCGGCGGCTTTGTTAAAGAACCCACAGAAGACGCTAACGCATAACACAAAAGGCGCTTGGAAAGCCAAGCGCCTTTTGTTATCCTCCACTCAAGGCGAAGGCTTCATTGTCACCTGTTTTCAAAATGGCTTTTGATGTCCTCAAGAGCCTTTTTTTCTATTCTGCTGACGTATGATCGGGAAATACCGAGCTTTGCCGCTATTTCTCTCTGGGTGATGGGTCGCCTCCCGTCAAGCCCATATCTCAGGCTCAGTATCTCCTTTTCTCTGTCATCGAGAACGGTGTTTATTATTCTTGCCGCCTTTTCCGAATTTATCTTGATCTCAAGGTCCTCGGCTATGGTGTCGTCAACGCTGATTATGTCTATATAAGTCAGAGGATTGCCGTCCTTATCAACGTCTATGGTCTCGTTGAGCGAAACCTCCTGCGCCGTCTTTTTCTGTGCGCGGAAGTACATAAGTATTTCGTTTTGCAGACACTTCCCTGCGTACGTTGCAAATTTTGTACCACTATCGTATTTATAGGAATCGATTGCTTTTATGAGACCTATCGTACCGATTGATACGAGGTCCTCTTGATTCTTTGAGCTTGAATAATACTTTTTTACAATGTGTGCAACAAGTCTTAAATTGTGTTCTATAAGCTTTGTTCTTGCCGCCTCGTCTCCCTTTGACATTTTAATAAAGCACTCCCTCTCCTCTGCCGCTGACAGCGGCTCGGGAAAGGAATTTGCCCCGTGCACCTTCAAATAGATGAAGAAGTATCTCGCCATAAGCGAAACGAGTAAACCTATATCAAGCATATATTCCTCCGAAAAGCTTTTGTATAAATATATTAAATTTTCACGCTGTTCTTGCTTGTACCGGAAATTTATGCTATACTTATATCAGTTTATTGAGAGGTTAACGGCATGTTTGACAAAATTAAAGCTATTTTCAAAAACAAAAATCCTGACAGTACCGCATACAAGTACGACAAGGCTAAGGCACTAAGTGGGCGCGCCATCCGCTACGTAACCGAGCGTATCGACAACGTGGACGAGGTAGTCGGAAGGGCGGGTGCGCTCAATCTTAAGGACGATGAGTTCATAGTACTGTCCGACTTTGATATTCAGTTCAGATGCAAGGTTGAGGATATGACTGCGAGCGACCTTATGTCGCTTGACGGTGTGGTGCTTTCGGGTCACGATCTTGAGCACGGCGGCGAGCACAGGACGATCATCGCGTATTATACCTATTACAGATAATGTTTTTTGCTTACTTCGCTTGACTTTTAGTACGATTTATAGTAACATATATTTGGAATGTAATTCCTTACACTGATTATATTTTTCGAAAGGAAAAGACAATATGAAATTAAGTGTTCTTGCTAACCTTTACGGTCAGAAAACATTTGAAGAGACCCTATCTATTCTCTCCGGACTCGGCGTAGAAGCAGTAGAAATTGGCTCCGGCGGATACCCCGGAAAGGCTCACGCAAATCCCGTTGAGCTTCTTGCCGATAAGGGCAAGTTCGACGCATTTATGAAGCTTTTTGAGAAGTACGATATCGAACCCTGCGCTCTCGCTTCTCACGGTAACCCCGTTCATCCCGACAAGGCTACCGCTAAGGCTTATCACGATGATTTTGTAAACAGCGTTCTTCTTGCCGAAAGAATGGGCGTTGATACGGTTATCACATTCTCAGGATGCCCCGGTGACCATCCCGGCGCAAAGTATCCGAACTGGGCGACCTGCCCTTGGCCTGAGGACTTCCTCGCAGTTCTTGACTATCAGTGGAACGAGGTACTCATCCCTTATTGGAAGGAAACTGCAAAGTTTGCAAAGGATCACGGCGTAAAGGTTGCTTTTGAGATGCACCCCAAATTCTGCGTATACAATCCCGAAACAATGCTCAGACTTAGAGAGGCTGCAGGCGAAAACCTTGGTGCTAACCTCGACCCCTCTCACCTTATATGGCAGGGTATGGATCCCGTTGCGGTCATCCGCGAGCTCAAGGATGCTATCTTCCACTTCCACGCAAAGGACACCAAGATCGACAAGTACAACACCGCTAAGAACGGCGTACTCGACACCAAGCATTACGGCGACGAGATCAATCGTTCGTGGGTATTCCGCACCGTTGGCTTTGGTAACGACCTTACTTATTGGCGTGATATCGCGTCCAATCTCCGCCTTGTTGGTTATGACAAGGTAATGAGCATTGAGCACGAGGATAGCCTTATGTCTATCGACGAAGGACTCAAGAAGGCAGTTGAATTCCTCAAGCAGGCAATCATCAGCGATCCCAAGCCCTCTACAATGAGCTGGGCGTAAAAATTTATTTGGCAAAAGCCAAATAAATCAGTGATATAGATTTGCTATGCAAATCTGTGATATACGCTTCTCGTGTGATATGTGCTAACGCACGTGATATATTCCATATGGGAATGTTAAGGCACAAAAAATCCGTTGCAGAATTGCAACGGATTTTTTATTTATCTTGTCTGTCCGCTTCCGCTTACAACGTACTTGTAGGTAGTAAGCTCAGACAGACCCATAGGTCCGCGTGCGTGGAGCTTTTGTGTCGAGATTCCTATCTCACAGCCGAGTCCGAATTCACCGCCATCAGTAAAGCGTGTGGATGCATTAACGTACACCGCCGCGCTGTCAACTCCCGCGCAGAAGTAATCAGCCGTAGCCGAGTCGGAGGTTACTATTGCTTCGCTATGTCCCGTGGAGTGTGACGCAATATGCTCTACCGCCTCTTTCACGTCTGCCACAACCTTGACCGCCAAGATATAGTCAAGAAACTCTGTGTCGAAATCGTTTTCGCCTGCCGGTGTACCGTCGATTACAGACGCAGCCTCTGCATCAAGTCTGAGCTCAACGGGGATCTTACCGCCATCTTTTCTGTTATCAACAAGTCTTTTCTTAAGAAGGGGCAAAAACTCGTTTGCAACCTCACGGCTAACAATGCAGACCTCGGCAGCGTTACAGACTGACGGACGGCTGGTTTTCGCGTTGTCGATTATATCAAGCGCCATATTAATATCTGCCCTCGAGTCAACGTAAATATGACATATACCCGTACCCGTCTGTATGCACGGCACGGTCGAATTTTCAACGCAAGCCTTGATAAGCCCTGCGCCGCCTCTTGGAATGAGCAGGTCAACATATCCGTCTGCTCTCATAAGCTCGTTTGCGCTCTCGCGCGTTGTGTCCGTGACGAGACTTACAAAGTTTTCGTTATATCCGCAGCTACGGAGTCCCTCTCTGAGCGCGTCAACGATTGCCTTGTTACTGTTAAAAGCTTCCTTACCGCCGCGAAGCACACACACGTTACCGCTTTTTATAACGAGTGCGGCGGCGTCCGATGTTACGTTAGGACGGCTTTCGTATATTATTGCTACTACGCCTATAGGTGACGAAACCTTTTTTATATTCATTCCGCGGCGCTCGTATTCGCTCAGAACTCTGCCAACGGGATCGGGGAGCTCTATTACCTCAAAAATACCATCTGCCATTGCTTTTATACGCTCACCTGTCAGAGTAAGACGGTCTATCATTACGTCAGACACGCTTCCCCTTGCCGCGTCGATATCAATTTTGTTAGCTGTGAGAATCTCGTCCGAGTGAGCGAGGAGAGAATCCGCCATAGCTTTCAGTGCGCGGTTTTTACCCTCTGTATCAAGAAGCGCAAGCTCGCACTTTGCATTCTTTGCGTTTGTCAATTGCTGTGTCAGCATAATTACCTCTTTGAGCCAATAAACTTTGTTCCGATGCTCTTGCCGTCAAGTATATCGTAAAGCAGATCGGGATTCGAGCCGTTTGCGATTATCATATCACATCCTGCTTCCATACACATTTCTGCGGCGTTAAGCTTTGTTACCATGCCGCCCGTGCCGTTTTCGCTTCCCTTTCCGCCGGCAAGCGCCCTTATTTCATCGGTTATTGAATCAACCGTTTCAATAAGCCTTGCATCGGAATTCTTGTGGGGATCAGCGGTGTATAGTCCGTCGATATCTGAGAGAAGGACAAGCAGATCTGCCTTTGCCGACACCGACACTATGGCACCGAGGGTATCATTATCTCCGATACAGATCTCATCGGTCGAAACCGTGTCGTTTTCGTTGATTATCGGAATAACATCCATCTCGAGAAGGCGGCTAATGGTGTTTATGAAGTTTGTGTGCATTTTTTCGTTATTAATAAACGAGTTTGTGAGCAAAAGCTGTGCAACGGTGTGATTATACTCGCCGAAAAGCTTATCGTATGTATACATAAGCTCACACTGTCCCACTGCCGCCGTTGCCTGACGTGTGGGTATGTCCTCGGGACGCTTCTTGAGCGAAAGCTTACCAATACCCATAGCAATCGCGCCCGACGAAACGATTATCACTTCATTTCCCTGATTTTTTATGTCGCTGAGCACCTTACAAAAGGCTTCCATATGCCTTATGTTGAGCATTCCCGAGGGATGCGTTAAGGTTGAGGTGCCCACCTTTACAACAAGTCTCATTTCTCTCTCCAAATTATAAAAGATTATTACTATAATAGCATTTGTTAAAGTCAATGTCAAGTTTGACACAGAATTTTACAAAAAAGATTGCATAAGCGTACCTTTATATGATAAAATATATGTGACATTAAAGAAAGGATACTCTTTATGGATATCACAAGCATTCTCTCGCGCGTTGACCACACTCTGCTTTCACAGAGCGCCACGTTTGAAGACATCAAAAGCATTATTGAAGACGGAATTACATACAAGACCGCATCTGTCTGCATACCGCCGTCATTTGTCAGACAGGCCGCAGCATACGCTGGCGGCAGAGTCCGCATTTGCACGGTTATCGGCTTCCCGAACGGATACTCTACAACAGAAACAAAATGCTTTGAATGTAAGGACGCTATTGCTAACGGAGCTGATGAGATCGATATGGTCATAAACATTGGTGACCTCAAAGCAGGCAAATTTGACAATATACTAAACGAGATAAAAGCAGTAAAGGCGGCTTGCGGCTGCCGTGTACTCAAGGTCATAATCGAAACCTGCTTACTTACTGACGCCGAAAAAATAAAAATGTGTGAGATCGTAAGCGAATCGGGCGCGGAGTATATAAAAACCTCGACGGGATTTTCAAGTTCAGGTGCTACGTTTGACGATATTGCTTTATTTAATAAGCACGTCGCGCCTCACGTTAAGATCAAAGCGGCGGGCGGCATCTCGTCAATCGAGGATGCGGAGAAATTCATTGAGCTCGGCGCGTCAAGACTCGGTACGAGCCGTATAGTAAAAATCGTAAAGAACGAAACATCAAACGGTTATTAAGGAGAAACGATATGAAAAAGCTTTACCCTACTCCCCACATAAATGCAACACCTGACGATTTTGCCAAAACCGTGCTTATGCCGGGTGATCCACTCAGAAGCGAATTTATAGCTAAGAATTTTCTTACAAATGCAAAGCTTGTTAACAATGTGCGCGGTATTCACGGATACACGGGCACGTACAAGAGTGTTCCCGTGTCGGTTATGGCAAGCGGTATGGGTATGCCGTCGATAGGTATTTACTCGTATGAGCTATACAATTTCTTCGGAGTTGAAAATATTATGAGAATCGGCTCTGCAGGCTCAATTCAGGAAAACGTAAAGGTGCGCGACATTGTTATCGGCATGGGCGCGTGCACGAACTCTGCGTTTGCAAATCAGTTCCGTCTGCCTGGCAGTTTCGCACCGATTGCAAGCTACAAAATGATGAATCTTGCGATAGAGGCGGCAAAGGCTCACGGGGCGACATACCACGTCGGCAATCTGCTCTCGTCCGATAACTTCTATAACGATGATGCCGAGGCTACTGCAAAGTGGCAGAAAATGGGAGTAATGGCAATAGAAATGGAAGCAGCCGCCCTCTATATGACCGCTGCAAGGGCGGGCAAAAACGCTCTTGCGATATGCACGGTGTCAGACCACATACTGACAGGTGAAACGACTACAAGCGAGGAAAGACAGAATTCCTTCACTGAAATGATGGAGCTTGCCCTTGACACGGCGGTAGAGCTTGACAAGGCGTGAGGTCAGAATGAAAAAGCGAATATTTCTTATAGTTCTCGACAGTCTCGGAATCGGAGCGGCTCCCGATGCTAAACACTTTGGCGATGAGTCTGCCGACACGATGAGAACTATTTCAAGATCAAATAAATTTAATATACCCAACCTCCTAAAGCTCGGACTTGCGGATATTGACGGACTTGAATATCTGAGTAACGGGTCTAAGCCGCTCGGTGCAGTTGCGAGAATGTGTGAGCGCTCTGCGGGCAAGGATACGACTGTCGGACACTGGGAGATTGCAGGAATTATTTCAGACAAGCCGCTTCCCACTTACCCCGACGGCTTTCCGCGTGAGATAATCGAAAAGTTCGAGTCAGCAACAGGGCGCGGCGTGCTATGCAACAAGCCGTATTCAGGCACAGATGTTATCCGCGACTATGGTGAGGAGCACCTGAAGACTGGCGCACTTATTGTCTACACTTCGGCAGACAGCGTTTTTCAAATCGCCGCGCACGAGGAGATTATTCCCCCCGAAACTCTGTACGAATATTGCCGAATTGCGCGAAGCATTTTGACGGGCGAGCATTCTGTCGGCAGGGTCATAGCGCGTCCGTTTATCGGCAATGCGTCCGAGTTCAAGCGCACCTCCAACCGTCACGATTTTTCGCTTGAACCGTTTGCGCCCACTATGCTTGATGCCATAAAGGACTGCGGCAAGGACGTTATTTCGGTAGGTAAGATAAACGATATTTTTGCCGGGCGCGGTATTACCCGTTCACATCCAACAAAGTCAAACACACACGGAATGGAAATAACGTCCGAGGTCGTAAAAAACGATTTTGACGGTATCTGCTTTACAAATCTCGTTGATTTTGACTCGTCATACGGTCACAGAAACGATATTGACGGGTATGCGGCGGCGTTGTCCGAGTTTGATTTGTGGCTTGGCAGTTTCATAAAAGAGCTTCGTGACGATGACGTGCTTATGATCACGGCAGACCACGGGTGCGACCCCGGCGACAACAGCACAGATCACACAAGAGAATATACACCTCTTATTATCTACGGAGGCGGTGTAAATCCCGTAAACCTCGGAACATGCAACACTTTTGCAGATATTTCGGCAACAATCTGCACCATTCTCGGTGTAGAATACAAAACGGTAGGCGAAAGTCTAACAAAACTACTGTTTTGACAGGTTTGAGGAAAAGCTATGACTTACAATGATATTATCAGAAAAAAACGTGACGGAGGCGAGCTTACTGAGTCTGAGATAAATTATCTTATCTCAGGAGTTGTAAGCGGAGATATGCCCGACTATCAGCTCTCAGCGTTTCTTATGGCGACGTATTTTAAGTCGATGACGCCCGAGGAGACCGCTAAGTTAACAAATGCTATGGCTAAATCCGGGGACACGCTTGACCTGGGAGAGTTCGGAGAGCTTTCGGCAGACAAACACAGTACCGGCGGTGTGGGCGATAAGACCTCGCTTATTGTTGCGCCCATCGTTGCATCTCTCGGTGCGGTGGTCGCAAAAATGTCTGGACGCGCACTCGGTCACACAGGCGGAACGGTCGATAAACTTGAAAGTATACCAGGCTACAGAACCGAGCTTGAGCCCGATGAATTTATGAGTCAGTCAAGAAAGATCGGCCTTGCGCTCGTCGGTCAAAGCGGACATCTCGCTCCTGCCGATAAAACAATGTATGCTCTGCGCGACGTTACGTCAACGGTCGAATCGATTCCGCTTATTGCTTCAAGTAT
Organism: Eubacteriales bacterium; assembly: GCA_045536775.1. Lineage (GTDB taxonomy): Bacteria > Bacillota > Clostridia > Oscillospirales > CAG-272 > UBA4717. The sequence continues at coordinate 5,828 of JAZSOD010000014.1, read as the reverse complement.
TATGAGCAAAAAGCTTGCGGCAGGAGCACACAACATCGTTCTTGACGTAAAGTTCGGAAGCGGTGCTTTTATGCATAAGCTTGAGGACGCGACAGAGCTTGCGCGCGCGATGGTCGATATCGGCAACAGGTGCGGTAGACGCGTCCGTGCGGTGCTCTCGGATATGGATACACCTCTCGGTTATGCAATCGGTAACGTGCTTGAGGTGCGTGAGGCTATCGACGTGCTTCGAGGAGAAGGACCCGACGATCTTCGTGAGGTTTCGGTGACCCTTGCAGGTGTTCTTATAGGCCTTGTCCGCAGTATCTCCGCAGACGAAGGCATCACGCTTGCACGCGAAGCTCTTGCTTCGGGCGCGGCTTATAAAAAGTTCAAGGAATGGATAGCGGCTCAAGGCGGCGACGTGAGGTATATTACCGCACCCGAGCTTTTCGGAGAGGCACCCGTGTGTACCTTGGTCAAGGCAGAAGAGTCCGGCTACATTTCCCGTATGAATACCGAACAGATAGGTCTCACAAGCTCACGCCTCGGTGCAGGGCGCGAAAGAAAGGGCAACACAATTGACCCGCTTGCAGGTATCTTGCTTAAAAAGAAAACGGGCGACAAGGTCGAAGCGGGCGAAGTGATCGCGATGCTTTACACAAGCTCACCCGAGCTTGCCGCGCAGGGTGTCGAAAGCTTTTCTGCAGCGTATGAAATAGCAAAAGAAAAGCCCGCTTCACGCGAGCTTATCTCTGAAATAATATAAGAGAATCCCGACAGACTTTTATCTGTCGGGATTGATTTATTCTTGATTATGTTTATTTATCCTTTCTTCAAGCTCATCGATTTTAGCGTTAAGCTTCTTGATTTCGCTTTTCAGATTTGAATAAATACTCCATATTATAGTACATAAGACAGACAAAAGAAGTACTGCACCAAAAAAAGTAGTTATAGCAAGTGACTCCGAAATATCAACAACTGTATTTCCGTATCCGCTGAGATAAACAGCAATGAAAGAAGCTGCAAAGCAAATTAAAAATCTGATCAGTCCGTTCATTTTTTCTCCTCTCTCTTTACTAACTCGTCAATATCAAAGTACATAGCAAGTGCGGTGTTTGGCCAGGTCTTGCTGTCTGAATTAAGGTCGCCAAAGCTATCAAAGCAGGTGTATCTGCCGTGGCCGTATATACTGTCAACGGTAACTCTGTTTTCACCCTTCTCTTTTGCCGCGATTATCTGCTCAGTGCGCGCTTTGTCAAGCTCGCTTATACCGTAGAGCTCACCGTATGCTTCGGGAATAACGAGCACAAGCGGAACAAGCATACAAACAGATAGCACGAGCGCGATTGCTTTTGATAGCAGATGCTCTCCCTTTGGCAGAGCAAGGCTTACCGCCGAAAGAGCTGACAGGGTCAAAAGGACGGTAGGTCCGCTCCATACTCTGTCGGGGAAATACGGAGATATCACCATAGAGTAGACCGAAACGAGTCCGCCTGCCAAAAACACGAGCGTTTTCCAAAGTCCTCTGCGGTCACGTCTTAAAGTTAGTCCTATCACAAGAAAAATAGCGGTTATTGCAAGCAGAGGCCAAAGGTATGTGAGAAATACTTTCGTAATGGGTATAAGGCGTCCGAGCCATACAGCGATACCGCCCGATCCGCCGTTGTTGGCAAGTCGCACCGACTGACCCGGTGCCAACAGCATTACGAAAAAGCCGCAGACGTTGCCGACAGAGCCGCAAAGGAGTGCGAGGTCAAGACTCTTGTTTTTGAGCGAGAAATATATAGTAAAGAGCAAGCTCATCACAATAATTGCCGCGGCTGTGTTTTCACCCGTCATAGCGCAGAGAAATCCGAGTATGAATAAGCCAATGGAAGATAGCACTTTGTTGCGCGTAGGAGTAAAAGACTCAAAACGGCTTGTCACGGGAAGAAGATATACTAATATCAAAAGCATACCCCAAAGGTAGTTACACGCACCTGTCAGCCATAAAAAGCTTTCGCCAAAGCGCGGAGTGAGCAAGAAAAGCAAGGCAAACGCGGATATCAGGAACGCGCGGCTTCTGTTTTTACTGCCCTTTGTTGCGTGGTAGTATATCAAGAAAACAAGCAGGGTGAATGCTGCGGCGTTAAAGACGTTGAAAACCGATTTATCGGTCATCAAAAACGCCTGCACAAGCGTGTGCGGAACAATACGCCCGTTCATTACCTTGTAGTGATTCACCTGAGAATCGATAAGCTCTTTTACGGTAGTAATTCTGAATTTGTTTTCCTTTACCGCGAAGGTGTAGGAATATGAGTAATCGTCCTTGTAGAGAGGCGTTTTGGAGTTTAGCAGAAGCATTAGGGCAAAAACTGACAGTAAAATCACCGCGGTAAGAGCAATCGACCATATTCTTTTGCGTGATATCCTCACATTTACACCTCCCTTTGAGTCTCTGATATAATTATAACACGAAATTATATAAATGCAAGGAAATATTTAATTTATGCAAAAAAAGAACCCAGAAAAGCATTGACAAATCTTTTGGCATTTGATATAATACTCGGGTACGGCAGGAAGCAGTAGCGTTTGCCGTGCGCCTATTTCGAGGTGTGGCTCAGTTTTATAATTTAATATTTCGGGGTGTGGCTCAGTTTTAGCTTTCGCGTTAGCGAATAGCTTTAGAGCTGCTTGGTTCGCTTGGAACCAAGCGCACAATTGAAGCACCTAAACTTAAAATTTCATAATCAACACATCGGGGTGTGGCTCAGTTTGGTAGAGCGCTTGGTTCGGGACCAAGAGGTCGCACGTTCAAATCGTGTCACTCCGACCAAAAGAAAAAGACCGCTTTTGCGGTCTTTTTCTTTTGGTCGCAATTAATATAATTGTACGAGCGATTTCTTATTGTCGCGAACCAATTCGGGACCAAGGGTAGCGCAGGCAAAAACGATTAATAATCGTTTTTGGCAAGCGAAACCGCCCAAAGCAGAGAGTGTCGGGTGCAAGGCAAAGCCTTGCGCCTGACACGACCATGCGACGGCGGAGGGCAACGCGCGTGTGAAATAGACCGCTTTTGCGGTCTTTTTCTTTTGGTCGCAATTAATATAATTGTACGAGCGATTTCTTATTGTCGCGAACCAATTCGGGACCAAGGGTAGCGCAGGCAAAAACGATTAACAATCTTTTTGGGCAAGCGAAACCGCCCAAAGCAGAGAGTGTCGGGCGCAAGGCAAAGCCTTGCGCCCGACACGACCATGCGACGGCGGAGGGCAACGCGTGCGTGAAAAGACCGCTTTGGCGGTCTTTTCTTTTGGTCGGAATTTATTATAATAAATATGCGATATTTAACGTTAAAAGTGAAAAATTAGTTGATTTTACTTGAAAATCGTATTATAATATTAATGGATAGTCTTGGCTTTCACGGAACTCCCCCGGTAAGCGCGGTGCAACAGATTAGATCCCAACAAACCGTGCGCTTGCCGAAAAAATTCTCAAATAATGAAACAAACATATACTAATAAATATCAATATTCAAGGACGGTGTAACATTATGATCTTTATTACCGATTCATTTATGCTAAAAAACGAAACCGCAAAGAAACTCTACAGTGCAGTGAAGGATCTTCCGATAATCGACTATCACTGTCATATAAGTCCTAAAATGATTGCCGAAAACCACAAGTTCAAAAACGCATTTGAGCTTTTCCTTGGCGGCGACCATTACAAGTGGCGTCAGATGCGTACTAACGGAATTGACGAGAAATATATCACGGGCGACGCAAGCGACTATGAAAAGTGGCTTGAATTCGCAAAGACTATGCCCTATCTTATAGGCAACCCTCTCTATCACTGGACTCACCTTGAGCTAAAGCGTTATTTCGGCATTGACGAGGTGCTGTGCGAGAAAAATGCAAAGGACATCTGGGACAGGGTAAACTCTTTGCTTGAACTTGACGAATATCGTGCACGGGGGCTTATAAAAATGTCGAACGTTGAGGTGATATGCACCACCGACAATCCCTATGACTCGCTTGAATACCACAAGATGTTAAAGGACTTCCCCGTTAAAGTTATACCTGCGTTCCGTCCAGACCTCACCGAGATCAAGGACGATATTACCGAGCGTATGGATTACTTCCATGAAAACGGTTGCCGTCTTTCCGACCACGCTGTCGACAAGATGGACGATGATATTATAGAAAAGCTCGTATTCCTCGGTCGCGAGTATGCTAAGCGCGGCTGGGTATGGCAGCTTCACATCGGTGCGCTCAGAAACAACAACACGAGAATGTTTGAAAAGCTCGGTGCGGACGTCGGCTTTGACTCGGTAAACGATTTCCAGATAGCCGAGGGGCTCTCTAAGATCCTTGACACACTTGAACGAGAGGATATGCTTCCTAAAACTATTCTCTACACTCTCAACCCGAAGGACAACTACGTTATCGGCACTATGCTCGGAAACTTCCAGGGCGGTGGTGTGAAAGGTAAGATACAGTTTGGCTCGGGCTGGTGGTTTAACGATCAGCGCGACGGTATGGAAAGTCAGATGAAAGCTCTCGCAAATCTCGGTATGATTTCAAGATTCGTGGGTATGCTTACCGACTCCAGAAGCTTCGTTTCATACACCCGTCACGAATATTTCAGACGGATTCTCTGCAATCTTCTCGGCAAGTGGGTCGAGGAGGGAGAGTATCCCGCAGATTTTGAAAAGCTTGAAGAAATTGCAAAGGATATTTGCTACTATAACGCTAAAGACTACTTTAACTTCTGAGAGTAAAGTCTACAAAAAACGTTTATTGCAATGCAAGGGGAGTGTTATGCTTCCCTTTTGTCTTTTTCGATAAACTATTCATAAGTCACCGCGTTTTTAGGAGCTTTTTTGTAAATTTGTCCGAAATATTGTTGATTATAAAAAAACTCTTGAAAACTCAGAAAAGTTGTTGTATAATAATCCTAATAATCAAAATCAATTTATCTACGGAGGTCTATATATGGCATACTATTACAGCGAGCCGTCTCGTACGTTCAGCGAGTATCTTCTTATCCCCGGATACACTACACCCGAATGTATCCCGGCAAACGTGAGTCTTAAGACTCCCCTCGTCAAGTACAAGCGCGGCGAAGAACCCTCAATCTCCCTCAACATTCCTATGGTTTCTGCTATAATGCAGGCGGTATCCAACGATACTCTTGCTATCGCTCTTGCCAAGGAGGGCGGCGTTTCCTTTATCTACGGCTCTCAGTCGATAGAGGACGAAGCAGCTATGGTTGCCCGTGCAAAGGGCTATAAGGCAGGCTTCGTGAGAAGTGACTCAAACCTCACTCCCGAAAGCACTCTTGCTGACGTTCTTGCTCTCGTTGAGGAAAAGCAACACAACACTATTGCCATTACAGACAACGGCACGGGTACAGGCAAGCTTCTTGGCGTCGTTACGGGACGCGACTACAGAGTCAGCAGAATGTCTGCCGACACCAAGGTCAAGGAGTTTATGACCCCCATTGACAAGCTTATAACCGCACCTGCCGACACAACTCTTAAGGATGCTAACGATATAATCTGGGAAAACAAGCTTAATTCCCTTCCCATAATCGACAAAGAAGGACACCTTATCCACTTTGTTTTCAGAAAAGACTACGCTCAGCACAAGGAAAATCCTCAGGAGCTTCTTGATGCACAGAAGAGGTACGTCATCGGCGCAGGTATCAACACTCTTGACTATGAAAAGAGAGTTCCCGCTCTCGTTGAAGCAGGTGCAGACGTGCTTTGCATCGACTCCTCTGACGGATACACCTGCTGGCAGAAGAAGACCATCGACTTCATTCGTGAAAAGTACGGTGACACGGTAAAAATTAATACAAATAAC
>JAZSOD010000040.1:0-10902 GCA_045536775.1 Eubacteriales bacterium | reverse complement strand
AGGCGGCAACACCGGTCTTATCATCGGCGTAGTAGCAGCAGTAGTTGTTGTTATCGCTCTCGTAGCATTCCTCGTTTCCAAGAAAAAGAAGTAATATCTTTTGATTGAAACAATAAAAACGGCAGAGATTTCTCTGCCGTTTTTTGTTGTATTTGATTTATCGTTTACTTCGAGTAATAAGCGTCGATCTTGTCGAGATTGAGCTTGAACTGTTTTTCCATAGCAGCGCACCACGATGAATATGTGTTGGTGTGTTTGATCTCGTTACCATTGAAAGAGAATTGCAGGCTGGAAGGGCTATGAGAGCTTTCCTCCGATAGCTTGATCGTAAATGACGGTTGAGTTTTCAAAAAATTTATATATTTGTAAAAAAAACAGCTTATCTGTTTGATAAAAAAACGGTAAAATAGAAGCATGGGTACTTTGCGGAGGATCTGCCGAGTCTGCACTTTTATTCGACGGAGGATTTTTAATGTTTATTTCTGATACTGTAAAATATATAGGAGTCAACGACCACGCCGTAGACTTGTTCGAGGGACAGTACAAGGTCCCGAACGGTATGTCATATAACTCTTACGCAATAATAGACGAAAAGGTTGCGATCTTCGATACAGTTGACGCGCGCTTTACTCACGCGTGGCTTGACAATATTCAGAACGTGCTCGGTGACAGAAAGCCGGATTATCTTATAATTCAGCACATGGAGCCCGACCATTCTGCTAACATCGCAAACTTTGTAAAGGCTTATCCCGACGTTACGATAGTAGCGTCCGCGAAGGCGTTTACTATGATGAATAACTTTTTCGGCACGGACTTTGCCGAAAAGGGAATAGTGGTGGGAGATGGAGACACCCTCTCTCTCGGTACGCACGATTTAACGTTTGTGACCGCACCCATGGTGCATTGGCCAGAGGTCATAGCAACCTATGACAGTACAGATAAGATACTTTTCTCGGCAGACGGATTTGGAAAATTCGGCGCACTTGACGTAAGCGAGGACTGGACTGACGAGGCGAGACGCTATTACATCGGAATCGTTGGAAAGTACGGCGCACAGGTGCAGAGCCTGCTCAAAAAGGCGTCAGGTCTTGACATTCAGACCATCTGTCCGCTTCACGGTCCCGTACTGAGCGAAAACCTCGGCTACTATCTTGATATTTATAATACCTGGTCGAGTTATGAGCCCGAAACCGACGGTATAGTTATTGCCTATACTTCAGTTTACGGAAACACCAAGAAGGCAGTGCTTCAGCTTGCGGAAAAGCTCAAGTCAAACGGAGCTCCCGCAGTAGTGGTGCACGATCTCGCGAGATGCGATATGTCAAAAGCGGTCGAAGACGCGTTCAGATACAGTAAGCTCGTTCTTGCTACAACTACCTATAACGCGGAGATATTCCCGTTTATGAGGGAATTTATAAATCATCTCACAGAGCGTAATTTCCAGAAGAGAACAGTTGGAATTATCGAAAACGGAAGCTGGGCGCCTCTTGCCGCAAAGGTCATGCGCGAAATGCTTGAAAAGTGTAAGAACCTGACCTTTACCGAAACCACGGTCAAGATACTTTCCGCGCTCAATTCGGAAAGTGCGTCAGCACTGGATTCTCTTGCAGAGGAGCTGTGTCGAGAGTACATTGCGTTAAGCGGCGACTCGGTAAGTAAAAACGATCTTACGGCGCTCTTTAATATCGGTTACGGTCTTTACGTTGTTACGTCTAATGACGGCAAAAAGGACAACGGGCTTATCGTTAACACCGTAACTCAGGTAACAAGCACTCCGAACAGAATTGCTGTTACCATCAACAAGGAAAACTATTCTCACCACGTCATAAAGCAGACGGGAGTGATGAATATAAACTGCCTCACGGTCGAAGCACCCTTTAAGGTATTTGAGGCGTTTGGCTTCAGAAGCGGCAGAAACGTAAACAAGTTTGAGGACTGTGCGCCCAACCGTTCGGAGAACGGACTTGTGGTGCTTCCGAGATATATCAACTCCTTTATGTCGCTTAAGGTAGAGCAGTACGTTGATCTTGATACTCACGGAATGTTCATATGCTCTATAAGCGAGGCAAAGGTTCTGTCGGATAGAGAGACCATGACCTACACATACTACCACAGTAACGTGAAGCCCAAGCCCGAAACCGAGGGCAAAAAAGGCTACGTCTGCAAGATATGCGGATATATATACGAAGGAGACGAGCTCCCCGAAGACTTTGTTTGTCCACTTTGCAAGCACGGCGCGGCTGATTTTGAAGAAATAAAATAAATTTATATATACGGAGGAATTGATTATGAAATACGTATGTGACGTATGCGGCTGGGAATACGACGAGGAAGTCGGTGCTCCCGACGAGGGAATAGCTCCCGGCACAAAGTTTGCTGATCTTCCCGAGGACTTCGAGTGCCCTCTTTGCGGAGTTGGCAAGGACCAGTTCAGCGAGGCGTAAGCCAATAAAAAAACGACTGCGTAAGCAGTCGTTTTTTTTATTGGCTTTGGTTAAACACGCGTGAAGTTAACAAATTTTGAAATCTCGACCTATACCCTTGCAGCCGGGGAGCCCCGGCGGGCGATGCGCGCGTGAAGTTAACAAATTTTGAAATCTCGACCCATACCCTTGCATTTCAGCAAATTTGTGGTATAATATACTATGTATTATTATACTTGAAAGAAGAAATAATAAGTATGGCTTATTTTATTGCAATCGACGGACTCGACGGCTCGGGCAAGGCTACTCAAAGCAAGCTTCTTTGCAAAGCTCTTGAGAGCGCAGGCAAAAAGGTGAGGACCATCAGCTTTCCGACCTATGAGGAAAAAGCATCAATGCTCGTAAATATGTACCTTTCGGGTGAGCTTGGCGGCAAAGCCTCGGATACGGGAGCTTACGCCGCGTCCACGTTTTTCTCAATGGACCGATATATCAGCTATCGCACCGATTGGCACCGTGACTACGAGGACAAGGACACGGTAATACTCGCCGACAGATATACGAGCGCTAACGCCGTGCATCAGCTTTCAAAGCTTGACAGAGCAGAGTGGGACGGATTCCTTTCGTGGCTTGTTGACTATGAGTATTCGAAGCTCGGACTTCCGTGTCCCGATACGGTTGTCTACCTTGAGGTAAAGCCTGAAATTTCAATGAAGCTTATCAAGAGCAGGTCGGAGCAGACGGGACGCAATATGGATATACACGAGCTTGACCCCGACTTTCTGAATAAAAGCTACGAGGCGGCAATATACGCATCGGACAAGCTTAACTGGATAAAGATAAAGTGCTATGACGGCGATGAAATGAGAACCATCGAAGATATCGCCTCAGAGGTGCTTGAGCGTGTCACCGCAAGGCTTCAGACACGCGAGAACAGATTTTAACTCGTTTTTGGGAGACGTTATGGTTTACGTATTTTTAGCAGACGGATTTGAAGAAATAGAAGCGCTGACCCCCGTTGATATTATGCGCCGTGCAGGAATTGACACGGTGACCGTTGGCGTTACGGGCAAGACCGTAACAGGCGCTCACGGAATAAAGGTAGAAAGCGACATAACGGTAGACGCCGCAACAGCGGACGGACTCGAGATGGTGGTGCTTCCCGGGGGACTTCCGGGCGCCGACAATCTCCGCGCAAGTGCAAAGGTCAGAGAGCTTACAGTCACCGTTTTCCAAAACGGAGGGTTTGTGTCGGCAATATGCGCCGCGCCCAGAGTGCTCGGTGAGCTTGGACTTCTCAGAGGCAAAAAGGGTATTTGCTACCCGGGATTTGAAGAATACCTTGAGGGCGCGAAAATTGCTGACACCTATGTGGTAAAGGACGGCAACGTAATAACTGCGATCGGAATGGGAGCGTCGGCAGAGTTTGCGCTTGAGCTTGTCAAGGCTCTGAAGGGCAGCGCTGTAAGCGAAAAAATCGCAGAGGGTATATTCGCTTAAATGTACGAGATAAGAAACGCAAAAAATATAATCAGAGAAAAACACAAAAAGAAAAGAAACGCTATAACACCCGATAAAAAGAGAGAGCTTGATACGAAAATATGCAACAGAATTATTTCGCTCGTATCGTTCAGATATGCCGAAACGGTTTTGCTGTACGCGCCCGTTAATAGCGAGATCGATATTTCGCCCGTTGCCGAGGCGGCGCTCTCCGCAGGCAAAAGGGTAGCGTACCCGAGATGTATTCCGGGAAGCGCGGAAATGAAGTTTCATTTTGTAAGCTCGACCGAAGAGCTTTCGCTGGGATATATGAACATTCCCGAGCCGAGCGAGTCCGCGCCTGAATTTGACAGATACAATACTGCGGACAGCGGTAAGTGCCTGTGCATAATACCGGCGCTTGCTTTTGATAAAAGAGGCTATAGAATAGGATACGGGAAAGGATATTATGACAGATACCTGTCGGGAGTTGACCTCACGAGAGCAGGCGTTATATACGGCGAGCTTTTGGTTGACAGAGTTCCAAACGGCAGATTTGATCTGAAGGTTGACTTTATAGTAAGCGAGAGAGGAGTGGTACTGACTAATGAAAATTAAAAACACGTTTCTTGCGCCGTGCTTGGTAACGGTGATCCTCGCGCTTATAACTGCAGTGAGATATATTGACCCAGAGCTGCTATCAAAGAGAAACAATATATACCTCTCCTTCGTAATCATACAGTTTCTTCTTCTTTTGCTTCCCGCAGTGCTTTACATCAAGCTCAAGGGCAAAGGATACGGCGCGACGGTCGGAATGAAGATGTTTGCGCCCGATAGTATTGCTTTTATTATTTTCTGCTTGTTTATGCTCGTAGCAGGCAGCGCGGCAATAAGGTTTGTTTGTGAGGAGCTTGGAATACCGAGAAGCGACCTCGTGCTGATGAGAAGAGTGTTTCCGAACGTCGCGGCAGCCGAAAATCCTTTATTTTCGCTGATGGCGTTTGCACTTGCACCTGCTATTTCAGAGGAGTTTATCTTCCGTGGAGTTATGATAAGCGAATACAGAAGCGGAGGCCGTGTTTGCGCGGTTATTATGTCGTCGGTGCTTTTCGCTTTTCTGCACTACGGCTTTGAAAACTTCATACTTGCGGTGTTCGTGGGCGCGGTGCTTGCGTTTGCCGTCTACGTAACAGGCTCAATATGGTCTGCGGTTGCAATAAGGTTCGTATACAACAGCTATTGTATTTACCTTGAATCTCAACTCTTTAACGTTCTTGACAGACCGAAAAATAACGTCTTTATGATATTTATATTCGTTGGTCTGTTCCTGCTGTTTCTGTTTTTTACTCTCGGGTGCGCGGAAAAAATGTTTTACTCCTACGCCCTTGAAAACAGAGAAACTCCCGAAAGAAACGATAACTTCGTATGGGGAAAGGTCAGCATCAAGAACTCTTTTATAAGCCTACCGTTTATACTATGCATACTGCTTTATGTAATCACTTCGCTCTGATACATAGGAAAGGATAAAGCAAATGAGTGACAGCCCTAAGAACAATAACGGACTTGACCCTGAAGAAATACGGGACATTGAAAGAATTATCGCGCAGAGAAGTGAATCTGCAAGCGGCAAAAGCGGAGCAGGCCAGGCACCTGTGAAGCGCTACCTCAGGAAGTCTCCGACCGCGCAAACTGATAAGTCTGCGGACAGCACTATGGTTATAAACAAGGTGCCCGCCAACGTCAAGCCCGAAGCAAAGCCGCCCGTCAAAAAGACGGCACCCAAGGACACTCCTGAGAAGGTCGAGCCCGCGAAGTCGCAGAAGCCTAAGACAGTACCCGTTACTGATGCGGGGCGCAAAAGCGCAGACGCTACCATGACGGTTCCCGTTGTCAGAGAGGGAAAGGCGAAAAGACTTCCCACCGACAAGGATACTGACGTTAAAATTGCAGGCAAGACCGCACATAAGCCTGAAAAGGCCGATCCTGTATTTACTGAAAACGACGATTTTGAGATCGATGATAATCCCGAGCCCGACGAGGTTGCGGTAAAGGGCGCGATCGGTGCTCTCACGAGCGTCGCTAAGGCGATAATATATCTTATATCCGTCCTTGCGGTATCCGTGATACTTGCCGTTCTTATTATCAACGTAGCAAATGACGTTTTTGCTTTTGTAAAGAACGATACAGAGGTTACCGTTGTGATCCCCGAAAACTGTGACACGGAAACTCTTGCCGAGCTGCTTGGCGACGCAGGTGCTATAAAGTACCCGTCGGTGTTTGAATTCTATATCAAATTCAAGAAAAAAGAAGGGGAATACCTCGCGGGAACATACACCGTGTCCCCTGCACTCAATTATGACTATATGGTAGCGGAGTTCAAGCCCAAGGCGCCTGAAAGGACTACGGTTGTCGTAACCATACCCGAGGGATATAGCGTAGACCAGATGGTAAAGCTCCTTGTCGATAAGGGGCTCGGAACCTATGAGGGCTATGTCAGAGCCATAAACGAGTACGATTTCGATTACCGCTTCATTGACGAGCTTGGCGAGACCTCTCCCGACCGTTTCTGGAGGCTCGAGGGTTACCTTTACCCCGACACCTACTACTATTATTCGACCGCGACCGAGGAGACCGTAATATATAAAATGCTCGAGAACTTCAACAATAAGTTCACCGAGGAATATTACGACAGAGCCAAGGAAATGGGAATGACGGTAGACGAACTTATCACTCTCGCGTCAATGATAGAAAAAGAGGTCATCTACGCGGACGAAATGGGTAACGTATCCTCGGTATTCCACAATAGACTGAATAACGCGGCAAACTACCCCTATCTCGACTCTGACGCAACAATAATGTACGCGATAGAGCGTGACACGGGAAGCCGTCCCGAAAAGCTTACTGAAACCACGTATGAAAGCCCCTACAACACCTACAAGAACAAGGGACTTCCTCCCGGTCCCATATCCAATCCCGCGATGGAGGCTATAAGATACGCGATGTACCCGAACTCGACAAATTACCACTACTTTATTTCGGGAAGCAACGGAAGAACCGTGTTCTCACGCACCTATGTAGAGCATCTTGACGCGATAGCGAATATCAAATAGTGTTAGAATTTTATTTCGGGAATATACTGTTAACAGTATTTGCCGAAAGGAGAAGCTCCCGACGCGCGATGCGTAGGGAGCTTTGTTTTGCTATGAAAACACTGAGCTTTAACGATCTCAAATGCAAGGAGGTCATAAACGTATGTGACGGGAGAAGACTCGGATTTGTCTGCAACGTGGAATTTGAAGTGCCGTGCGGACAGATAGTGTCGATCTCGGTGCCTGGGGAGAGCAGGAGCTTTTGCTTCGGAAGATGCGAGGAGATAAGGATCCCGTGGTGTAATATCGAGCGCATAGGGGAAGACACGGTAATAGTAAGAGCTGATTTTTTAGAATCACCAAAAAAGTGCTGACGTTGTCAGCACTTTTTATGTTATACGGAATTTTGCGGGTGAGAACCCCGTGAATTCCTTAAAGGTTTTAGAAAACTGTGAAAGATTTTTGAAGCCGCAGGCAAATGCGATTTCGGTTGCGGAAAGGGTAGTGGTGGAAAGCATAAGCTGCGCCTTATCGACTCTGCGGTTTATAACGTACTTGTGAAGCGAATACCCCGTGTGCTTTATAAAAAGCTTATTGAGATAATTAGGGTGATAGTGAAACTTCTCGCCTATCAAGGAATTGGAAATATTAAGGTGGCAGTTTGAGTTCACGTATTCTATTATTTTGTCAATGCTGTTGTCTTGATTTGAGCCTATTAAGTGCTTGAAAACCGTTGTAAGCAGACTCGTGAACAGAGAGTTCATTTCGGCTCTGAAGTATATATCCTTGTTTTTGTACAGGGAGGACAGCTTGTCAAAAACGTGTCTTACAGACCCGATATTCGTGTGCAGGCCATAGTCGAGCTGGGGAAAATCGGCAAGGTGTACTGTCTGATGCGGAGTGAAATTGAGGCTTTTGTGTACGCGTATTGCCTTGTCGAGCAAATAATCGGTTGAAAGAAAGTCAAAATTTATTATATACAACTCGGTGTCGGGAATGGCGTACGGGATGGAGGGTGGAAGTATGAGAAGGTCGCCTGACCTTGTGATAATGTCTTGAGAGCCGTATTTCATAACCGCACCGTCATTTACAAAGTAAAGAAGGCGGCAGTCCGCGGCGTACACCGGCGAGCTTTGACTGGTCGTGCCGTGTTCGTGAAAACCTGCGTATCTGACGAACGGTGAAATTTGGTTTGAATTGATATAATATTCCATAATAATCGCACTAAATGTTTATTTTTGACAATTTACTGTTTGGTTTTGATATATATTATACTCGATTTTTGTGATAAAATCAAGGGTGAATACCAAAAAAGAGAGGTAGTATATAATGAACACAAGATTTGTTTATGAAAACGGAACGGTAGAAATACGCAATACCGCAACAAAAACAGAGAATGGAATTACTACGGCATATATTAAAAAGGAAGAGATATGCGGCGTAAAGTATATCGATTTTCTGTACGATTATTTTTGCGCCAAGGTTGGTGACGAGGGCTATTTTATAACAAACCACGGCACCCTCGGTACATATCTTACCAAATTTACTCCCAAGGAGGACAATGAAACCGTTAAGGATCACAGCTTTATTTCCTGCTACGGCTGGAATAAGGGAAAAGACGGTGTCCTTGCAATAGTAACGGGAATGAGATACGACTTCGGAATGGTTCTCGGACTTAAGGACGGCGTTTATTATGCTTACCCGAGATTTTATATTGACGGCGATGAGCTATACGAAGACATAGAAGTCGAGCTTTATGAGCTTGAGGACGGCTCATATTCGGCTATGGCAAGACTTTACAGAAATTATCAGCTTACCCGTTGCGGTTGTGTTACGCTTAAGGAAAGGGCGGCAAAGGAACCTCGCTTACAAAAGGCGGTGGACGGTATAGAGGTGCGTGTGCGTCAGGGCTGGAAGCCTGCGCCGAGCCCCGTGGAATATCAGACCCCCGAAACCGAGCCTCCTATGCACGTAGCTTGCAGCTTTGACAGAGTCGGTGATATAGCCGACGAGTTCAAAAAGCAGGGAATAGATAATGCTGAATTTTGTCTTGTCGGATGGAACTATGGCGGACACGACGGAAGATTTCCCCAGATACTTCCCGTTGACCCCCGTCTTGGCGGCGAGGAAAGAATGAGAGCGCTTATATCCAAGGTGCAAAGCCTCGGATACGCCATCGTGTGCCACGATGATGCGACTGCCGCTTACACCATTGCCGATTGCTTTGACGAGGAGTACCTCCTTAAGAATAAGGATAAGTCGCTTCACTTAAGACCTTATTGCTGGTCGGGCGGACGTCCCCATAAGATCTGCCCCAAGAGACAGTACGAAAGATTTGAGCTCTCTAATCAGGAGATAATAAAAGAATTCGGCTTCGAGGGAATACACTACATAGACGTTATAACCATCCTTCCGCTTCTTAAGTGTTACGATGAGGCGCACCCGTTAAACAGAGCAGAGAGTGCAGAGTGGTACCGCAAGATAATGAAGCTTACGCGTGAAAACTTTGGTGGCTTTGCGTCCGAGTCGGGCTTTGACTTCGCGGCGTCTGAGCTTGATTACGTTATGTACCCCGTATTCAAGGCTGAGCTTGATGCCGAAACCGTACTTTGCGATAAGATCGTTCCTTTCTGGCAGATGGTATATCACGGCATCATACTCTATAACCCTGCCACCTATACGCTTAACTATACGGCAAAGTCCGAGAAAAACAGACTTAAGTATTTTGAGTGGGGCGGAAGACCGCTTGTTTGCTATTACGCTAACTTCGCAAACGGTAACAACTGGATGGGTCTTGAGGATATGCTTTGCGATACCGACGAGCAGCTTTCCGATAGCGCAAGAAGAATCAAGCGGATGAGCGAGGACTACGAGCTTATGAAAAACGAGCGTTTTGAGTTTATAGACAGTCACGAGGAGATCGCGGAAAACGTATACTGCACAACCTACTCAAACGGAACGCGCGTTATCGTAGATTATAATAAGGAAGAGTTTGAGATCTTAAGATAAACTCCCGAGGTAAATAATCACTGAGGCTCTTGTGTGTGATTGACAAATTGCACATAAGAGCCTCGCTTTAATATGCTGATTGGGGGTAAAAGGAACAAATTGTAAAAACCTCTACAAAAAGTATTGACAAGGGGAGTAAGAAGTGATATAATGGGGACACTCTCACGGAAAAGAGAGGGGATAGACACGCAAGGTTTGGACAAGCACAAAAAAAGTGAAAAAACACGAAAAAAGTACTTGACAAAGGCCGAGTGATGTGCTATACTAATCGAGTCGCCGCGAAAGCGGAGGCGAGAGACGGTCCTTGAAAATTGAACAACAGAAGAAGGAAGTACAAAGCAAGATACGCAAGTATCGAAGCAAAGATACAACCAAGAAAGAAACTCGACAATTCTTTTGAAGCTAAGAGTAAAAGAAGCTAAGAATTAAACTCTGAAGAGTAAGATGTTAACGGTCCTATAGGACTGATAATATACAAATTTTTTAGAGAGTTTGATCCTGGCTCAGGATGAACGCTGGCGGCGTGCATAACACATTCAAGTCGAACGGGAATCTTTTGTTGGAGACTTCGGTCAAAGACAAAAGAGGATAGTGGCGGACGGGTGAGTAACGCGTGAGCAACCTGCCTGCAAGTGAGAAATAACAGCCGGAAACGACTGCTAATACCGCATAACGTACGTTTTACGCATGTGAGACGTATCAAAGATTTATCGCTTGCAGATGGGCTCGCGTCTGATTAGGTAGTTGGTGAGGTAACGGCTCACCAAGCCGACGATCAGTAGCCGGACTGAGAGGTTGACCGGCCACATTGGAACTGAGATACGGTCCAGACTCCTACGGGAGGCAGCAGTGGGGAATATTGGGCAATGGGCGAAAGCCTGACCCAGCGACGCCGCGTGAGG
>JAZSOD010000067.1:0-27092 GCA_045536775.1 Eubacteriales bacterium | reverse complement strand
TAGTCAATATGTTTACCGAGAAGGTTCTGACGGAAGCGTCCCTGCTTACCTCTGAGCATTTCGGAAAGGCTCTTGAGAGCTCTGTTGCTGGGTCCCGTTACGGGCTTGCCGTGCTTACCGTTGTCGATAAGCGCGTCAACCGCTTCCTGAAGCATACGCTTCTCGTTACGGATGATTATTTCGGGAGCCTTGAGCTCAATAAGCTTTTTAAGACGGTTGTTACGGTTGATAACTCTGCGGTAGAGATCGTTTAAGTCACTTGTTGCAAAACGACCGCCGTCGAGCTGTACCATAGGACGAATATCCGGAGGAAGCACGGGGAGAACCGTAAGGATCATCCACTCGGGCTTGTTTCCCGACACCTTAAATGCCTCAGCTGCCTCAAGTCTCTTGATAAGGCGAGCCTTATTCTGACCCGTTGCATCAGCAACTCTTTCCTTGAGTTCGGTTACGAGTGCGTCTATATCAAGCTCGGAAAGAAGCTCTCTGATAGCCTCTGCACCCATACCTACCTTAAAGGTATTACCGTATTTTTCATAGTTATTAAGATATTCACGCTCGTTGAGAATAGCATTCTTTACGAGATTTGTTTCTCCCGGATCAATTACGATGTAGTTAGCAAAGTAAATGACCTTTTCAAGAAGCTTGGGCGGAATGTCAAGAAGAAGTCCCATTCTGGAGGACGCGCTTCTGAGATACCAGATATGCGACACGGGAGCTGCAAGCTCGATGTGTCCCATTCTTTCGCGACGCACCTTCTTGGTAGTAACCTCTACGTGACACTTTTCGCAGACAATGCCCTTATGACGAACACGCTTGTACTTACCGCACTGGCACTCCCCGTCCTTTGTAGGACCGAAGATCTCCTCGCAGTAAAGACCGCCGCGTTCAGCTTTGAGCGTTCTGTAGTTTATGGTTTCGGGCTTTGTAACCTCACCGTGGGACCATTCCCTTATCATTTCGGGTGAGGCTATACCGATCTTTATTGAATCAAAAGCATTATGTTCCATTAAATAAATACGCTCCTCACTGAATTAGTTTTCGTCATCGTAATTGTCGCCGAAATCGTCGGCAAGCTCCTCGGAGCTTCCCATGAGGTCTTCGGTGCTGTCATCATCCGATTCCTTTGCGATAAAGCCTGAAGCCAAAAGCTCCTCTTCATCTCTGATAGTCTCGCCGATATCCTTCATATCTATCGAAAGCGGAGGCTCATTCATCTCGTATTCGCTGAGAGAAGTGAGCTCTATCTCATTACCCTCATCGTCAAGCACACGGATATCGAGTGCGAGAGACTGAAGCTCCTTGACAAGAACTCGGAAGGATTCGGGAACACCCGGTGTGGGTATATTCTGACCCTTGACGATAGCCTCGTAGGTCTTTACACGTCCCGTAACGTCATCACTCTTAACAGTAAGTATTTCCTGAAGAGTGTAAGCCGCACCGTACGCTTCAAGCGCCCATACTTCCATTTCTCCGAAACGCTGACCGCCGAACTGAGCTTTACCTCCGAGAGGCTGCTGAGTAACGAGAGCGTAAGGACCTGTTGAACGGGCATGGATCTTATCGTCAACGAGGTGGTGAAGCTTGAGATAGTACATTATACCTACGGTTACGGGGTTGTCAAAGGGCTCGCCCGTTCTGCCGTCGTAAAGTATCTTCTTACCGTCTATTACCTTGAGGCTTCCGTCTGCAAGGTGAGACTGATATTCCTCCGTATCCTTTGTTACGGAAGGATCGAGGCGCTCGAGAGTAAGCTTTCCGGTCTCTTCGTCAAAGCCCTCGATAAAGAGTGCCTTACCGTCAACGTCTTCACCGGGAAGAATATCTCTGTAATAATTTGCTGCCTTGAGGCATTCGATAATATCGCGCTCGTTTGCACCGTCAAATACAGGGGTCATTACCTTCCATCCGAGCTTCTTGGCAGCGATACCGAGATGCACCTCAAGAACCTGACCTATATTCATTCGGGACGGAACGCCCATCGGGTTAAGAACGATGTCAAGAGGAGTACCGTCTGCAAGGAAGGGCATATCCTCAGGGGGAAGAATACGAGAAACGACACCCTTGTTACCGTGACGTCCCGCCATCTTATCGCCCACAGATATCTTACGCTTCTGTGCAACGTAAACGCGTACTACCTTATTTACTCCGGGAGGAAGCTCGTCGCCGTTCTCACGCGAGAAGGTCTTTACGTCAACGACGATACCCGATTCACCGTGAGGAAGTCTGAGCGAATTATCGCGCACCTCGCGGGTCTTATCTCCAAAGATCGCGCGAAGGAGTCTTTCCTCGGGAGTAAGCTCTGTTTCACCCTTAGGAGAAACCTTACCTACGAGTATATCACCTGCTCTTACCTCGGTACCCTTTCTGATGATACCCTCGGGTGTGAGGTCCTTAAGAGCTTCTTCGCCAACGTTCTGAATCTCTCTTGTGATCTCCTCCGGTCCGAGCTTGGTGTCTCTTGCTTCCTGAGTATATTCTTCAATATGAATAGAGGTATATATATCCTCTCTTACAAGGCGCTCGTTAAGAAGAACGGCGTCCTCGTAGTTATAGCCCTCCCACGTCATAAATCCGATAAGAGCGTTCTTACCGAGAGAAATTTCACCGTTGGAGGTTGCGGGACCGTCAGCGATTACCTCGCCCTCTGAGATCTGCTCTCCTACGCTTACGATAGGACGCTGATTGAGGCAGGTGCCCTGGTTCGATCTCTTGAACTTGATAAGGTTATAGGTATCCTTCTTGCCTGATTCGGTGCGAATGATAATTTCATCGGCACTTACTCTTTCAACAACACCTGCGTTCTTCGCAGTTACAGCTACTCCGCTGTCTACGCAAGCCTTGTATTCCATACCGGTAGCAACGATAGGAGAATCGTTTACCATAAGCGGAACTGCCTGCTTCTGCATATTTGAACCCATGAGCGCACGGGAGTTGTCGTCGTTTTCAAGGAAGGGGATCATAGCGGTTGCAACAGATACAACCATCTTAGGCGAAACGTCCATAAATTCGGGAACGGACGCATCGACCTCGATAATTTCACCTCTGTGTCTTGCAGACACACGGCGGTTTACAAACTTGTTATCCTTGGTAAGAGGCTCGTTTGCCTGAACGGTCGTATAGTTGTCCTCTACGTCCGCGGTCATATAAACGATCTCGTCGGTTACGGTGCCTGTTTCCTTATCTATCTTACGGTAAGGAGTTTCGATAAAGCCGTAATCCGAAATTCTCGCATAGGTAGAAAGGTACGAGATAAGACCGATGTTAGGACCTTCGGGCGTCTCGATAGGACACATTCTGCCGTAGTGAGTATAGTGAACGTCACGCACCTCGAACGAAGCGCGGTCACGCGAAAGACCGCCGGGACCAAGTGCAGAAAGACGTCTCTTATGAGTAAGCTCAGCCAGAGGGTTATTCTGGTCCATGAACTGTGAAAGCGGGTTTGAGCCGAAGAACTCACGGATAGCCGTAACAACGGGGCGGATGTTGATAAGCGCCTGAGGAGTCAGGGATTCCGCATCGTTAATGTTCATACGCTCCTTGATGTTCTTGTCCATTCTCGCAAATCCAATACGAACGTGGTTCTGGAGAAGCTCACCTACCGAACGGAGTCTGCGGTTACCGAGGTGGTCGATATCGTCGCAAACGTCAATGCCGTGCGAGAGGCAGATAAGATAGTTGATGGACGAGAAGATATCGTCTCTCGTTATATGCTTGGGCGCAAGCTCTGCGATTCTCTCGCGTGCCATTGCCTTGATAGCGTCAACGTCACCCTCGCAAGCCTCAATTATTTCCTTGAGGACCTCGTATCTTACCTTTTCGTTGATACCGCAGTCCTTAAGGTCAAAGCCGAGAACAGCTTCGGGGAATACGGTATTGTTCGAGAAGATCTTTATTTCAGACTTGTCATCAGCGTCGGGCTTATAAACGAACACCTCGTTAACTGCATTCATTTCGATATTCTTTGCAATATCGAAGGTAACGAATGTTCCTGCCTCGTAAAGAAGCTCGCCCGTTATGAAGCTGAATACGTCACGGGAGAGGGTAAGTCCCTCGCATCTGTGGCTTATTGCAAGCTTCTTGTCGAACTTATAGCGTCCAACCGAATAAAGATCGTATTTCTTGGGGTCGAAGAACATATTGTGAATAAGCATCTGGGCGCTTTCAACGTTCGGAGGCTCACCCGGACGCAGCTTCTTATAGACCTCCTTGAGAGCCTCGTCTCCGAGGGATCCGCCAACCCTTTCCGCTTCTGCGGGAATGGTGTCCTTCTCAAAGGTAGCACGGATCTTGGGGTCGTCGCCAAACATTTCGATAATATCGGCGTCGCTTTCAATTCCGAGAGCTCTTATAAGAACCGTTATCGGTATTCTTCTGTTTTTATCTATCTTAACGTAGAAAACGTTGTTGGCGTCTGTCTCATATTCGAGCCACGCGCCTCTGTACGGAATGACGGTTGAGGTATAAATAGGTCTCTGAGTCTTAGGATCGTTATCCTTGGCATAATATATACCGGGGGAACGAACTATCTGAGAAACTATAACTCTCTCAGCGCCGTTTATAATAAAGGTTCCGTTATCGGTCATAAGTGGGAAATCGCCCATATAGATAGGGGATTCCTTAACTTCACCCGTTACCTTGTTGGTAAGACGGACGGTTACACGAAGGGGAGCCGCGTAGTTAACGTCGCGCTCCTTGCACTCCTCTACGGGATACTTCGGGGTCTCGTCTATAGAGTAGTCTATAAACTCAATGATGAGGTTACCCGAATAGTCCACGATGGGAGATACGTCATGAAGAACCTCCGTCAAACCCTCTTCGAGGAACCAGCGATAAGATTTCTTCTGTACTTCTATAAGATTAGGCATCTCAAGTGTTTCGCCTATCTTGGAGAAGCTCATTCTCGTGTTCCTGCCAAGTTTTTGCTCATGGGGCTTGACCATAAATTAAATCACTCCGTTTCAACAAATTTCTGCTTTCATATTTACAAGCGGCATTTTTTGTGCTATTATTATATAGGAAGCGAAAAATGACGCCGGTCTACTTTGCTTCTTCCGCCTCTTTACGGCATCTGCAAAAATAAACATATTTAGCGATTATAATGCAGTATATTATTTTAGCACAACTCTTTTTGCTTGTCAACAGTTTTCAAAAACTTTTTGTAAAATAAGGCAAAAAAAGTCTTTGAAGATAAAAAAATAAAAAAATTTGAAAAAACACTTGAAATTTGTTTTCATTTGTGCTATTATATATTGACGTAACGGCATTTCAACAAAAAACATTAAATGCCCTATGGGAATTTTGATAGTGTATCGTTTAGAATTTAAGGGAGGTGAACGGTTTGCCGAACATCAAGTCAGCCAAGAAGCGTGTACTCGTTACCGCTACAAAAACAATGCAGAACAAAATGTTTAAGACTGCTCTCAAGACTTCTATAAAGAAGTACGAAGAAGCAGTTGCAGCTGGTGATAAAGCTCTCGCAACAGCAACCTACAAGGATGCAGTCAAGAAGATTGACAAGGCTGTTGCTAAGAACATCATCCACAAGAATACTGCCGCAAGAAGAAAGAGCAGATTTACAACAATGCTCAACAAGCTCGGCGCGTAAGTGGCAATTAAAGAGCATCGCGAAAGCGATGCTCTTTTTGCTTTTTTTGAAGTTGACAAAAATTTGCTTTTTATATATTGAAATCGGTGAGATAATAGTATATAATTAACTATGACGTTTTTTACGCGAATAATCCCGAAAGGATCATAAGATGACAGAAGAAATCATAAAAATAGTTTCCGATATACTCGGGGTAGAAAAAAGCGCGATCTCGCCCGATTGCGACCTTATGGAAGCTTTGGGTGCCGACTCCATTGATATCATCGAAATAGTTTCGATAATAGAAGATGATAATAACATCGTCATCCCCGAGGACGAAATACCCGAGTTCAGATGTGTCAGGGACATCTGCGCCTACGTTGAAGCCGCGCTGGCGGGAAAGGAATAACATTATGACTCTGCCAAGACAAAAAATCGCGGACGGAATTCATGCAAGCGTCCTCGCAACCGACAAATTCAAGGTCAACGCAATTACCCTGAGCTTAAAGGCTCCCATGAGCCTTGAAAGCGTCACTATGCTGAACCTGCTCTCAAGAGTACTGGGTCGCGGATGCAAGGATCTTCCCGATATAAAATCTCTTGAAAACAGGCTCGATGAGCTTTACGGTGCAGATCTCGACATCAGCATATCAAGACGCGGAGACGGTCAGTACCTTTGCGTGAGCGTTGATTTCCTTTCCAAAAAATATACCGAGAACTGCGATATCATAGCAGGCTCGGTGGATATACTCACAAAGGTGCTTCTCTGCCCCGTGACCGAGAACGGCGGTTTCGTAAAGAGTTACGTCGATTCAGAGAAGAAAAATCTTATTGATACAATAAACGGAATAATTAACAACAAAGCGAGATATGCAAAGCTCCGTTGCTCAGAAGAAATGTGCGCGGGCGAGCCTTTTGCTCTTCCACCGCTGGGTGACAAGAACATGCTCAGTGCCGTAACGCCCGAATCTCTGTATAAATTCTACCGTGAGCTTATAAAAACCTGCCGCATAGAAATACTCTACACGGGAAGCGAGAGCTTCTTTAGCGCAGTATGCGAGAATTTCACTCAGGCTTTTTCCGACATTGAAAGAATTTACGTAGAAAAATCCGATGCACCGCAAAAGCATATTTTCCGCGAGTTAAAAGAGCTCACCGAAGATATGGAGGTAAATCAGGGCAAGCTTTCGATGGGCTTTGTCACAGACGTGGTAAGTCCCTCAGACGACCTTCCCGCGCTTATAGTGGCCAACGAAATATTCGGTGGCTCACCAAACTCCAAGCTCTTTATGAACGTGCGTGAAAAGATGAGTCTTTGCTACTATTGCTCAAGCTCACTCGACGCCGCAAAGGGTCTGATGTTCGTAAATGCGGGAATCGAAAACCAAAACTTCGAGCTTACCCGTGACGCAGTACTCGCTCAGCTTGAAGCGGTAAAATCCGGAGATTTCTCGGACGATGACTTTGAAAACGCAAAAATCTCACTTTCAAGCGGCTACAGCTCAATTTCCGACAGCATCACCTCACTCGAGGCGTGGTACGTGCCGAGGATATTCCGAGCAGACACCGAAACAGTAGCCGACAGAATAGAAAAAATCAAAAAAGTCACGCGAGAGGATGTTATAAAAGCTGCTGAAAAGATAACCCCTGAAGTAATATACTTCTTGCGCGGCGCACTCGGTGGCGGAGGTGATACGGATGAGGACTGAAACCGTCAGAAGCGACTTTCTGAATGAGGAATACAAATATTTCAAGCACGAAAGCGGTCTTGACGTTTACGTTTTCCCGAAGCAAATGTCCACGTCCTACGCGCTTTTTGCCACAAAATACGGCTCTATCGACAACAAATTCAAGGTGTCCGGCGCGGATAGCTTCACCACCGTGCCAAACGGTATCGCTCACTTTCTTGAGCACAAGATGTTTGAAAACGAGAACGGAGAGGACACCTTCGTCAGATACGCAAGAACAGGCGCAAACGCAAATGCGTACACGTCAAACTCCATGACCGCGTATCTGTTTTCCTGCACAGAAAATTTCTACGAATCTCTCGAGATACTGCTCGATTTCGTGAGCAAGCCCTATTTTACCAAGGAAACAGTTGAAAAAGAGCAAGGCATTATAGCTCAGGAGATACGGATGTACGACGACAACCCCGGCGCGCGTCTTTATTACGAGCTTCTCGGCGCACTCTACCGTAAGCACAACGTAAAAATAAACGTCGCGGGAACGGTAGACTCGATAAAAGAGATCACCCCCGAGCTTCTTTATTCCTGCTACAACACGTTTTATAACCTTAACAATATGGCGCTGTGCGTGTGCGGTCAGGTCGACGAGAACAAGGTCTGCGAGGTCTGCGACAGAATACTCGAAAAAGCACCTGAGCAGGAAATAATCAGAGAATATCCCGTGGAGCCTGCAGATATAAACAAAAAGGTTGCAACGGCTCACCTCAAGGTAGCCACCCCGATATTTGCAATTGGAATAAAGGACACCGATATAAGTCCAGATCCTGCGGTAAGACTTAAGAAAAACGCAGTAGCCGAGATCGTGTGCAAAATGCTTTTCGGCAAGTCGTCCCCCCTTTACACCGAGCTTTACGAAAAAAGTCTGATATCGGGCGACCTAAATGCCGAATACGAGCACAACGAAAGCTTTTCGTTCCTTGCGTTCGACGGTGAAAGCGATGATCCCGACGAGGTATACAGGCTTTACTCAAAGCATATAGAAGCCGCAAAGGCTGCCCCTCCCTCCCGAGAGGAATTTGAAATTGCAAAGCGCGTGAGACTTGCTTCCTTTATAGGAATGTTCGATTCCACCGATTCCATTGCAAACGAGTTTTTATCCTTCATATTTGACGGAGCTACCGTTTTTGACTACGTTGATGCGCTCAAGAACGTTAGCTACGAGGATGCTATTGAATTCATAAAAAAAGTGTTGAAGGAAGAATATTCGGTGCTTGCGAAAATACTTCCAATAGAAAATCAGTAAGAAAGGACACAAAAAATGAACGCTGTTAACTTCATCTCCTTCCCCGGTCTCGGAATCGGGGAGATGGAGATACACAGAGTGGCTCTGTCACTGGGTCAGATAAAAATATACTGGTACGGACTGATAATCACCCTCGCGATCCTTCTCGGCTTCGCCGTTGCTTGCATCAGAGCAAAAAAGGTGGGCATCAGCTTCGATACGATGCTCGATTACGTAATATTTACCATTGTTTTTTCAATAATCGGAGCAAGGCTTTACTACGTTGTCTTTTCCGATCAGACCTACGAATCGTTTTATGACGTTATAGCCGTGTGGAACGGCGGTCTTGCCATATACGGCGGTCTGATAGCGGGCTTCTTCACGCTTCTCGTTGTTTCTAAGATCAAGAGGATCAGCTTTCCGAAAATTCTTGACGTTGCCGCCCCCGCAGTAATGGTCGGACAGGCAATCGGACGTTGGGGCAATTTTATGAACGGCGAGGCGTACGGCTACAATCCCGAAAAGATCGCGCTATACGCAAACAATATCTTCCGTATGGATATTCGCGCCGAGGGAAGCGACTTTGTGCGCCACACCCTCCCCACCTTCCTTTTTGAGTCGGTATGGAACGTAATCGGTCTGCTCGTTATAATTTTCGTTATCGACAAGATCAAAAAATATGACGGTCAGATACTTTTATTCTACATAACCTGGTACGGCTTTGGCAGAGGATGGATAGAAATGCTCCGTTCCGACAGTCTTTACTTCTTTGATATCAAGGTGTCAAGTCTCCTCGGCTTTTTGTGCTTCATCGCAGGCGTAATACTTATGGCGGTGTTTAGTGCAAAAGAAAAGCGCAGAGTGCTTGACGATGCACATTATGACAGCATATATTCAGACAATACCGACGGAGAGGAAAACACCGACGGTGAGTCTGACGTTTAATTACCCCGAAAGGACATAACCATGGCAGAAATAATTAATGGAAAAGAAATATCGGCAAAAGTCAGACTTGATATTGCCGAGGAAGTAAAAGCACTCAAGGAAAAAGGGGTTACCCCCGGACTCGCAGTAGTTATCGTAGGGGAAGATCCTGCGTCAAAGGTATACGTGCGCAACAAGAAGCGTGGCTGCGAGGAGGTTGGGATGTACTCCGAGGTGTGGGAAATGCCCGAGGACACGTTGGAATCAGAGCTTCTTGCCCTCATCGAAAAGCTCAACAAGGATGATAATATACACGGCATTCTGGTTCAGCTTCCCCTGCCGAAGCACCTCGATGATAAGACGGTTATCGAGCACATCGACCCGAGAAAAGACGTAGACGCTTTCCATGCGGTAAACGTAGGCAAAATAATGCTCGGAGAATACGATTTTCTCCCCTGTACGCCCGCAGGAGTTATGTGTCTGCTTGAGG
The DNA here is from genome assembly GCA_045536775.1 of Eubacteriales bacterium. Classification (GTDB taxonomy): domain Bacteria; phylum Bacillota; class Clostridia; order Oscillospirales; family CAG-272; genus UBA4717. The sequence continues at coordinate 17,124 of JAZSOD010000067.1, read as the reverse complement.
AAACGGGTATCGACCTTTGCGGCAAGGAGTGCGTTATAGTCGGAAGAAGCAATATCGTGGGCAAGCCACAGGCTATGCTTATGCTTCATTCAAATGCAACCGTCACCATATGTCACTCGAGAACACGCGACCTTGCTGACGTGGTAAGACGCGCCGACGTAGTCGTTGCGGCGGTAGGCAAGGCAAAGTTCATAACCGCCGATATGGTCAAGGAAGGAGCCGTTGTTATCGACGTTGGTATAAACAGACTCGATGACGGCAAGCTCTGCGGTGACGTTGATTTCGAGTCAGTCGAGCCCAAGGCGTCATACATCACTCCCGTTCCCGGAGGAGTCGGCCCTATGACTATCACAATGTTGCTCAAAAACACTCTCAAAGCCGCCTCACTCTCGGTTAAATAACACAAAATTCGCTTATATTTATATAAATAGAAAAAAACTCTTGACAAGCACCCCACTTAAATGGTATAATGGTTTGCCGCATGGAAAAGGTCGAAAATCCCGTAAGGGTACCTTGACAGCGAGACATTATGAAAGTGAGGTGCTTTTCGTGTACGCAGTAATCGTAACCGGCGGAAAGCAGTACAAAGTAGCTGAAGGCGACGTTATTTTCGTAGAGAAGCTCAACGTTGCTGACGGTGAAACCATTACCTTTGACAAGGTGCTTGCAGTATCCGCAGATGACAAGCTTACGGTAGGCGCTCCCTACGTTGAGGGTGCTACTGTTAAGGCAACCGTTGTTAAGAACGGCAAGGCTAAGAAGATCCACATTCTTAAGTACAAGCCCAAGAAGGACTCGAAAAAGAAGATCGGTCACAGACAGCCTTACACAAAGATCCAGATCGATTCGATCGCGGGTTAATGTAGTCGAAGGAAGAAGTCTTTAATGACAAAAATTACTTTCTTCAAATCGGACGGAGTTTTTTACGGATTCGAAGAATCGGGGCACACGCTTTACGGCGAAGAAGGAGACGATATTCTCTGCTCTGCCCTGTCCTCAATGACTATGCTTATTATAAACACTATCGAGGTCGGATTCGGCTCGGTAGCGGATTACAACATTGATGAGGAAACCACAACGATTCGCCTTATCGCTCGCTCGGCTCTCCCCGTTTTCGAGGAGGACGAAAGCGTAAGATTTGCGGTAAGCGGTCTGATAATGGCTTATTATCATCAACTATCCGAGCTTGTCGAGGAATATTTCGATTATCTTGACGTTAAGGTCATTGATAAAGAACCCGAGGATTTCGTCATGCAAGCAAACACTTAATTAATGAAAGGTATTGGAGGTGCACGTATGCTTAGACTCAGTTTGCAGTTTTTTGCTCATAAGAAGGGTGTCGGCTCTACAAAGAACGGCCGCGACAGTGAATCGAAGCGCCTTGGCGTTAAGCGTTCCGACGGTCAGCACGTACTTGCCGGCAACATCATTATAAGACAGAGAGGAACAGCAGTTCATCCCGGTAACAACGTTGGTATCGGTAAGGACGACACACTCTTTGCTCTTATTGAAGGCACTGTAAAATTTGAACATATCGCAGGCGGCAAGAAGGCTGTCAGCGTATATGCAGACTAAGTTTTCACAAATAAAAAAAGCAGGTCAAGGCCTGCTTTTTTTATTTGTGATCATAACAATCATCCACATAAACAGTGCTGCCACCAGCACTCCCGATACGTCAAGCAGAACGTCAGTAAGCTGTGCGCTTCGTCCTTCAAAAAACAACTGTAAGAATTCATCTGTTCCCGCTACTCCAAGTCCCCACAGCGTAGGATATGATATAAGCTCGATTCTTTTGCTGTGACCAAAACAATAAAACGTCATAAAGGTCAAGAAGCCAAGCGCCGCAAACTCACAAAAATGGGCCAGCTTACGTATCATCTTATCGCCAAGCTCTACATCCTCACCGAAAAAGAATTCAAGTATGCTCTCGAGCGCCGATTTCGCCGCGTTGCTGTCAACACTCGAGCTTTCGGCGTTTTTTAGTGAAAAGCTCCATATGATCATACTCCACACTATAGCAAGGATAAGAAAAACGACTCCGATTTTTCTTGTAAGGCTCACGGTCGGCGCACCTCCATTTTCAGTATTCGTTTTATTGTACCACCAAAATTTGTACTTTATGTTAACTTTTACGCCCTTTTAGCAAAAAAATCCCCGCATATACGGATTATCCCTTAAAAACTTTTCCCAATACTATTGCAATATATGCACGAATGTTGTATAATGAAAATAATATATTCATTAGAAAGGCAGTGTGATAAACAGTATGGGCGATTCCCCTGCCCCGTCTTTGGCGCACCGATGTATGCCCCGAAGATGTGTTCAGCTACCTCGTTTTATCAGAAAGACCAAAAGACCGGTCGTCGTGATAACCGAAGCGGCAGATACCTGTGAGCCGCCGTAGCGTAAGCAGATATTTTTTGAAAGACAAATTTATCTCTTACATTTAATTTACGGAGGATCATATTATTATGGACGGCGACAGTAGTACATTATCTATTGTATTTTTAATTATACTTATTGCCTTGTCGGCATTTTTTTCGGCAACTGAAACGGCATTTTTATCATTTAACAAGGTTAAAATGAAAACCGCCGCACAGGACGGCAACAAAAAGGCTCAGAAAATACTTGATCTTTATGACAAGTACGATAAGCTTATATCTACCATCCTTATCGGCAACAATATAGTAAATATTGCGGCTTCTTCTATTGCTACCGTGCTTCTCGTTGAGAAGTGGAAGGTACAAAACGGCGCAACCATCGCAACCCTCGGAATGACACTTATCGTTCTACTCTGTGGTGAGATAACGCCCAAGAGAATTGCTAAAGAGATGCCCGATAAGATCACCTTTGCAACCTACCCTTTTATCAAGTTCCTTGCGGTAGTATTCACCCCTCTCTCTTTTCTTCTCAATCTGTGGCAGAAGCTTGTTACTATGATCTTCAAAACAGAAGAAGAAACGGGGTTGACCGAGGACGAGCTCATCACCATCGTAGATGAAGCTCAGCTTGACGGCGGTATTGATGAGGATGAGGGTGAACTTATACGCTCTGCCATCGAATTTAATGACCTTGAGGTGCGCGACATAACCACTCCCAGAGTTGACGTTTCGGCTGTTCCCGCAAACGCTACAACCGAGGAGATCGCAGCCATGTTCTACGAAACAGGCTATTCAAGACTTCCCGTTTACGACGGCACCGTGGACAATATTATCGGTATTCTTCACGAAAAAGACTTCTACTATATGCGTCACAAGGGCGCGTCAAACTTCAAGTCTGCAATGGGCAAGGCAGTCTACGTTTCGGAACACGTACAGATATCGGACCTTCTCAAGAAATTCCAGCTTGAAAAAGCACATATGGCCGTGGTTCTCGATGATTTCGGCGGAACTCTCGGTATATGTACGCTTGAGGATATCATTGAGGAGCTTGTCGGTGATATATGGGACGAGCACGACGAGATAGTCGAGCAGTTCAAGCAGGAGAGTGAGGACAGCTTTATAGTTGATGCCTCGGCACGAGCACTCGATATGTTTGAACGCTTCGATGTTGTTCCCGATGACGAAGCAGAGCTTCCTCAGACGGTAAACGGTTGGATACTCAAGGAGCTCGGACATCTTCCCGAGCCAGGAGAAAGCTTCATATACAAAAATCTTCTCGTCGAAGTCACAAACTCAGACGAAAAGATCGTCGAAGAAGCACGTATCACAATACTCAAGGAAGATTCCGACAAAAAGGATGATTCCAACGATAACGAAGAAAAGGTCGAAACCAAATAATTTGTACTCGCCGCGGTACTTATCGCGGCGTTTCTTTTTTATAAATCTATTGATAAATACGTATTCTTGTGATAGAATATATTTATATGAAAAAATTGTTTATTCGAGGCGTTATATGGCTACGGTAAAAGTCAACACAGCAGAGATGAAAGCTTTTGCAAAAGAGCTTCGCGCAGGCGACGAGGTTCTACTCTCGGGATATATTTACACGGCAAGAGATGCCGCTCACAAAAGAATATCCGAGCTTCTTGACCGCGGAGGGACCTTGCCGTTCGAGCTTGACGGAGCGACAGTATATTACGCAGGTCCAACCCCTGCCAGAGAGTATGCAGTTATAGGCTCGTGCGGCCCTACCACCTCGTCAAGAATGGACAAATTTACTCCGAGATTACTTTCCTTGGGACTTACCTGTATGATAGGAAAGGGTGAAAGAAGCCCCGAGGTATGCAAAAGCATCTGCGATAACGGCGCAGTTTATCTGTGCGCCATCGGCGGTGCCGGTGCACTTATTGCAAAGTGTATCAAAAATCTCGAGGTGATAGCCTTTGACGAGCTCGGATGTGAGTCGGTCAAAAGACTTTACGTTGAAAACCTTCCCCTTATATGCGCAATAGACTGTGCGGGAAATAACCTGTATAAGCGTGAAGAAAAATGAAGAATAATACGTTATCGACAATTGGCGAAAGAATCAAAAGACTGCGACGCATGAAGAATATGACGCAGACCGAGCTTGCAGGAAGCGATATTACACGTAATATGCTAAGTCGTATAGAAACGGGCGCGGCTCTTCCCTCTCTGCCTACCTTGGTCCTGATAGCCGAAAGGCTTAAAGTTCCTGCCGGAATTTTGCTTGAGGAAAGTATTTATTTCGACTATCTGCGTGCAGAGCTTGTCCGTGAAGCGCAAGCGTTTATGAAGGACGAAGAGTATTTAAAGGCGCTTGAGCTTATAATGACCTCGGGTCTCAAGGGAGATGAGATCCAACTTCTCATAATAGAATGCGACCTTGCGCTTGCAAGAGAGTGCTCTAGAAAATCAAAATACAGAGAAGCCGCCACATATCTCACGGATGCGGTAAATAAAAGCCACGATACCTCCTACTCAACGGCGGGTACCGCGTACATTGCAAATCTTTATCTCTGTCTTGCAGAGAGACTCGGCAAATCTCTCGGAAGTCATAACGACCTGCCTTCCTCCCCTCCCGACTTTGATAAATATATGGATATTTACGTCTATCTGAAGCTCACCGACCTTTTTGATTCGGGACAAATAATCAAGGCGATAAACCTCGCATCGCTCGCCGAAATACGCGACAAAATACTATCGGCTCACATTGCGGCAAGGCTTGACATGGCAAACGGCCGCTACAATGACGCCGAAGCAAAACTCAAGGGTATTATAGCCTCAGAAAAACAAACTCCCACACCACATGGAAGTCTATTGATGTTCAGAATATACGACGAGCTTGAGCAATGTGCAAAAGGCGAAAACGATTACGTTTCCGCCTATCAGTATAAGGAGCAAAAGCTGAAGCTTTACGAGCTTGCCTCGGGAATAAAGCTGTAAGGCTTATAAAGGAGAAATAACAATGAATTTCAAAATCGGTCACGGATATGACCTGCACCGACTTGAGGTCGGGCGACGTCTTATTCTCGGAGGAGTGAATATTCCATGTGAGAAAGGTTTGCTCGGTCACTCGGACGCAGACGTCATTTACCACGCAGTAATGGATGCGGTGCTCGGTGCACTCGCGCGTGGCGATATAGGACGCCACTTCCCCGACAGCGACCCGAGCTTCAAGGATATTGACAGTGGCAAGCTTTGTGCTAAGGTATGTAAGCTTATGAAGGACTCGGGAATGTCTGTCGGAAATATGGACGTTACCGTGATCGCCCAGCGTCCGCGTCTTTCGCCGTATATCGAAGAAATCCGCGAGAACCTCGCACGTTTGTTTGAATGCAGTAAGGACTGTATAAACGTGAAAGCGACCACCGAGGAGCATCTCGGTCCCACGGGCGAGGGTCTCGCGATATCAGCACACGCCGTTGTGCTTTTATACGGTGCCGCATAATCTATGTGAAGCGCAAATAAGACGGTATTCTATCAGGTTCCGCTTTTTTTGACTTCTTTCCCGTCCTTTTTGCGCGAGCTTTCACAATAACATTTTATGGAAAACACCCCTTATTGCTACCGCTTATATAACTTACATAAGCATTCCCAAACCATTATTTTGTGAAAAGTCTCTTTTTTGATCCCGAAAACACAAATATTCTCATCTAATGAAAGGATTTTTAATATGATAAAAATTTCGCCATCACTTCTTGCAAGTGACTTTTCGCGGCTAGGGCAAGAAATCAAATCTGTTTGCGATGCCGGTGCCGAGTATATACACATAGACGTTATGGATGGAATATTCGTTCCGAATATCACTCTCGGCCCGTGTATAATCAAGTCAAACAGAAAGGTTTGCGACGCGGTTTTTGACACGCATCTTATGATCACGGACCCAATACGTTATATCGAGGAATTCGCAAATGCCGGCTCCGACATTATAACCTTCCACTTTGAAAGCTGCACTAATCACGTTGAGGTCATAAACAAAATACACTCGTGCGGCAAAAAAGCAGGTATTTCCATCAAGCCCGCAACTCCAGCATTTGTGCTCGAGCCCCTTCTTCCCCTCGTGGATCTCGTTCTTGTTATGACGGTCGAGCCCGGATTCGGCGGTCAGTCGTTTATTCCGGAGACAGTTGAAAGCATAAAGGTGGTAAAGGCTATGCTTGAACGCGCCGGTCTCTCTGACAAGGTTGAGATTGAGGTCGATGGCGGCATTACGGCTGAAACCTCAAAAGTAGTACGTGAAGCGGGCGCAAACGTTCTCGTAGCAGGCTCTGCAGTATTCAAATACGAGGACCGCAAGGCTGCAATAAAAGCTATAAGAAGTTGAATCGCTATAATAAATTATTAACAATATAATATAGGAGTACATTATGAAAAAAATTTTGCCCTTGCTTTTATCAATGCTTATATTTGCGACACTTACACTTGGCGTAAGTGCATCCGATAGTGCCAAAGCAAGCATTTACGCGGCATTTTTAGATGCCTGCCCTGAAGAATTTGTTGACCAATATCTCCCGACCGTTCAGGCAACACTTGATCAAATCACAGTAACCGAGGAACAGGCAAGCGAGGTAATACCGCTCATAAACGATGCAAAGGATATCATTGTAGGTACTACCGAAGTACCACGCACCGAGACCGTTACCTATGAAGAGGAAACAGGAGACGCTATTTCTGACACCAATACACAAGAGCAACTAAAAAATCTTATTGACAAGTCTTCCATAAGCGAACAGATAAAAGACGTCGTTTCAGATGCTATCGCCATCGAAACTCCTTCACCCGATAACAATCTTACCGAAGCACAAAAGCAAGAAAAGGTAATTTCTATTGTAAACGACGCTTGTAACATTCTTGGACTCACAGCAAAAATTGATGCTAAAGCTATCTCAACTGCTAATCCAACAGATATTAAGCTTGACATTTACAGCGAAGGAAAAAAGGTTGCGACTATTGACACTCCGGTTAAGCTTACCGGAGGCACTAAGACCACCGGCATTACTCCTATCATCGTCGCACTCGTTCTTATATCTCTCGGAGTATGTGGCACAACTCTTCTCAAAAAATACGAAAATTAAGTATACAGAAAGGAATTCTTATGAAAAAAATTGTCAAATTTATTTTTATGCTTGTCCCGGCTGTATGCTTTACACTTGCTGTGTACTGTCTGACGGATTATGCATACAGCAAGCTGCTCGAAACCAACGCCGCCTTCAATATGCTGATAAGCAGTGCCGATGCTATTGATCGTGATGCAGATGCTATTATTATAGATAGCATCGAAGAAGAATTTATACCCCTGGACACTGCACCCGATATTATACTAGAATCCAAAGAAACCATACCCACCATTCATTACGGCTCAAGATGGGCAACTCTTAATATTGACGGTTGGGAAACGAAGGATATTCCCGTTTATTTTGGAGATAATGACGAGATCCTTGCCGAAGGTGCCGGTCAGTGGAACAGCTCACATTTCTGCGGCCTCGGCAAAAACTGCGTTCTTTCTGCTCACTTTATGACCTGGTTCTACGAGATCGAGGACACCGAGATCGGAGACGAGGTTACAATGCAGACCACGTACGGAACTTATAAATATGAGGTTACGGACAAGTTCATATTCACTCAGTCCGATTCTTCTGCTCTCACTGCAGATTATGGCGGAGATACACTTTTGCTTTACACTTGTTACCCTCGCTCAAACGGAGTCAATCTTACAAATCAGAGAATTGCGCTTGTGTGTTCGCTGAAGAAAGGAGTTTTGTATGAAAGTAAGTATCAGTAAGTTTTTTGCTTCCCTGCTATCGTTTTTTGTTGCAATACTCTTTATAGCCTCACTTGCAACCGCTTATTTCTATTTTACAGTATATAATCCCGAGAGATTTACAAACACTGTTAGCTCATTTATCGACGGCGATTATATAAGACACGATGCAGGCAAGGGTATTGATATAATTTCAAAGGACTACGGCTTTGATCCCTCCTTTGCAACAGAAATCAACAACAATATTGATTACGATGCTCTCAGCAGCAAATATTTCAAGGATTTCTATAACGACTTCATATCAGAAAGCAAGGAAATACATTATGTCGAGTATAGTCATGAGGAGTTCTTGAAGATCATAACGGACAACGCATCAAGCACCCTGCACCCCGAGCTTTTCGTGCTTGAAGAAAACCGTATTATGCTTGCTGAAAAGTATAGTACGGCAGTTGAGGTTTCCATTAACTCGTTTTCAATGGATACAGTTCAGAATGCCATTGCCGGATACGGACATATCTACACAGATGTCACTCAGATCGGAAAGCTCTTTATACCGATCGCAGCCTTGTTTGCACTCTTCTTTGTAATCACACTTATTCTTATAATTACAAAAAAGCTTGTAGGCTCGGCATACACTCTCTTCCTTACACTCTTTACAATATCAATATTTTTCACCATACCGTTCGGTTATCTAAGCGCACAGAATTTACCCGCCAGATTTAACATTAGTCTTGGCGGCGGATTCGCCTATATAAATGCTATCTGGACAACGATGATATCCTGTGCAGCAAACGCTTACGGTATTATAAGCGCCGTTCTTTTAGCGGCAATTATATTGGTATCACTTATTGCTGCATTCAAAAAGAGCAAAAAGCAAGAGACCCTATAACCAAACATACAAAAAATGCAGATGAAATATCATCTGCATTTTTTGTTATCATTTAATTTGTCAATTAATCAGGATTGTTATCTTTCTTCTCTGAAGTATGAGAGTCCAAGGCTTGCGGGAGGTTGATTCTCGCGCTTGTCGCGGATACTGATCACTACAAGAACTATGATGGTTACGACGTAAGGTATCATCTTGAAAAGCTCCTGGATGCTTGAATCAAGTCCGGGTATCTTAATGTAGAGATACGCGATGTAAAGTCCACCGAACAGGAACGAGCCGAATATACCGATATTGGGGTTCCATATAGCAAATATAACGAGTGCTATAGCAAGCCATCCGCGGTCACCGAAGCCGTTATTCGACCAAACACCCATCGTGTAGTCCATAACGTAGTAAAGTCCGCCAAGTCCTGCTATCATACTTCCTATACAGGTTGCACCGTACTTGTATGCAGTTACGTTTATGCCTGCCGCGTCTGCCGTCGCTGGATTTTCACCAACGGCGCGAAGGTGAAGACCCGACTTGGTATGCTTAAAGTACCAAGCGGCAAGTATGGAAATTATTACTGCTAAATATGCAAGAAATCCGTATGAGAAGAACACCGTTCCAAACCATCCGAGGCTTTCCGCAAAAGGAAGCTTGATTCTATAAAACTCGCTGGTTCTCGTAACGATAACAGATGCTGTAGGGCTCTTAAGAATGGTTGCAAGCGAGCCTCCGAAGAAGTTTCCGAAGCCCACTCCAAACGTTGTAAGAGCAAGACCCGTAACGTTCTGATTTGCTCTGAGTGTTACCGTAAGGAAGCAGTATATAAGTCCCATCAAAAGTGAACCGAGGAGCGAGCTCAACAACGGAACAGCAATTGCAAGAACGGGATTAAGGGGTTGTCCGATCGGTACGGTTTGCTCATACAGGAAAGCACCTATAACACCGCTTATACCGCCGACGTACATAATACCCGGAATACCGAGGTTAAGATTTCCCGATTTCTCTGTTATAATTTCTCCGGTCGAGCCGAACAAAAGAGGAATACCTTGAATAATAGCACGCTGTATAAACGTTATAATCATTATTTATCCCCCTTTCCCGAATGGCGTCCAACGAGCTGATAGTTAATAAAGAACTCACAGCCGATTATAAAGAACAAAATAATACCCGATATAATATCCGCAAATGCCTGATTGAGCTTAAATGCGGTTGCTATCTCACCCGCACCTATTTGCAGGAACACAAGCAGGAAAGATGTAAATACCATATAAATAGGATTGAATTTAGCAAGCCATGAAACCATAATAGCCGTAAATCCGCGTCCGCCTGCAGTCGTTGCCGTGATAGTGTGGTTTGTTCCGCTGACCAAAAGGAAGCCTGCAATACCGCACACCGCACCCGATATTATCATAGTGCGAATGACCACCTTCTTAACGTCTATACCGACGTATCTGGCGGTGTTTTGGCTTTCTCCGACAACAGAGAGCTCATAGCCCTGCTTACTGTACTTAAGATAAACATACATTGCGGCAGTGAGTGCCACAACCACAAGAACGTTCACAAGGTAGTCCTGACCGCCGAGAGAAGGCAGCCATCCCTCTCTGTTTTGAGAATTGATAATACCTATAATGCCCGAGCCCTTTCTTGCTTCCCACTTCATAGCAAAGAAAGCAACGAGCTGAGTGGCAATATAGTTCATCATAAGAGTAAATAAGGTCTCATTTGTATCCCAAAATGCCTTAAAGACTGCGGGAATAAGCGCCCATATCGCTCCTGCGGCAATACTCGATACTATCATAACGAGCATAAGCACGGGAGCAGGAAGCTTATCGGAAAGAAGTATCATACAAGCCGCACACGAAAGACCGCCTGCAAGCACCTGTCCTTCTGCTCCAATATTCCAGAAGCGCATTTTGAATGCGGGAGTTACCGCGAGGGCAACACACAAAAGCATAGCTATATTCTGCGCAAGCTTCCACATTCTTCTCGGAGTACCGAATGAACCGTCTATCATTTTTGCGTATACTTCGATGGGATTTTCTCCCGTGAGCAAAACCGTAACGATCGCCGCAACTGCGAGCGCCGCAAGAATCGCAACGGCGCGGATTATCCACGCCTTCCACCACGGAATCGCTCCGCGCTTGGCTATGTGAAATAATGGCTCGTGCACTTTTTTGTGCTTCACAGTATTACTTGTCATTATCTTCACCTCCAAGCTCTGAATTATCAAAATCACTCTTTGTCATGAGCAGACCTATCTCCTCTTTGGTTGCCGTACGTCCGTCAACAATACCGGTTATTTTTCCCGAGTTGATGACGAGTATTCTGTCACAAAGATCAACCAAAACGTCAAGGTCTTCTCCGACGAAGATCACGGCAACGCCGTTTTCTTTTTGCTTTGTTAAGAGATTATATATGGTGTACGACGAGTTGATGTCAAGTCCGCGCACGGGATAAGCCGCCATAAGCACCGAGGGTGCAGAGGCTATCTCACGTCCGACGAGCACCTTCTGGACGTTACCGCCCGAAAGTCTGCGCACGGGTGTGTAAGCGCTGGGCGTTACCACCTCAAGGCTTTCGATTATCTCGTCCGCAAGGTTGTGCGGCTTCTTTCTGTTAAGAAATACCGACTTACCCTTACGGTAGCTTCTGAGCATCATATTGTCGATTATATTCATATTTCCGACAAGTCCCATTCCGAGTCTGTCCTCGGGCACGAACGAGAGTCTCACTCCCATTTCGCGTATTTCAAGCGGAGTGTGGTCACGAAGATCCGATACCTGCCCCGTCTTGGGATTATTATAAAGTATCTCACCCTCGTCAAGATGCTGAAGACCCGCTATGGCTTCAAGCAGCTCTCTCTGTCCGCTTCCCGCGATTCCCGCGATGCCGAGTATTTCTCCTGCACGCGCAACGAACGACACGTTATCAAGGACCTTTACACCCTCTTTATCTGTGCACGAGATATTAAGAACGCTTAGTCTGTCGCATACGTTTTTGGGTTCCGTGCGCTCGATGTTAAGGGTTATCTTTTTTCCGACCATCATTTCGGTAAGCTCATTTTCATTTGTTTCGGGTGTGTTTACAGTCGCGACGTGCTCGCCCTTTCGCAGCACGGCAACACGGTCGGATATCGCAAGCACCTCGTTGAGCTTATGTGTGATTATGATTATTGATTTGCCGTCCTCGCGCATACGTCTTAAAACGGCAAAAAGCTTTTCTGTTTCCTGAGGAGTCAGCACCGCCGTAGGCTCGTCGAGAATAAGTATCTCCGCGCCACGGTAAAGCACCTTGATTATTTCAACCGTCTGCTTTTCTGACACCGACATTTCGTATATTTTCTTTTCCGTATCTATGCTGAAGCCGTAGCGCTCGGTTATCTCCTTGACACGTTTGCTCGCCTCTGCTTTCGAAAATCTGCCGTTTTCCTTTACACCAAGAATAATATTTTCGGTGGCGGAAAAAACATCAACAAGCTTGAAGTGCTGATGTATCATACCTATACCGTGGGCAAAGGCTTCCTTGGGAGACTTGATTACAACCTCCTCACCGTCGATAAACACCTGTCCCTCGTCGGGGAAATATATACCGGAGATCATATTCATAAGCGTTGTTTTTCCGCTTCCGTTCTCTCCGAGAATAGCGAGTATTTCTCCGCGTCTTACCTCAAGGTCAACGTCCTTGTTGGCAACAACGCTTCCAAATCTCTTGGTAACGTTTTTCAGTTCCACTGCGATGTTATTGTTCACAGTAATACCTCCAATTTCAGCATATACGGAATATAGACCTGCTATATATAAAAATCAAAGGGGCGAGACGTTTATATCCCGCCCCTTTGGCAGTTTGCTATAAGTAATTAATACTTAGCGTTGAGAAGTGTGATACCGTCGATCTGAACGTCGAAGTAAGGAGCAGAACGGTACTCGGACTCGTGGAAGTAACCATCGGATACAACCTTAGTCTCGGGTGTGAACGCTGCGTCTGTATCAACGTCTGCGAGGTGTTCTTCTGTAAGAGCTTCTCCGCCCTTTGTGAATGTTGTGATGTCGTATACCTTACGTGTGCCGTCAAGAAGCTCCTTCTTAACTGCTTCAAGAGCTTCAACAGTTCCTTCAGCCGCTGCCTTGGTGTTAACCTCGGAGAGAACTACAGAGCCCTCTGCGATACCGCCGCACCAGTCAGCAGGAATTTCTGTGCCGTTCTTAACAGCGTTGATGATGAGCTCCATGTAAGGAGTCCAGTCGATCTTGGAAGATACGATGAAGGTGTTGGGGCAAGCTGCAACTGTGCTTCCGTTGTAGGAAACGTTAGGAACGCCTGCTGCTTCACAAGCTGTAGGAGTATTCATAGAGTCTGCGTGCTGGCTGATGAGCTTGCATCCGCTGTTGATAAGAGTTGTAGCTGCTTCCTTTTCTGCAGCTTCGTCATACCAGCTTCCTGTGAACTGAACGTCCATTGTAGCTGTGGGGCAAACGGATCTTGCGCCGAGGAAGAAGGATGTGTAACCCGACATAACCTCTGCATATGTGAATGCGCCAACGTAACCGATCTTAGCTTCTTCAGCTGTGAACTTACCGTCAGCGATCATTTCGTTGAGCTTCATACCTGCTGCAACACCTGCGAGGTAACGACCTTCGTAGATATCAGCAAATGCGTTGTGGTAGTTCTTAAGGCCTTCAGTATGAGCCTTTGTACCTGTAGCGTGGCAGAATTCAACCTCGGGGAACTTCTTAGCTGCTTCGATCATAAAGTCTTCGTGACCAAAGCTGTCAGCGAAGATGAGGGAGCAACCCTGGTCTACGAGGTCAACTGCTGCATCGTAGCATTCCTGTCCCTCGGGAACGTTGGTCTTAACGATTACCTGATCGTCTGTAAGACCGAGGTTAGCCTGAGCGCGCTCAACTGCTTCGATGAAGTTGAGGTCATAGGTAGAGTTCTGGTCGTGAAGGAAGATGAAACCAACCTTGAGAGTATCCTCGGGAGTTTCAACTACTTCAGTGTTGCTTGCGTCTTCTGTTGTAGCAACTTCGTTGCCGCAAGAAGCAAGACAAGCTACGGATGCAATCATAATGAGTGCAAGCGCGATAGAAAGAATCTTCTTGAACATTGTCTTTGTCCTCCAAAAAATTTTTACCGGAAGCATTACTCCCGGCTTATTACTCCGAGACACTATAGACTTTGCCTCGGCGTTAATTTAATTTTACTACTTTTTTCACGTTTTGTCAATCAAAAAACGCCACTTTCTATGAAATATACATATTATATTATAAACACCACGGCTTTTTGGCAAATTTCGCATCTCAAACACAAAAACGGACGAGGTTCTACCTCGTCCGTTTTTGTGTTTTCAGTTTCCGTCTCTGTAGTAATTGATAAGGCATCCCGACATAATTATCTTTCTTTCGTCATCGGTAAGCTCACCGAGTGTGAGAGTAATTTCACTAACCGTGTCGCTTACAACGTATGCCTTTATCTTTTCGACCTTGTCTGCAACCGCCTTGCGTACGTCGGGTACAAACACCTTGTCACTAACCTTGAAATCGAATTTGCCGTCAAGCACAAACGGAAGCATTCCCCAGTTGATAAGGTTACTTCTGTAACGCTTGGTGGCGTATTCGGTTGCAATATTAGCAAGACCGCCGAGCACCTTCTGACAGGATGCCGCCTGCTCACGCGCCGAGCCGTCACCCGGCTTGTTAGCGTAGACTGCGCTTCCTATTGCCGTTTTCTTAGCGTCCGTCTTTATGCCTGCCGCCTCAAGCTTTGCGTAAGCTTCGAGTATCGCTGTGTCGCTTACGTCGCCGTTCACTCTGCTCTTTTCAAGTGCATTTATCGCCTTTGCGCGTGAAACGTATCCGGGATCCTTACGCGAAAGAGTAAATTCGGCAAGCTTCAAGGGGTTGGAACGGTAGAACGAGGTCTCACCCGACGGAATAAGCTCGTCTGTCGTGGTTACGGGGTCTGTGATAACAGACACCACCTCAAGCATAACGTCCTCGGTGAGCGATTCCATTTTGGGCCAGTCGGTGATATTAGGACCGAATTTAAGCTCCTTCGTCGGATCGGCTTTACCGAAGCCGTTATATATACGGCTCTTGTAGGAGCTGTCGTCAAACACGTATTCGTGTGTTCTTTCATTATATTCTATATCTGCGGCAGATGTAAGAATACCGCCGTTTCTCGCAGTTGCCGCAATACTTCTCGCATCCATCAGCGCAACGGACGAGAGCTGTCCGTTTGCAGGCTTCGAGCCTTCTCTGTTGGGAAAGTTACGGGTAGAGTGTCTAATGGAAAGTCCACCGTTTGCGGGAACATCACCTGCACCGAAGCAGGGTCCGCAGAACGCGCTTCTGATGGTCGCGCCCGCGCTCATAAGCTCTGCTGCCGCACCGTCACGCATGAGCTCAAGGAATACAGGCTGGCTCGCGGGGTATACCGAGAGAGCAAACTCGCCGCTTCCGATATTTGCGCCCTTAAGAATATCCGCAGATGCAACGAGGTTATCATAAGTTCCTCCTGCGCAGCCTGCGATAACACCCTGATCGACTCTGATTCCGCGGCTTGTGATCTTATCTGCAAGTCCGAGCTTCAATCCAGCGGTCTCAAGCTGCTCAAGCGCGAGTTTTTCTGCGTTCTCAAGTATATCCTTGGCATTTGCGTTAAGCTCACGTATAGTATACACGTTACTGGGATGGAACGGGAGAGCTATCATCGGCTCTACTTTGGAAAGGTCCACCTCAACAAGTCTTTCGTAGTATGCAACGTCACCGGGCTCAAGCTTTTTGTAGTCCTCGGGACGCTTGTGGTTTTCAAAATATGCGCGCGTTACGTCATCTGTCATCCAAATAGACGAAAGGCAAGTGGTTTCGGTGGTCATTACGTCGATTCCGTTACGGAATTCGATGGGAAGCTTTGCAATACCTCCTCCAATAAACTCAAGTACACGGTTCTTGACGTAGCCGTTCTTGAACACCGCACCGATTATAGCAAGTGCAACGTCCTGCGGACCAACACCCCTCTTGACCTCGCCCTCAAGCTTCACCGCTACTATCTCGGGCATCTTTACGTCATAGGTTCTTGAGAGAAGCTGCTTTACAAGCTCTCCTCCGCCCTCGCCTATCGCCATAGTGCCAAGTGCGCCGTATCTTGTGTGGCTGTCAGAGCCGAGTATCATTTTACCGCATCCGCTCATCATCTCACGCATAAACGAGTGAATTACCGCCTGATGCGCGGGGACGTATATTCCTCCGTACTTTTCAGCAGCGGAAAGTCCGAACACGTGGTCATCCTCGTTTATAGTACCGCCGACCGCACAAAGACTGTTATGACAGTTTGTGAGAACGTAGGGTATCGGGAACTTTTCAAGTCCCGATGCACGTGAGGTCTGGATAATACCAACGTATGTAATATCGTGCGATGCAATAGCATCAAACTTTATCTTCAGATTTTTGTTGTCGTCCGAGGTGTTGTGGCTTGTCAGTATGGAATACGCGATAGTATTCTTCTTTGCCTCCTCGGCATTTATATTTTTACCGAGAGCCGCAAGCCTTACGCCTGCCTCGCCGTTGTCTTCTATCACGGTGTTATTCGTAATGAAAACGCCGTTATTATAAAGCTTTATCATTATTTTGCCTGCCTTTCGGGTATATGGTCGTGATTTATCTAAAATAGCCTGAAAAAACTTTCAGGCTATTTTTTTCTTTTACTTCTTGGGGAAGCTGTCCTTGAGCACTACTATACGGTTGAAGGTATTTTCGTACTTGGTATCCACCGAGAAATATGCGTTACGAACAAACTGGAACTTTTCTCCGGGCTTTGCATCCTTGAGCGAAGGCTCGATCTTGCTTCCCGTAAGCTTTGTGAGAGATTCGGGGTTGAGATAATCGTTATAGGTCTTGTCCTCGGGAATATCGCCTACGTTCTCGATCGTGAAGAGCTTGACGTAAAGCATCATATCAGCGTCAAGCGCGTGAGCAGCCGAGAGCCAGTGTATGGTTCCCTTTATCTTGCGTCCGTCAGCAGGATTACCGTTACCCGTTTCAAGATCTGCGTTGACGTGGATAGCGGTAACCTCACCGTTTTCG
>JAZSOD010000064.1:0-2411 GCA_045536775.1 Eubacteriales bacterium | reverse complement strand
CCTTTAGCTCAGTTGGTTAGAGCTCCCGGCTCATAACCGGTCGGTCCCGGGTTCGAGTCCTCGAAGGCCCACCAAAAAATTCCAAGTCTGCGGACTTGGAATTTTTTTATCCAAGCCGCAGGCTTGGCATATCATCACCGCAGGAAGTGCGGTGTATATCATCAGCCCTTCGGGCTGTATCTCATCACGCGACAGCGTGTATTTTGCCTGCAACTTGATGAGATACAACACTCCGTGTTGATGATATGCAATTTCTTCGAAATTGATGATATACAACGGCTTCGCCGTTGATGTAATTTGTTAAAGTCATCCACCGCTCCGCCCGCAGGCGGGCAAGTCCCGTCTTGGGCACCAAAACAAAAAGGACACCGAATGGTGTCCTTTTTGTCTTATTCGAGATTAAGCTTTTTGGTCATAACGTGTCTCGGTATCATAAAGAAAACAATACACATTACAATGCTAACGAAAATAGCAAAGCCGTAAATTGTGTGGAGCGATGCAAAGGCGTGCTCCGTCAAATAATTCACCACGTTCTCAATCCATTCAGATCCAATCGAAGCAAACAGCACTACGTTGAGTATGGTTTCAAAAAGCCTCATTATTACGCAATATGCAAAGTACATTCCCACCGCCGCAAGCACGCGGTTTTTGCGGAAGGTCTGTCCGAGCGCGATGCAGGAATAATACAAAAGATTGGTCGAAAAGCCAGACAGAATTAACATAACGGTTATTTCAACCGCGTACCCAATTAAGTGATTGCCCGCTTCTTCGTATAATACCGAAACTGCTTCTTGAATTTCATTTACAATCTCAACGAACGTCTCTCCTGCCGTAAAAAGAAGAACGGACAATCCTACGATAAGTATATTCAGCGCCTGCATCAAAACAACCGTGCTGACCTTCGTCCAGATATGCTGAGTCGCGGTTACGGGAAGCGTAAGGGTAAGGTAGCCCTCTCCCGTGAACAGGTTTTTGTAAAAGCGGACTATCGCGAATATCTGCGTGATCAGAAAAAGTGCTATGATTCCAAGTATAAAGATCGCAACCGACGAGCCCATACCAATTCTGTACAAAATACTGTCGGTCTCAACGATCTGTATCATTCTTCCGAAGAATGCAAGGGCAACAAGGATCAAATGCATTGGAAGCATTATCTGAAAATAAGCCGCAAATTCGTGCTTAAACAGCTTCTTTACCATTTGTACACCTCCCTGAACAGCTCGTCCACGCTCTTGCCGTTCTCGGCTTTTATCTGCTCGACCGTCTGCTGCATAACGACGTTTCCTTCGCGGAGGAAGATAACCTCGTCAAGCACAGACTCTATGTCGGAGATAAGGTGAGTCGATATGAGCACCGTCGAATCCGGGTTATGATTGTTTATTATCGTGGATATTACATAGTCGCGCGCAGCAGGGTCAACGCCTGCTATCGGCTCGTCCAATACGTAAAGCTTTGCGTTTCTGCTCATTGTAAGGATAAGGCAGACCTTTTCCTTGTTTCCCTTCGACAGTGTCTTGAGCCGCGTTTTCGGCGATATACTGAGACGCTCGAGCATCTCGTATGCAAGCTCGCGTCTGAAGTCACTATAGAAGTCCTCGAAATAGTCGAGTATCTGGTCTACCGTCATCCACGAATTCAGATATATGTTATCGGGAAGATACGCCACCTCTTTTTTGCTCTCTACGCCAGGCTTGTTTCCATTGACGGTAACAGTGCCCGAGCTCGAAGTTAAGAGCCCGTTTATAAGCTTGATAAGAGTGGTTTTTCCCGAGCCGTTAGGTCCGAGGAGTCCGACGATCTTTCCACCTTCAAGCTCGATATTCACATTGTTCAGCGCGGGCTTCTTGCCGTAGCTTTTAGTAAGCGCTTCGCATTTCAGCAATACACTCATTTGATTCACCTCACTTTTGCAAATTGAGTACGTGCTACTTTTATAATACAGATTTTGGCGTATATTGTCAATACCTGTGTGAAGCCCGGAGGTAGCTCACGCTCATTCCCTCCATTTCATTCCAAAACAAAAAGGACACCTTTCGGTGTCCTTTTCGTTTTGGAGCGGGTGATGGGAATCGAACCCACGCGATCAGCTTGGAAGGCTGAGATTCTACCATTGAACTACACCCGCTTATAAGTATTAAATTCAAACGACTTAGCTATTATAGCAAAGGTTTTCGGTTTTGTCAATACTTTTTTTGATTTTTTATCAAATAATTTCTCTGATGACAACTTTTGCCGCATCAGAGAAACTATTCTTCTTATCTTTTTATCCCTCAGTCCCGTCTGCCGATACCAATCCGACAAGTCTCCTGAAGTCCTCGTATATGTTTTTATCTGTCAGAAAATATCCTTTTGCGGCATATGTCGTAACCTCAGAAAGCTTTTCTTCTGCTTTTTCCCTGTCTCCGCTTTTT
>JAZSOD010000093.1:0-60904 GCA_045536775.1 Eubacteriales bacterium | reverse complement strand
TCTCGCAAAAGGGGACCCTCTCCGTCACGCTTCGCGTGCCACCTCTCCCAAAGTGAGAGGCTTTTGGAAATATCAGGGTACGGGTTAAGATTTCACTTGCCGCAAAGCAATACGCGCTCCATGCCAGCGGGTGCTACCCGCCCCTTTTGAATCCCCGGCGAAACGTTTATCCTCACGCTGTGCGAAGTCTGGGGACGCATAATTTCGTTTTAACGCGTTTGTTTATTGTTGGATGTCAAGCCCTGCTTGGCGGGTGGGGACGCCCCCACGGGCAAAGCGCGCGTGAAGTTCTGCGGCAAATATAACTTCAACCCATACCCTGACATTAAATAAAATTTAGAGTGTGGACGAGTTACATCAGCGTCGCGCAAAGACATGTCTTTGCGCTATTTGAAGTTTTTGCGCCGCTTTTTTCAAAAAGCGGCATAAAATCTTCAAACGCGTAAAGCCAACTATATAATCTTCCCACCACCAACGACAGTATCGCCATCGTACATAACCACGGACTGACCGCGTGTTATAGCGCGTTGTGGTGTGTCAAATTCAACGTGTACGGAGTTTTCGCCCGTTTGCCACACTTTTGCGAGCGCGGGCTTTGCCGCATATCTTATCTTGACCTCGACGCGTGCGGCGTCGGGGATTCTGTCTGCCACAATAATATTTACATCCGTTGCATCAAGACTGCTTTTCATAAGCATATCGTTGTCACCGAGGGTGATCCTGCGGCTAACGGGGTCAATATCGCAAACGAACGCCTTTCTGCCGATCGCAATACCCAGCCGTTTGCCCTGACCAACGGTATAATGGGTTATTCCCTTGTGAGTACCGAGAATATTGCCGTCACAGTCGACGAAATCGCCCTGCACGTCGGGTTTTCCCGTGTATCTTTCTATAAAAGCGGCGTAGTCGCCGTCCGGCACAAAGCAGATGTCCTGACTTTCGGGCTTGTCCGCCGACTTAAAGCCGTTTTCACGCGCAAGCTCGCGTATTTCGTCCTTGGTGTATCCACCGAGAGGCAGTATTATCTTGGAAAGCCTCTCCTGCGTGAGAGTATACAGAACGTAGGTCTGATCCTTTGCAGGGTCAGCCGCACGCTTCAGGAGATACCTGTCCGAGCCTGCGTCATACTCGACTCTCGCGTAGTGACCCGTTGCTATATGAGTGTAGCCAAGCTCCTCAGCGTGAGCAAGGAGCGCGCCAAATTTTACGCATCTGTTACATTCAATACAGGGGTTAGGTGTTCCGCCTGCGAGGTAGGTCGAAACGAAGTTATCCACCACGTCGCGCTTGAAATTTTCGCCGTAGTTAAAAAGGTAGTGCGGTATGCCGAGCTTTGCCGCCGTGTCACGCGCAGAAATAACGTCTTCATCCGTCATACACGGAGTGTCGCCGTCCAAAAAGCCGTCATTATCGAGCATTCTGAAGGTCATTCCGCAAAGGTCAAAGCCATCGCGCTTCAGTAGATACGCCGCAACAGAGCTGTCAACGCCGCCGCTTAACGCTGCCGCTATTTTCATTTGTGACAACTCCTCTCGACTGCAAGGCATAATACCGCATAATAATCATTCTTACATAGAATATATTATACCAACGCGATAGTATTTTGTCAAGTATTGAGCCAAGAAAACGGTTAATTGCAGAGTACAAATAATTGTCTTTGAAATATGAAACAAAAAACGCCCCCTCGGAAACCCGAGGGGGCGAATGATCAACTCATATTGAGTAACTTAATTATAAATTACTCACCGATGTTGTTGATGATTACTGCGTTAAGAGTCTTGTTAGCAACTGCAGTCTTGTAATCGAAAGCAGCGTTTGCCTTGTTACTAGCGTAGATAACCTTTACAGTTTCATCATCAGCTTCATAGTCTTCCATAAGCTTGATGAGAGCGGGCTTAACTGTAGGAGCTACAGTTGCATCGTAGAACTTTGTTACAATCTCATCATCTTCATTGATTGTGAGATCCATGAAGTGGAGAGTCTGTATGTTAGCCTTGAGGCTGTTAGCATCTGCTCTAGCAGCATCACGAGTATCAAACTGAACAACATTGTCGGCATCGTCAATTCTGATATCGGCGTAGTTGTAGAGGTCGATTTCTGTAGATGCAATTTCAGCTACTGTAAAGTAGAACTTTGCGGTACCGGTAAGGCTTGCATCGGTAACTGTGAGGTAGATATCTCCGTTAGCAGCAGCCTTGATATCATCGAGAGACTTGCTTGCAACAACCTTGCCCTCAGCGTCGATTACGTATGCACCATCTGCAAGAGGAGCTACGTTTTCTCCCTTCTCAACGTAAACAGTGTCTACGCCAGCGAATGTAGAGAGAACGAATGCCTTGTCAGATACGTCGTACTTAACGTATGCCTGGTCCTTAGTTTCGTCACCGTCAGTATCCTTGATGCCGAAGCCTGCAGCTGTGCCGAGCTCGAGGTCAGCAGCTTCTTCCTGAACGAAGATGAGCTTGTAGTTAGCTGCATTTATAGCGTCTTTTGCTCCATTAGCTTCGATATAGATAACGCTTGCAACACCTGTTGTCCACTCATCAGAAATATTTTCCTGACCGAAACCGATCTTGTCAGCGTAGAATTTAGCGGTTGCAGCTACGGGGATTTCGAATTCGCCGGATGTCTTTGCTGCAACAGTTGTAATCTTCTCCTGCTCTGTGTCGATGAGGTAGATAGCAGTGTCAGCACTGAGTCTGAGCATCTTGTTTCTTGCGATGAGGCCATCTTCTTCTTCTTCAGCAGAAACCTTAGCGTTTGTCTGTACGCCATCCTTGAACTTGATAGCAGTGTCGCTGCCAATAAAGTCAGCAACATCATGTGCAAGAGGCTTTTCCGTAAGGGTGTAGTAATCGTCTGCGTCTACAGTGTATGTGTAGATACCGAAGAGACCCTGGAGCTCTGCTGCGAGAGCACTGTAGCCCTTAGTGTTGAGCTTAGAAGCAGGGAGAGCTTCGCCGGTTTCCTTGTTAATTCTTGTAATCTTCTGAACCTTGATTTCTTTGTCTTCGCCGTCGATGAATGCTGTCATTACAACGTGATCGTAGAGCTCAAAGTCTGTGAAGTCCTTGATAATGAGGTAGTTAACAGCAGCTTCTTCTGTAATCTCTTTACCGAATGCTACGAGCTTACCGCCGAGAGTGTAGTATTCGTATGTCTTTGCTATACCTGCAGCTGCAGCTGTCTTAAGGTCGTCAGCAGTAGTTTCATCAATTCCTGTTTCGCCGTCATCAACGATGGTAATAGGGTTGTTTGCAGCGGGATCGATTGTGTACTTTGTGCCGCCGATAGTAACGTAACCTACGATACCGTCGTCAGTCTTCTTTTCGCTGTAGCCTGTGATCTTACCGGTAGCTGCTTCAACAACTTCCTTAACGGATACAGTCTTTGTAGCGAGGTCGAATGCGTAAACGAATACGTCGCCTTCCTTGAGTGTCTCAGAGTAAACAACCTCTGTGAGACCGTCCATATCGCCGAACTGCTCAACACCCTTGGTGTTAGCTTCTTCGTAAACGTCCATCTTGTAGAAGTTTACGTAACCGTACTCGAAGTAGTTGTCGCCGTCAACGTCGTAAACTACGAGATCGTAGTTATTGCCGTCGATAGCTTCGAATGTTGTTGCTGCGTATACAATCTCGTCAAGATCGTCGTCTGCAGTATCAACTGTGTAAAGAGCGATTTCGTTCTTTTCGCCATCGCCTGCTTCGTAGTGAGTCTTTGTACCGATCTTTGCGTACTTGATGGAGTCATCAGCATTGTAAGTGAACTTAACGTCAGCGTTTGTGAGAGCCTTGGGAGCTACCTTTTCGAAGTTAGCAAGGTACTCGAAGTCAGAAACGTCATCTTTATCATAGTTGATGATTTCGAGAGCAGCTGCGAAGTACTCGTCGATGTTCTCAACGTCAACGCCCCACTTTGTGAGCTCGTCGAATGTAACGTTGTCTGTTTCAACTGTGTATGCCTCAGCATCCTCGTCATACTCATTCCAAGCGATAACGATTTCTTCATCGTCTGCATCAAGTGTATCGTTTGTACCGAAGAAGTAGCCGGGAGTTTCAGCAACCCATGCCTTCATGGAGTTTTCAACTTCAACGATTGCCTTGCCACCAAATGCTACATCGTAAAGAGTGTAGTTGTTGGTGTTAGCGCCGTCCTTAGCGTAAACGGGTGTGTAGAGCATGTTGTAGATGAGCTGAGCTGTTTCAGCACGTGTGAGAGCCTTGTCAACTGCTACGTTGCCGAGGTTCTCGAGGAGGCCGAGCTCAATAGCTCTCTCGTAGTAAGGAGTCCAGTAAGCTGCGCCTGTCTTGTTGTACTTCTTAGCGCTTGCTTCAAGACCCTCGTCTTCCTTCTCGTAACCGAGAGCACGGATAGCCATGATGATACCGTCTCTGAAGAGGATGTTGTTGTCAGGAGCGAATTCAGTAGCTGTTACGCCCTTGATGATTCCTCTACCGAAGCAGTACTGGATAGCTCCGAGGTACTGTGTGCAGTCTGTGAAGATCTTAGCGCCTTCTGCCCAGTCTGCGTCGTCTGTTACTGCAGAAGCTGCTCTAGCCATAAAGAGAGCCATCTGCCATCTTGTTACAAGTGCATCGGGAGTGAATGTTGTCTCAGATGTACCTGCAACGATTCCTGTTGCCTGAAGTCCGTTGATTGCATCAGCGTACTTTCCGCTAACGTCGTCAAACGCTGCTACGGAAACTGCGCTACCTGCGATCATAAGAACTGCAAGGATGAGTGCAAGAAACTTTTTCATAGTTCTTTCTCCTTAAAAAATAGTTTTTGAGGTTAACTTCGCGGTTTTTCCGCTAATTACCTGTGTATATCTTACGTCAAGATATGGATATTTGCAATATATTTTCCGTATTTGTAAGATTACTGTAATATTAAACACCGTTTAGTAACTACGATGCTTATTTACGGCAATTCGTACGGGGAGCAAATTCATACTCTCGTAAGATCTTGAGTACATTCTACCTCTTTTGGTTTTTATTTGCAATACCCTGCGGGGTTTTGTAATCTTTTTGTAATTTTTGTTCTTTATCATTTTGCACGCGCGCGTGTAATATATATTATAATGAAGATTTTTGCCGAGAACGGAGTGGTTTTTTGAGCTTGCTTTTACGGTGGTGCGGACTTCTATTTGCCTGCGTTGTTATTTTTTCTTCGTGCGGGGAGGTAAGATTTGCGGATATTGACGCTGAGTTTTCGGGTGCGGTGGAGGGCTTTGGCGGAAAGCTCGTGACGTTTGAGCCGTTTTCGGGTGCTTCCGTGCCGCGCGAGCTGACAGCTCTTTACGGGCGCGGCGGCAAGGAGCCCGACGAGTTTTCACTTGTCGAATATATGCAGGTGTGGTATTCCGAGCGCTATGCGGGCGGCGACGCCGCCGTTTTCTACGCCGTCAACGCCACGGACACTCCGTCAATAGTAAAAATGTGTGAGCGTCGGGCGAGGACTCTCAAGTATTCGGCAGGTATTGAGTCGGAAATTTTTGTAAGCGGACATCTGGTGGTGTTTGTAAACTGTCAGGGAGAGTATGCGGAGATAGGAGAAAGACTTTTTGAAGCTTTCGGGAAGTGAGTAGTTTTTGTCTCGAAGGAGTTGTGGACCTGATTTGGTTTTGCGGAAATTTGCGTTGGTTTTGTTCATTTCTGTACGGACAGAAATGAACCAAAGAACCGCCGAGGAGGAACCCTTCCGATTGGGTTCCCCTCGGACTCCCCTCCGCAAAACGGCACAAAGGGGTAAACCCCTTTGGAATCCCCGAAACGCTAAGTTTTATAAAATTTGAAATTTGTGTTTCAAATTTATGCTTTGAGGAAGCATAGGGCTTAAATTTGCGCTCTCAAACTCTATTTTACGTGTAAAGAAGCGTGTCGCAGGGTTTCCAAAGGGAGAATCCCTTTGGCGAGGAGAGAGATTTTTAAGAGAGAGGCATCGCGCCTCTCTCTTAAATGCCTCTTTGGTTCGTTTCTGTCCGTACAGAAATGAACAAAACCAACGCAAATTTCCGCAAAACAAAATTAGGTCACACTCCCCCTCTAAGCAAAAACAACTTTTCTTACTAACCTATTTTCATTTAGCAAAACTTGTGCTATAATGTATATATTAAATGAAGATTCTCCGAAAGGACAAGCCTTATAAATGAAACCAACTCCAATTCAAGAGGGATTTTTACCGCTTTGCCGCGCGGATATGGACGAGCTTGGCTGGGACAGACCCGACTTTGTCTACGTAACGGGTGACGCATACGTCGACCACCCGAGCTTCGGCACGGCTATAATATCGAGAGTTCTTGAGAACGCAGGCTTCAGAGTCGCCATACTCTCACAGCCCGACTACAAGAGCGCCGACGCGTTCAAGGAATACCCGAGACCCCGTCTCGGATTCCTCGTCAGCGCGGGCAACATCGACTCTATGGTCACCCACTACACCGTTTCCAAGAAAAAACGCTCTTACGATTACTACTCGCCCGGCGGAGTTATGGGCAAACGCCCCGACCGCGCAGTCATCGTCTACTGCAACCGTATCAGAGAGGCGTTTGGCGACACGCCCATAATCATCGGCGGTCTCGAGGCGTCTCTCAGACGTCACGCGCATTACGATTACTGGGACAACAAGGTCCGCCGCAGTATTTTAGTCGACTCGCGCGCCGACATTCTCACCTACGGTATGGGAGAAAACATTATACTCAGAATAGCCACCCTTCTTGACAAGGGTGTACCGATAAAAAAGATCCGCGACGTTCGCGGCTCGGTATATCTCGCTTCGCGCGGAGACAAAATAAGCTTTGAGGTCGCGGGAGAGTTCGACTACAATATTCTCAAAGAGTCGAAAGCCGAGTACGCGAGGGCGTTCGGAGTACAGTACAGGAACACCGACCCCGTTTCGGGCAAGGCGGTGGTGGAATACTACGACGACAAACAGCTCGTCGCAAATCCACCTATGCCGCCGCTTGAGCGCGAGGAGCTCGACCGCGTGTACGCGCTCCCCTACACCAGACGCACCCACCCCTCGTACGATAAATTCGGCGGAGTTCCGGGCATCGACGAGGTTAAATTCTCGGTCACCCACACCCGCGGTTGCTTCGGCGGTTGTAACTTCTGTGCGCTAGCCTACCATCAGGGCAGAACCGTGCGCTCCAGAAGCATTGAATCGGTGGTCAGAGAAGCTGAGCTTATCACAAAAATGCCCGACTTCAAGGGCTACATCCACGATATCGGCGGCCCCACGGCAAACTTCCGCTATCCGTCCTGCAAAAAGCAGTTAACCGACGGCGTTTGCTCGGGCAGAAAGTGTCTTGCGCCGACTCCGTGCAAGAATCTCGAGGTGGATCACAGCGAATACGTTCGTTTGCTCGAAGCGGTAGAGGCTCTCCCCAAGGTCAAAAAGGTGTTTATCCGTTCGGGAATCAGGTTCGATTACGTTATGTACGACAAAAACGAGGCGTTTTTCAAAAGACTTGTATCGCACCACGTCAGCGGTCAGCTGAAGGTCGCGCCCGAGCATTGCTCGAACGCGGTGCTGACCCACATGGGCAAGCCTGCGATAGAGGTCTACGAGCGCTTCCGCAAGAGGTTTTTCGAGCTCACCAAGAGCTTTGATCTTGAGCAGTATCTCGTCCCCTACCTTATGTCAAGCCACCCCGGCAGCAGACTTGAAGACGCGGTATCACTCGCGCTTTACCTCAAGAGTATCGGTATGAAGCCCGAGCAGGTGCAGGACTTCTACCCCACCCCAGGCACCGCCTCGACGGTCATGTTCTACACAGGCATCGACCCAATCACGAACAAAAAGGTATACGTCGCCTCGGATTTCGAGGAAAAGCGTATGCAGAGGGCGCTTTTGCAGTACGCAAAGCCCGAAAACGCCGATCTCGTGCGCCGTGCGCTTATAAAATGCGGGCGCGAGGACCTTATCGGATACTCGAGCGAATGTCTTGTAAAGCCCGAGAGAAGCACGAGCACGGGCGCGGCAAAAAAGTCCGCAAAGGCAGGCGTAAGGTCGGGTGCAAGAGGCGCGAAGACAGGTGTGTCGGGCAAACGCGGTGATGGCGGCACGTGGTCGCGCGAAAAGAGCGCGGGGTCGGGTGTCGGCAAAGCCGCAAAGCAGTCCGTGCGCTACGGCAAGGGCTGGGCAAAGCCCAAGAAAAAGAAGTGAAAGCTTCTTTTTCTTACATTTGGATTACAAAATCGCTCCTGTCATTGAAAAAAAGCTTTATTTGTTGTAAGATGATATCAGTATAAATGTATTCTACCGAGAAAGGACGGGTATATTATGCAATCCAGCGATACAATAACCTTTAAGCTCCACGATGACCGTGAGAATGAAATAAAGGATATTCTTCTTGAGGTATATTCGGCTCTGAGCGAAAAGGGCTACAACCCCATTAACCAGATAGTCGGCTACATTCTCTCCGAGGACCCTACCTACATCACAAACCACAAGAATGCGCGCAGCCTTATCCGCCGCATAGACCGCGACGATCTTCTTAACCTTATGCTTAAGAATTATCTCGGTCTTTCCAAGTAATTGTATTTTTTATGGATATTTGCAGTCTTGACGCCTATTCTCTCCCCTTGGGCGAGAGCCACATAGTTGCGCTCGGAAATTTTGACGGCGTTCACGTCGCTCATACCGTTTTGCTTGAAAAAACGGTGAGTCAAGCCGAAAAGCTCGGCGCAACACCCGCCGTTTTCACCTTCAGCAAGCACTCGCGCGAGTCGCTTGACGGCGGCAGTCCCAGACTCATTACGCAGGGCGACGAAAAGCTTGAGCTTTTCGAGAGTGCTGGTATAAAGAGAGTGTTCGTTGCCGATTTTGAGAGGGTGCGAGCCATGTCTCCGAGCGAATTTGTGCGCGAAGTGCTTGTAAAAAGGCTTGGCGCCGTGTGCGCGGTGTGCGGCTTTAATTTTCACTTCGGCAAAAACGGTGCGGGCACGGCAGACGAGCTTCTCGCGCTTATGGACGGGCACGCGGTCATAATTCCGCCTGTTAATGCGGATAATTTGCCCGTAAGCTCGACCCGCGTACGCGAGGCAGTAGAGCGCGGTGATATGGAATACGCCGCCGTGTTGCTCGGACGTCCGTTTTTTATCTCTCTGCCCGTGGAACACGGCAAGGAGCTTGGTCGCTTACTCGGCGTTCCTACCATCAACCAGAGCTTTCCGCCGCTTCACCTCGTACCGTCGCACGGAGTTTACGCGTGTCTTGTGAATATTGACGGTGCGGATTACAGAGGCGTTGCAAACGTAGGGGTCAGACCGACGTTTGATGACGGCGGCAGAGTGAACTGCGAAACACATATAATAGGATATTCGGGAGATCTGTACGGAAGGTGCGTAAAGGTTTCCTTTTACAAAAAGCTTCGTGACGAAAAGCGCTTTGATTCAGCCGAGCTTCTGCGTGAGCAGATTCGGCTCGATACCGAGGCGGTCAACAATTATTTCGGAGTCTGAAATGAAGAAATTTTTCGTGATTTTTGCGGCGGCGATACTTCTCGCCGCCGTTCTGTTAACAAATACGTTGGCGCTCGATGAGCCCGACTCGCCAAATCTCACGCTGACAAAATACGCCCATATTCTAAGCGTTGACAGCGGTCTTACGGTTTTTGAGAAAAACGCGGACGAGCCCATCGCTCCTGCGTCAGCCGTTAAAATTATGACCGCGATCCTCGCGTATGAGCATTTCGACGGCAGATTTGACACCGTGCTCACGGTGAGCAAAGAAGCCATCGACGCCACCGAGGGCAATAACATAGGTCTTGAAGCGGGCGAGGAGGTTTCGGTAGACGAGCTTCTCACCGCGCTCATCGCGGGCGGCGCGAACGATGCCGCAAACGTGTTTGCGTTTGAGATAAGCGGCTCAATCGAGGCTTTTCTGGAGCTTATGAATGCAAAAGCCAAGGAAATTGGCGCGAATTCAACGGTTTACGAGAACGTCAGCGGTATCGACAGCGAGGGTATGCGCACCACCGCGCGCGACACGTCGCTCATCGCGGCGTACGCCTATAAGCTCCCCGAGTACGCTAAGTACGCTGGAATCACGCGCTACGTTATGCCCGCTACAAACAAGTCGGGACAGAGGGTGGTCCACAACAGAAACTACCTGCTCTCGACCCATATCGAAAGAAAATACTACGATAAAAACGCGATCGGCCTTAACTCGGGCTACACTCAGCTCGGCGGTCATTGCGTGGTCACCGCTGCCGAAAATGGCGGACTTACTTACATAATCACGGTAATGGGCGGCGGCAGAGACGATAACGGCGACAACGTCGCGTTTTACGCCGCAAGCGAGCTTATCAAGTGGGCAAGCGGAAGCTTCGGCTACGTAACCGTGCTTGATCCCGATTCGATAGTAAAGGAAATACCCGTTTCACTCGCAAAAAACGTGGATTACGTTATCGCGTCGCCTGAAAACAAGGTCGACTATTTTCTCCCCCTTGACACCGACGCCCGGTCAGAGATATCGTACGAAATGAAGCTCGACCGCGACACTATGACCGCGCCAATATACGAGGGTCAGCGCGCGGGCGAGATAGACGTTATCTATAAGGACGAGGTCATCGCGACCGTACAGCTTATCACAAAAAACAACGTGCGTGCAAGCTCACTTTTGCGCGCGCTCGACTATCTTAAAAATCTCCTCAAAAGCCGTCAGGTAAAAATAACTCTGATAATATTCGCCGTGGTGTTTACGGCGTATCTGATGCTCAGCTACGTCGCGTTTGCACGCCGCCGCAGAAGAAACAGAAGACGATGAAGAAAACCACCGACAGAAATTCTGTCGGTGGTTTATTTGTTGAGAAAAGCAATACCTTAATCTTCCGAATACAATTCATCATAATACCAACGCGTTGGATTTTCGTGAATGTATTTTATATGTTTTTCGTAATCTTCGCGATTTCGAATAACGTGATCGTTAGAACGGGATTGCCAAATATTCTCCCCGTACTCTTTGTTGCAAAACCGCTTAAACGTCGATATAAATTTGGAAAAAGTACTGTTAGCTTTAATTGCGCCTGTCCCTACAATGCGAGATAAAATACATCGCCTGTTTTGCGTACAGATCGTTACAAAATACGCACCCACACTATTATAATTAAATTCGCGCAATCTTGGCGATTTTCTACTCTTTTTTAATTCTTCCATTATCATCACCCGCACCCATTATACCACAAAATCGGCAGATTTCTCTGCCGATTTTGTTTTTTATATGAATTATCCTCTGTCCTTGAAGATGGGCTCCTCATATTCGCCCTCGTCCTCTTCCTCAACGTAGTATGGGTCTATCATATACTGCTTTATCTTCGGGAACGCCGCGTACGCGCCCATATACGAGCAGGTGCCGAACAGCGCCACGAACGGAATTATTATTCCAAGCGGTACGAAAAGGTTTAGCATACACCAGGTTATGAACAGCGAAAGCGCTATTCCGAGAAGCGCCATCACGTTTCTCTTTATTCCGAGAAGCGAGAAGATAAGTGCGTTTTTGAGTATCTTGAATATCGAGAGGTCGAAGGTTACCATCACGATATACATATAGAAGCGCATAAAGAAATATATCACCGCAAGCGCTATCGAGAACCAGAAGAACACTCCAAGCATAAAGTTGCTTGTGTTAAGGTTAAAGAAGACGATATCGTATGCGATAACGCCCGTAAACACGAGGTCGAGCACGCCGAGTATTATTCCCTGCCGCCAGTTTCTTTTTATCGCGTACCAGAAGTCTGTCCACATAAATATCGGCTCGCCCTTTACCATATTGCGAAGAATATAGGTACAGCCGACGTTCACGAGTCCAAAGGTCACGAGCACCAGAAGCGAGAGCCACCAGAACACGTTAGTTGCGACTGTCGGTATCGACAGCTCACCCGAAACTCCGTGAATTCCGTTAAGCGCCGCTAAAAGCGGCGTGTCTGCGCCGTTTGCGGTGAGTCCGTACAAAGCCGAGTACAGCGACGAGGTGGGCGCCGAGAGCTTGACGTTCAGGTTTCCGCTTATTGCAAGCATCGCAAAAAGCACGGGGAAATTACCGAAAACGTAATAGATGTTGACGGTAACGAGCTGCCCGAACTTACGCCAGTAACTTATAAAAAAGTTTTTGAGGTTTTTCGGTCCCTCGGGCTCTTTTTTTACACCCTTTCCGTCAAGCGAGTAATTGAACAGCTTGAACTCACGTCCGAATATTTTCATTTTGACGTCCTTTCCGATCTAACGAATGAAGTTTATAAGTATCAGAGTTCCTGCGACGGTCGTGAATATCACTCCCGCCGATATAATAAAGTCACATATATATGCTCTCGACTCGGTTTTTTTCAATATATCCGCGAGACTGACTTTGTCGGAATTGAAAAAGCCCGAAAAGAAGAAGGCACGCATTGCCACAGAAACACTCACCGATATTATGGCGATCTGGCTTACAAGGTAAATGAGCGACTCGACGAAAATGCCGTTCACCGAGGTAAATTCAAGCATACAGATAGCAAAGCCGCAAAGGGTCGCCTTCCACATACACAGCGCCGCCGAAAGAACGGGAGCAAACACGGTATATCCGCACACAAAGACGAGCGCGGGAAACATGATCTCGTTTAAGAAAGCGTAAAAAATAACGCTTACCTTTGCCGCAAAGCCGTTCGCATCCGTGAACATTCCGCCGAAGTAACGGCTTACTATCGAGGTAGTGTCGAGGCTGATGTCGTCACCGCAGATGCGGTAAAGCACCACGCCGAGAGCAAGTCCGAGAAACACGAGCATTGCCGACACCGAGAGGGCGACACGGCTCTCTCTTTTGGCGCGAAAGCGGTTCATAGTACGGTAAAGCGACTGATTTTCGTAAATATCGTAATTTTCCATATCCCACACTCCGTTTTTTGTTCTTACAGAATTATATGCTCGGGTGTTGTGGATAAAGAACACACGTACAGAGTAATGATACCACAAATATCCTCATTCTTCAACAGATTGAGAAAATAGTTTACAATTTAGGATGATCTCAGCGTCTCCAAGAACTTGATTTTGCGTCCACGGACTCCACATAGTGAGAAAACAAACGCTTCGCGAGGGTTTCAAAAGGGATACCTCCCTTTTGCGAGAGGGGATTCTAAAGGGGAGACATCGAGTCTCCCCTTTAGTGCTTCTTTGGTTCGTTTCTGTGCAAACAGAAATGAACAACCAATACCATTTTATCACCAAACAAAATTAGGTTATAATCTCTCTACACACAATCTTGCTTCATCAAATTTAATGTACTTTATTATACGGTGCTTCGCACCTTTGCCACTTTTTGAAAAAAGTGGCGCAAAAACTTTTATACGCGCATTTAGTTTTGTGGCAAGTGAGACCTCAACCCATACCCGTTTATCTGTGCAAACCCAGACCCCATCGTCTGTGCAAATTTGGCAAATACAAACTTCCCCACAAAAATAAAAAAGTGTTTTTCACAAAATATGCGTATATTTTATATTACATAGTTAAAAACGATGATTTTCGTCCCGTTACGGCTTTTCCTGAAAGGAGATTTGAAGTGGCTAAAACTATTCGTGACGCCTTGCTTGAAAGAGAAAAGGAAGCTCTGTCGAAATATGCTTTCTTGACCGCCAACACACGCGGAAGAGACAAGCCGTACACCCCCTGTGACGTGCGTACCGAGTTTCAGCGCGACCGTGACAAGATCACCCACTGCAAATCCTTCCGCCGTCTTATGCACAAAACACAGGTTTTTCTCTCACCCGTCGAGGAGCATTACCGCACCCGACTCACTCACACGCTTGAGGTAACGCAGATAGCGCGTATTATCTGCCGTGCCCTTATGCTCAACGAGGATCTTTGCGAGGCGGCAAGCCTCGGTCACGATCTCGGGCATACCCCCTTCGGTCACACGGGAGAAACCGCGCTTCAGGAGTGCTTTTGTCCCGACTTTACCCACTACAAGCAGAGTCTACGCGTAGTAGAATTCCTTGAAAACAACGGCGCGGGACTCAATCTGACGTGGGAGGTCCGTGATGCTATAGTAAATCATCAGGGCAACAATATCGCATCGACCCTTGAGGGCGTTGTGGTCAAGTTTGCCGATAGAATTGCTTACATAAACCACGACATCGACGACTCCATTCGCGCAGGCGTGCTCGACGTGGACGATATTCCGTCCGATATACTCGACGTGCTCGGACGCGGTCACAGTGAGCGTATAAATAATATGGTAAAAAGCATCATCTCGGCAAGCGCGGGCAAGCCGGAGATCAAAATGGAGCCCGACGTTGCGTTGGCTACCGAAAAGCTCCGCGACTTCCTTTTTGAAAAGATATACAGAAATCCCAAGGTCAAGTCCGAGGACGGCAAGGCTCGTGAAATGATATTCAGACTCTTTGAACACTTCGTCAGAAACCCCGAGGCTATGCCTGAATTCTATTATAAAAACACAGAATTTGAGTCGGTCGAGCGCTGTGTCTGCGACTATATTGCCTGTATGACCGACCGCCACGCCATTGAGCTTTACAAGGAGCTCTATTTGCCTAACGTCTGGTCGGGCGGACACTAAAGCTTGGTTGGCTTTACGCCTTTTTGAAAAAAGGCGACCCAAAAACAAATATTATATGTCAAATTTCATCGCAAACGGACGACCGATGGTCGCCTCTACAAGAGATTTGAATTTGCACCGTAGGGGAGGGGCTTGCTCCTCCCGGTTACCGCAGAAAGGAGGAAGGTTCATTGATCTCACCCGAAATTATCGAAGAAATCAAATTCAGAAGTGATATCGAAGACGTCATTTCATCATACGTCACTCTGAAGCGAGCAGGGTCAAATTTCAACGGACTTTGCCCCTTCCACAGTGAAAAAACGCCGTCATTTACGGTTTTCAGGGCATCCAAAAGCTTCTACTGCTTCGGTTGCGGTGCAGGCGGCGACGTTATTACGTTCATAATGAGGTCGGAAAACCTCACCTACGTTCAGGCGGTCGAATTCCTCGCTAAGCGCGCGGGAATTACCATTCCTCAGACACCCGAAGAGGAGCGAGAGGGGATCCGACGCGAAAAGCTGCTTGCCATGAACAGGGACGCGGCGAGATTTTTCCACAGATCCTTGCGTGACGAGAAGGTCGGCAAGGCGGCGCGCGAATACATCTATGGTAAACGCGCCCTCCCGAACGCAATAGTCAGCCGCTTCGGCCTTGGCTTTGCGCCCGACTCGTTTAACGCCCTGAGCGACCACCTCCGCGGACTCGGCTACACCGATGACGAAATGGTGGCAGGCTTCCTGTGCGGAGTCAGCAAAAAGACGGGCAGGACCTTTGATATGTTCAGAAACCGCGTAATGTTCCCGATAATCGACGTTTCGGGCAATATCATCGCGTTTGGCGGACGAGTCCTTGACGATTCCACACCGAAATACCTAAACTCGTCCGATACCCCCGTATTCAAAAAGAGCCGCAACCTGTTTGCACTTAATTTTGCAAAGAACAACGCGTCGGAGAGGCTTATTCTCTGCGAGGGCTATATGGACGTCATCGCGCTTCATTCGGCGGGCTTTGAAAACGCGGTTGCCACACTCGGTACCGCGATAACTCCCGAGCAGGCGCGGTTAATGGCGAAATATACCAAGAACGTGGTCGTATCGTACGACACGGACGAAGCAGGTCAGAAAGCCGCAACCAAGGCGCTTACCCTGCTTAACGAGGTCGGCATAGACGGACGCGTTCTGAGAGTTATAGGCGCAAAGGACCCCGACGAATTTATAAAGAAGAACGGTGACGCGGGTCCCGCCAAGTTCAGAAACCTTCTTGAAAACAGCGCGTCACGGTTAGACTTCCGACTTGAAACCATACTAAAAAAATACGATCTTGCCAAGCCCGACGACAAGATACGCGCAAGCGCAGAGGTATGTACCATGCTTGCGGACATCTACTCGAGCGTCGAAAAAGATCTTGCGATAGCTGCGGCGGCAAAACGGCTCGGAGTCAGCTCAGACAGTCTTAAAGCGGACGCGGAGAAGGCGAGAAGACGCAAAAGCCGTGAGGAAAAGAGGGAAACGGGCAGACAGGTCTATATCAAGACTGCAGGATTCGGCGACAGGATAAATACCGACGCGGTGAAGAACAAGACGGCTGCGGCGGCAGAGGAGACCATTCTCGGACTTATGCTTCTGTTTCCGGAGTACACGGTAGCGATAAAGAGTGGCAGGATACCTCTTGTCAGCGAGGACTTTTTCACCTCGTTCGGCAAAAAGGTGTTTGAGCTGACGCTCGAATCCACCGATGAAACGGGAAAATTCGAGATAGGAATGCTCGGAGAGGCGTTTAATCCCGATGAAATGGGTAGAATAATCGAAATGAGGCTTCGCCGAGAGCGTCTGAAAAGCAACGGCGAGGACATATTAAAGGATGCCATCGAGCGCCTCAAGGGTGAAAAGCAGAGCGGCGACGGCGGACTTGACGAAATACAGAAGATTCTTGAAGAGAAGCGCAGACGCGCTCGGTCAGAGGAATAAAAAATAAGCCGCTTTTGCGGTGATACATACAAAACGGAGGAAATATGGAAAAGACACCTGAAAAGAGCCGCGAGCAGAACTTGCAGGAGCTCATTGAAAAGGGAAAGGTAAAGGGCACGCTTTCAAGTGCAGAGATACTCGAGGCGTTTCCCGAGGAAACGCTTGAGATAGACACTATCGACAAGATCTACGAGGAGCTTGAAAGCAACGGAATTGAAATAAGCTACCTTGACGACGAGCCTACGAATCTCGACGAGGAGGATGACGTTGAGACCTACGAGAGTGCCGAGGAAATGGAAAAGATGCTTCTTCAGGAGGGACTTTCCATCGACGACCCTGTAAGAATGTATCTCAAGGAGATAGGCAAGGTAGACCTTCTCGATATGGAGACCGAGCAGGCGCTCGCCATAAAGATGGGAGAAGTCGGCGCGGGAGCTGAGATAGCAAAGAAGAAGCTTGTCGAAGCCAACCTCAGACTCGTTGTAAGTATAGCAAAGAGATACGTCGGAAAGGGAATGTTCTTCCTCGATCTTATCCAAGAAGGCAACCTCGGTCTTATGAAGGCGGTCGAAAAGTTCGACTATACCAAGGGCTATAAGTTCTCGACCTACGCGACCTGGTGGATAAGACAGGCGATAACCCGTGCGATCGCAGATCAGGCGAGAACCATACGAATTCCCGTACACATGGTCGAGACTATACACAAGGTATCACGTTATTCAAGACAGCTTCTTCAGGAGCTCGGCCACGAGGCTACTCCCGAGGAGATAGCGGAAAGAATGAACACCACGCCCGAAAAGGTGCGTGAGATAATGAAGATAGCACAGGACCCAGTGTCGCTTGAAACACCCGTCGGTGAGGAGGAGGACACTCACCTCGGCGACTTCATTCAGGACGACGACTCCCCCGCCCCCGCAGAAGCGGCGTCACACGCGCTTCTCAAGGAGGCTATCCAGAGCGTGCTCGACACACTCACTCCCCGCGAGGCGCTCGTGCTCAAGCTCCGTTTCGGACTCGTTGACGGACGTCAGCGTACTCTTGAGGAGGTCGGTAAGGAGTTTAAGATAACGCGTGAGCGTATCCGACAGATAGAAGCGAAGGCTTTGCGTAAGCTCCGTCATCCCACGCGCTCCAAAAAGCTCAAGGACTTCCTTGAATAAGAGAATTTCGTGCTTGTTCACGAAATGTTTTCAAAAAGCAAAAGGGTCAAAAAGCGGTAAATCAGCACGGTTTTATGTCCGAGTTGCACAAAACACGAGCCGCCTTTTCGTCACATTGCCGAATGCGGTGAAAACAGATGCTTTTTGATAAAATTCGTCCTTGACACAGGAATGTTTTTGTTGTAAAATATAATAGTAATTTTATGGGTATTTTCGCTATAGTACCCAATGGAGGATTTTTGGCAAAATGAAAAAGAGATTACAATGCTTACTTTTAGCCCTCGTTCTTCTTGCGACGGTTTTCGTAACTGCTTGCGGAGAAGAGGAAATTGACAAAACTCTTGAGTTTAACGAGGGTGATACTACAACTCACGCGATGACCATAACGCTGTGGGGCATAAAGGGAGAAAACACCACCGATGAGGCGGTTGCTCTCGTTGAAGCGGCAATGAGCGAGAAAACAAAGGCGGACTTCAAGACCAACATCAAGCTTAACCTCTTTACCGAGGACGAGTACATAGAGGCTCTTGAAGCGCGTATCTTAGAGGTTTCTGAGATACAGGCAAAGAGAGAGGCTGAAGAAAACAAGGTAACCCTTGATAAGCTTCTCGGACTTGTATTTGAAGAAGAGGAAGAGGAAACGGTTTACGAGGACGTAACGGTTCTGAACGAGATCGGTATCCCCGAGATAGTTTATCCCGAGGTTGAAGACGATCAGCTTGATATCTTCTATATTCCCGATTACGATACATATCTTAAGTACGTTAGCGAGGAGCACCTCTCCATGCTCGACAGCGAGCTCGGCACAACGGGCAAGAAGCTTAAGACTTATATCCATCCCAACATTCTTGACGCGACCAAGCTCGACGGTATTAACTATGCGGTCATCAACAACAAGCCTGTAGGCGAATATACTTATCTCCTTCTCAACAAGGCTCTTATGGACAAGTATTATTACGATACCGACTCTATAACACAGTTTGAAATGGCAGATGAGTTCATTATGGACATCGGCAGAAATGAGCCCGGCATAGTTCCTGTCCTCGGCGAATTTGAATGCCTCGGAGTACAGTTCTTTACTCCCGACGGTAAGCCCTCGGTAGTAGGTAACGCGCTTTCCACCTCTGCATACAAGAACGCAAACGCATACGGTGTTCCGAGAATTATATTCCAGTCCAACGCGTATGTTGACCATCT
Organism: Eubacteriales bacterium; assembly: GCA_045536775.1. GTDB lineage: Bacteria > Bacillota > Clostridia > Oscillospirales > CAG-272 > UBA4717. The sequence continues at coordinate 42,054 of JAZSOD010000093.1, read as the reverse complement.
CAGACTTCTTAAGAAGTACGAGTCCTTCGGTTACCTCGGTGACGGAACGGCAGACATTGGCGAATTCGCAGTAGGCGTTATCCGCGGTAACGCGGCAGATGCTGCGAAGTATGCAGAACAGTACGACGTAAAGGTTCTCCAGAAGCCCTACGTTGACAATTCCATCTACAACGATATGTTCGCTATCTCCGCGTACACTAAAGATCTTTCGAGAGCTATGCAGATACTCACCGCGATCAACACCGACGAGGAGCTTCGCAACATCTTCGGTTACGGTATAGAGGGAGTTCACTATAAGCGCGACGTTGACGGAGTTGTAGTTAAGATAAACGACGATTATGATATGAAGCTTGAGCACACAGGAAATATGTTCATCGCATATCCGCCCGAGGGCTCGTATCCTACCGTTTGGGAGGACTGCAAGGCTCAGAACCTTGAGCTCAGAGACGCCCCTTACTTCGGTTTCGTATATGAAGACCTTATAAGCGCAGAGAGCATTCAGGCAGTTGCAGACATAAGTGCTAAGTATTTTGCAGAGCTTGAAAACGTTTCTTACGCACAGTTTGATGCTTGGCTTGCAAATGCGATTGCAGAGCTCAAGGTAGACGAAACGATATCAGGCTATATTTCGTTCACCGAAGCCGGAAGTCTTGCATATCAATACAACGAGTGGTTCTTCGACCTCTTCCCCGACGCACTTGAACCGTAAAATCAAAATTAGAAAGGAAGCGGATTTTCCGCTTCCTTTTTTTGTGTCGGTCAAAGCACGTCAGTGCTATTGATATAACTTATAAATCGCTTTTAACCGATGAAATAACGCTTGTTTGCCTTGTCTCCCGGTGTATAGTAGAAGTAGTTAAAGCCAAACGTGCCTGCGTCAACAAGCATTTTGAGAGTTTCTTCATCATAGAAGTACTGAACGTTACGTCCGCTGCCACTCGCGAAGTCTTCGCCGAGAAGACCGATAGAGCCCTCGTCCTTCGGGTGAATTATCACGTTGTTCTGCCAGATGAATCCGTGGTCCTTCATCGTGGTGGTAGGAACGCATTTCATAAGATGACGGCGCTCGCCCCAGAAGTAGTTGTCCTCCATATAGCAGTCGATGTAGGGTGCGTTGGTTGCGGGACCGCCGTAGAATGAACACCATTCGTACTTCTGGTGGTTGTAAGCCTTGAAGCCGGTACCCGAGCCCGTTACCATATTGTTGTACATACGGCAGTTTATAAGCTTGCAGTAGGTGTTGTCCGTGATTTCCGAGCGAGTGGAATACCAAACCTCGAGCGATGCCTCGCGCAGTACGTTGTCGTAGAAGTGAACGTCTCTCGAAATTAGTTGCTTGCCCTCGGTGAGAGCTCCCGACCACTGTGCTGTCGGTCCGCAGTCGAAGCACTGGTACATATAGTTATTGTAAACGTAGAAACCGTTAGCTTTTCCGTAGATCTCAACGGCATTACCATAGCGGACGATCCCACCCTTGGGGGTGATATACTGAATAGCACCGCCGATAAAGCCTATCTCGCAGTTGCGTACGGTGAGATTTTTCGACGAGCCTGCACCAACGCCGTGCGAGCCCGTGTATTTGATGCAGAGGTTGTCGATGGTTACGTTTGAGCACGCGTGAAGCGCGTTTTCGTGAGTACAAAGCTCGACGGACCAGAAGCGCTTGCCGGGGTTGCCTTCGCGCGAGTAGAGGAAAAGCTCGCCTGTTTCGAGGCTTTCGTAGTACATAAGGTCAGCTTCGGGAATGTCGGCTGCGATCTTCGCGAGGTCCTTATAACTTGCAAACTCGCGAGGGGGGAAGAGCCACGTTTTTATGCCGTTTGAAACGAGGTGATCGCTTCCTGCGTGGAGAGTGATATCCTTGTTCACGTCTTTGATAACTCTCATGCCGTAGCATTCTCCGTCGTTGAAAACGATGTTTCCAACGTCACCTTTGCAACGAATGTTGTTCCCCGCGGGATTTAGACAACAGACTGTTTTGCTGAATTTATATATATTAGGGATGTCGGTTTCAAGCCATTGGTCAGGGCGGTCAGCCTCTGTCGAGCCGAGAATACGGGGCTTTCTGCCCTCGCCGTAAGCTGAGAAGGTAACACCCTCCGCGCACTTGAGCTTCTGGTGCCATTCATCTCCGCGCTTAAAGAGGACTACGTCGCCTGCTCTGACGGTTTTCGCCTTCTGAGCCGCGTGAAGCTTGTCGATGGTCTTCCATGCGGTCTCTGGTGTGAGGCCGTCGCTTGAGTCGTCGCCCTCGGTCATAGAGATGTAACGAACGTATCCGCCAGCACCAAGCTCCCACTTGCTCTCGGTGTTAAGTATAGCCGTCTTCCTTTTTTCAAACTCTGCTTCGAGTTTTTCGATAATGTCATCCGGAGCTTTTTGCAAAAGCTCATTTTTGTCAAGAAAAGCTTTCTTGTCTGTGGCACAGACGTCTTCGTATCTGCTTACAAACCTTTCCATATCTTTCCTCCCGTGTGTATAAAGAAGATTTAGTCAAACGGAGTTTTCCGTTTGGTTAATGATAACACATTTAAGGGGGGGATGTAAATAGAAAAAGATGAAAAAATGTTTTTCGTTGGAGTATGAACTGATTTTGATTTGACGAAATCGTTTGTTTTTACGGGACGTCGAGGTAGCGAAGCGGCGCCGAGGGAGTGAATGATATGCCGGGGGCATATCAGAGCCGAGGTGTGACCGAGTCGCAGTAGACCGTCGTCCCCTACAAGAGATTTGGAAACATCTTGTAGGGGAGGGGTTTTCCCTCCCGTTCAAATTTCCACCAATGTTGGCGGTATGGGTTGATACCTCGCTTACTCCTATACCTCACGCGCTATTTGCCTGTCGGGGCGTCCCGACCGTAAAGCCAACCTCACTTATGGTATTTACCGCCGCCGAGAATGTTCATAGCGCGGTAGATCTGTTCGAGGAGAATAAATTTCATCATACGGTGAGGGAAGGTCATCTGTGATACTGAGAGTCGGTAGTCGCAGGCTGCCTTAACGTCCTCGTGGAGACCGAACGAGCCGCCGATTACGAAGGCGACGTCCGAGAAGCCGTTATTTGCGGCGTTATGCAACATATCTGCGAATTTTTCGCTCGGCATCTGCTTGCCCTCAACGCACATAGCAATTTTGTAAGCGCGAGAGGGAAGCGCGGCGAGGATCCTCTCTCCCTCCTTCTTGAGCGCGGCGGAAATTTCCGCCTCCGACGGCTTGTCGGAGAGGCGTTCGTCCTTTATCTGAACGGTATTTACCTTGCAGTAAGCCTTAAGCCGTTTTTCGTACTCCGCGGCTGCCTCAACGAAAAAGCTTTCCTTGGGTGCGCCGACACAAATAATATGAATATTCATTTTTCCCTCCGCGTGAAATTCACGAGCATGGTGGGCGAGTCCGCTTCGGCTACTGCGAGGCGAATGCCTCTTGCTTCGATATCACCGAGCGCCGAGAGGGTAGACGCGAACGCAAGCTCGGGAATATTGTTCTGCTCACTGAGGTGAGCGAGAACAAAGCGATCGGTGCCGTTTTCGGCAAGATACGCCGCAAGCTCGGCGGCACAGTCGTTTGAAAGATGCCCCTTGTCCGACAGTATTCTGCGCTTGAGAAAGTCGGGGTATGGCCCCTCAATAAGCATCTCGGGATCGTGATTTGACTCGAGAACGACGGCGTTTGAACCAAGAAGATTTTCTCTGACCGTGTCGGTGACGTGACCGACGTCGGTAGCAAAGCCGAGCTTGTAGCCCCTGTACTCGATAACGTAGCCGACCGAGGCGGCGCTGTCGTGCGGTGTCGCAAACGACGATATCGTCACGTCGCCGAGCTCTACCGTAAAGCTCAGCGGGTGGATGAGAGCTCTTTCGCACAGGTGAGGAGTTTTGTCTGCGTCAACAGTTACGCGGGCAGAGCCTTCGGTGATGTGCACCGTGGGCGAGTGCTTTTTGCAGACTACCTCAAGACCGCGTGTGTGGTCCGTGTGATCGTGGGTTACAAAAATATGAGATATATTGTCAAGCGTGGTACCGATAGACGCGAGCGAGGCGGCGATAGCCCTTTCGCAAACGCCCGCGTCGATGAGAAGCTCAACGTCACCTGCCTTTACGTAGGTGCAGTTGCCGCTTGACCCGGAAAATAGGGTAAAAGCCCTGAATTCAGACATTTTGTGTTATCCTTTAAGAAATCAGAAAAAATATTGCCGTATGGCTCCCCTGTGCAAGGGGAGCTGTCAGCAACGCTGACTGAGGGGTTGTTTTTCTGAAAGGGGAGCTAAATACAATCCCTCCGTCACGGCTTTGCCGTGCCACCTCCCTTTGCACAAGGGAGGCTTTATATTTTTACTTAAATACAGACGTAAGTCCTTGGAGCATAGCCGAGAGCTTATCGCCCCAGAAAAGAAGCAGTACGTCTGCAAACAGCGTGAATGTGATGGGGATTATAAGATATAGGAGATTCCTCGCAATATCCTTGTTGCGGTTTATGGCTTTCGCGCGGCGTTCTGCCTGCTCGCGTGAAAGCTCGCTTGAAAACATATCCGCCGTCATTTTTCCGCTTGTGAAGCCGAGATTGAGAATAAGAAAAGCAAACAAGAGTACGGCGTCCGCATACGCGTACACCTGCATTATCACGCTGGTTTTGTATCCGCTTGCAATCTCAAACGACATTACCGTAAAGTAGACTGCGAGAAAGAGGATACAGAGAAGCATGATCGTTATTGCCCGCTTTGCGTTTGCTTTCTGCTTCGGGTCGGCATCCTTGACAGAGCCGTTCTTCATTACGATACCTTTATAGCGCCGAAGGGACGAACCTTGAGCACAGTTGTTGCACCCTCGCCGAACGCGCCGTCAAGAACACGTCTGAAGTCGGCGATGTCCTCGTTCTTTATGAATGCCTGAATAGTTCCCGCAAAGCCGCCGCCGTGAACACGCCAAGCGGCGTTGCGTCCCGTAAGCACTCTTTCGGCAAGGCAGAGCGCGAGGGAAAGTCCCTGCTCGGTGACGTTCTTCGTGGTGTATACGTTCTGGAGATACTTAAAGCTGGAGTTGCCCGACGCGTGAACGCCCTCGAAGAAGCCTGCGAGGTCACCGCGCTTTAACGCCTCGGTCTGAGCCGCAACTCTCTTGTTTTCCTCTGCGAAGTGGAGAGCACGCATAATAGCGCGGTCGCCGCACTTTTCACGAAGCTCGGGAATAGCCGCGATGATATCGGCTTCCTCTACCTCGCGAAGAACGGGCTTGCCGAAGTGAGCCGCAACACCCTTCATTTCCGCAGGAACGGAGGCGTAGTCATCGTTGAGGTCGGCGTGGTTTCCGCCCGTGTTTACGATACAAAGCGAATAGCCTGCACCCGTAAGGTCAAAGTCGAGCTTTTCGATGACAGGGTTCTTCGGGTCCTTGAAGTCGATGGCAACGAAGCCGCCGACCGCGCACGCGGTCTGGTCCATAAGACCGCAGGGCTTGCCGAAGAACACGTTTTCCGCGTACTGAGCTATTTTGGCGATCTCGGGGTTTTCAACCTTGCCGTCGTTGTAGAAGTGGTTTAAGATGTTACCTACCATATCCTCAAACGCCGCGCTCGAGGAAAGACCGCTTCCCTTGAATACGTTGGAGGTGGTGTACGCGTCGTAGCCGCCGACTGCGTAGCCGTTGTTGAGGAAGCCGCGCACCATACCCGAGATTATCGAGCCCGAGGAGTAGAAATTCTTTTCGTCGGGAGTGGGGTCGGATACGTCGATCTCGTCGATGGGGAAGCCCTCGCTCTTAATGTTTATCATCATATCGTCGCGCTTTGACGCAACTGCGATGATGTCGAGGTCGATGGAGGCGGCGATGACTCTGCCGAAGTTGTGGTCGGTGTGGTTACCCGAGATCTCGCTTCTTCCCGCAACCGAGAAGAGCTCGAGGTCGCGGTCTGCGCCGAACACCTTGCAGAATTCGTCTACCGCTTTTATGTAACGTGCATTTGCTGCGGCGAGGTTTTCCTCGCCGTAAAGCACGGTAAAGATATCCTTAAAACCGTTTTCGCTTATTTTTGTTTTGAGTTCAAGTGCTTTCATTTGTTCCTCCGAAAATATATTGTTTTCCGCTGTTTGCGGTTATTTACTTAATTTTTCCGCGGTCTCACGCGCAAGTGAGAGCGCGTGGCTTGCCGCCATATAGCGAACGTAGTCGCGTGCGCTTCTGCCGGGCGCGATGTTGAGCTTTATTACCCTTTCGCCGTCCTTCGTCGAAACGCCGACGTAAACCAGACCGACGGGCTTTTCGTCCGTGCCGCCGCCCGGACCTGCGATTCCCGTGGTGCTGACGGCAATATCAACACCGAGCGCGAGTCTTGCCCCGCGCGCCATAAGCGCCGCCGTTTCCTCCGACACCGCTCCGTGAGTTCTCAGCACCTCGGTGGGTACCCCGAGCAACTTTTCCTTAACGCTGTTGTCATACGAAACTATAGTGCCGAAATATACGCTTGAAACGCCCGAAAGATCGGTCATTCTCTTGCCGATAAGACCGCCCGTGCAGCTTTCTGCGCTGCCAAACGTGAGCTTTTTCTCGCTAAGCGTTCCAAAAAGCGCGTTTTCAAGAGAGTCTGCATCAATGCCGTAAATATAGGGCGCGACCTCGGTCGCTTTGATTTTTTCAACCATTTCGTCGCAGAGGGCGATACATTCGTCGCGGGTCTTTGCTCGAGCCGTCACTCTGAGCCTGACCTCGCCCGTGTTTACGTAAGGCGCGACGGTGGGATTTGTCGAGTCGGTCATAAGACTGCCGAGAACATTTTCAACCGCCGACTCTCCAAGCCCGAAAATGTTGATATTACGGCTATATAAGACCGTGTCGGTGAAGCGGGAAAGATACGGCATTACCGAATCCTTAAACATAGGTTCAAGCTCACGGGGCGGACCGGGAAGCATTATAATTATCTTTCCGCGTTCAAAGTCCTCGATGGCGATGCCGGGCGCCGTGCCGTTTTTGTTCATAAAAACGGTAGAGCCGTCGGGAATTAGGGCTTGCTTTTTGTTGTTGTCGGTCATAACGCGACCCGTTCTCTCGAAGTAGAGGCGGATAGCCTCAAGCGCGTCTTTGTTCTCGTGCATGGCTCTGCCGAGAGCCGCCGCGGCGGTCTCTTTGGTGAGGTCATCGTATGTCGGGCCGAGACCTCCGCTGGTTATAACAAGGTCGCTTCTCTCAAGCGCCTCGTTAAGCGCCGCCTTCAGACGCTCGGGGTTGTCGCCGACCACCCCTTGATAATATTGGTTTATGCCCATTTCGGCGAGCCGCTTCGAGATGTACGCGGCGTTGGTGTTGACAATGTCGCCGATGAGAAGCTCTGTGCCGACGCACAGTATTTCTGCAGTTTTGATTAACGTAAATATCACTCCTTTCGGCGGGGACGCCCCCGCGGGCGATAAGCGCGTGAAGTTTGCGACAAATGTGACCTCGACCCATATCGCCAACATTGGTAGAAATTTGGGCGGGAGGATGATATCCTCCCCTATAAGAAAAAACGAAATTCCATCGTAGGGCGGTGGCTTGCTGCCGCCGTTTTCGTACAGTTTGAACGGACATTTGTTCAAACCGATTGTAACGGACCGGCATCCCGTAAAAACAAACAATTTCATTTGCACAGAAAATAATGTTTGATAGCCTCCCTCCGAGAGGGAGGTGGATTTGCCAAAGGCAAAGACGGAAGGAGCCTTCGTAGCAAAAGATTTTGTCAGACAAAATCAAAGCATCGCTCTCTCCCTCAGTCGCCTTTCGGCGACAGCTCCCTCTGGGAGGGAGCCTTAAGATTGCGCAAAGACGTGTCTTTGCACTCCTTTAAGTTTTTGCAAAAGATCAATTCGCACTATTTTTCAAACACAAATCGCTTATAGGACACTCGCTGCACCTCGGCGAGCGAGCAGAGCAGGTATCTCTGCCGAACATAACTATTCTATGGCAAAAATCGGTCTGGTACTCGGGGAGCACCAGCTCCGACATAATTTTTTCTGTTTTCACGGGGTCCTTCTGACCCTCTTTATACATACCGAGCCTGCCGCATATACGCATAAGATGGGTATCCGCGACGATAGACGGCACACCGTAGACGTCGCCGAGCAAAAGGTTTGCGATCTTTCTGCCGACACCGGGAAATTTCAAAAGCTCTTCTATACTGTCGGGCAGAACGCCGCCGTAGTCGCGCACGAGCATCCGACACGCGTCGTTTATGTTCTGCGCCTTGGTGTTGAACAGTCCGCACGGACGAATGACGTCGGCAATATCCCCGACATCTGCCTCTGCTATCGACTCAAGAGTCGGGAAGCGCGAAAAAAGCTCTCTGCACACGACGTTCACTCGCGCGTCGGTGCATTGCGCCGAAAGTCTGCCCATAATGAGCAGCTTCCACGGCTCGCCGTCCCACTCAAGCGCACATTTCGCGTCGGGGTAGACCTCAATTAGCCTTTCCGCTACGGCGTTTATATTCTCTTTCTTTTGAAGTTTGGTTAATTTTTTCATGGAATTTTGCGACTTTTTGAGAAAAAGTCGCCCAAAAACCTTTAAGGATGGGTTGAGATGTTTTTTATCTCAACATTATTTTTTGTTTAGATAAAATTATTCGTTCTTGCGGGAGGTTAATAGCCTCACCTACAAGAGATTTTGAATTTATGCTGTCAGGCTCTTTCCTTCAACACGTCATAATCAAAGCTATCCTTCAAAATCCTGCACAGACTCTCAAGCGGAAGACCCACGACGTTGTAATAATCGCCGTCTATCCTCTCGACGAAAATGCCGCCGAGATCCTGTATTCCGTAAGCGCCTGCTTTGTCAAGAGGCTCGCCCGTAGCGATATACGCTGCGATCTCATCTTCCGTGAGCTTTCGCATCTTCACTTCCGTGACCGTGTGCGAGGTAATAACCTTCTCACCGTCGGTCACGCAAAGTCCCGAATAAACCTGATGCGTGTTTGCCGACAGAGCGCGAAGCATTCTCGCGGCATCGTCCGCGTCCTCGGGCTTCGTGAGCACCTTGCCGTCAAGACACACCACCGTGTCGCAGGCAATAATAATGCCATTAGCCGTACACGCCGCGGCCTTTCTTTTTGCAAGCTCACGCACAAGCTCGCCCACGTCCTCGGGCAGATTGTTTTTTTCATCCGCGTCGGTCACAACGACGTCAAAATCAAGACCGACGTGCGAGAGTATCTCGCGCCTGCGGGGTGAAGCAGAGGCAAGCACAAGCCTTTTCATATCAGTTTTTACCCGTTGAGCCGAAGCCGCCGCTTCCGCGCTCGGTTTCATCAAGCTCGTCTGAGAGAATGAGATTTGCCGTATACACGGGCATAAACATAAGCTGAGCCACGCGCTCTCCGACGGCTACCTCGTAGTCAACGTCGGAATTGTTTATAAGCGAAACGAGGAGCTCGCCTCTGTAATCGCTGTCGATAACGCCGATACCGTTGGCAAGTGCGATGCCGTGCTTGGTAGCAAGACCGCTTCTTGCACATACTATGGATACGACCGACGAATCTGCGGGGGCGACTGCAATGCCCGTGGGAATTGCAGCGCGGGAACCTGCCTTTACGGTGATCGGCGCATCGCCTGCGTGACGGAGGTCGAGTGCCGCCGAGCCGCCCGTTGCGTATTCGGGAATTTGCGCGCTCTCGCGCACCTTCTTTATTTTTACGTCTATTTTCATAGTTATCTCCCTTGCGCCGTGAAAACGGTGTTGACTTTAAGTTTGTGATAGTTTATAATAATTTCAAGCATACACTAACATTATACATAAATTATATTAATAATTCAAGAGTAAACGGTAAAAAAATGAGAACGAGAGAAAGAATTGAAAGCGAGCTGCTCGCACCCGCAGGCTCACCCGAGGCGCTTGACGCGGCAATAGCCGCAGGTGCCGATGCGGTCTACTTCGGCGCGTCAAGGTTCAACGCGAGAATAAACGCAGAGAATTTTGACCGTGAGAAGATAGAACGGGCTATTGCCAAATGCCGTAATTACGGCGTGCGGTCAAATATCACCTTCAACACCCTTGTGTACGGGCGTGAGATATCCGCCGCGCTCGACGAGGTGGAGTTTTTATATAAATGCGGTGCAGACGCGCTCATTCTTGCGGATTTCGGACTCGCGTCGCTCGTAAAGGAGAAATTTCCCGACATCGAGCTTCACGGAAGCACGCAGATGTCGGTACACTCGCTCGAGGGCGCAAAACACCTTGCAAAGCTTGGCTTTGACAGGGTGGTCGTCGCGCGTGAGCTCGACCGTGACGCCATCGAGTACATCTGTAAAAATTCGCCTATTGAGACCGAGGCGTTCGTTCACGGCGCGCTCTGTGTTTCTCATTCGGGACAATGCCTTTTTAGCTCGATCGTTGGAGGCAGAAGCGGTAACCGCGGCGAATGTGCTCAGCCCTGCAGACTTCCGTACTCGGGCGCGTATCCGCTGAGCCTGAAGGACAACTGCCTCGCGTCTCATTTTGCCGACGTTTTATCGCTCGGCGCGGCGTCCTTCAAGATAGAGGGAAGAATGAAGTCCCCCGCTTACGTTTACGGTACGGTTTCGGTCTACCGTCGGCTTATTGACGAAGGCCGTAACGCGACCGACGCAGAGCTTCGCGAGTTTGCCGACCTGTTTTCGAGAAGTGGCTTTACCGACGGTTATTACACGTCAAGGCTTGACAAGTCGATGAACGGCATCAGGACCGAGGAGGATAAGCAGAAGAGTGTAACCGAGGCGGAGTATGATATAAGGCCGCGTCGGCGCGAGGTTACTCTTTCTGCCGAAATACGCGAAGGGGAGACGACAAGACTCGACGTTTCGCTTGACACAAAAGAGGGAATAATAACGGCGAGCGCCGTGGGTGAGCCGCCCGAGAGGGCGCGCACTGCGCCGATGAGCGCAGAGTCTGTTCTCAAAAATCTCGTAAAGCTCGGCTCGACCGACTTTACCTGTGACCCCGAAAAAGTGAAAATTACAATGGACGAGGGACTTATGCTCCCCGTTTCGAGAATAAACACTCTCAGACGTGAGGCGATAGCTGCGCTTGAAGCAAAGCTTTTGCCCGTCCGCCGCGTGCTTGACGCCGAGCCGCCGAAGGCGGCAGTCCCTGCGGACTTTGTGCCGTATACGAGCGCACGGTTTGAAAACGCCGCGGCAATAACCGAGTCGGCGCGCGAATATTTTGATATAATTTACCTGCCGACAGAAAAATTTGACGGCAGCGTGGCAAACGGCGTGATATTGCCGCCCGTCGTGCTTGACCGCGAGCTTGACGGAGTGAGAAAAGCACTTGAAAACGCGAAAAAGAACGGCGCGGTCCACGCGCTCGTTGGAAACGTCGGGCATATTGCTCTGGTGCAGAAGCTTGGCTTTGCCTGCCACGGTGACTTCAGACTCAACGTATCAAACGAGTACAGCGTGAGCGAGGCTTTGTCGTGGGGACTTTGCGACGTTATTCCGTCGCCCGAGCTGACTCTCGCACGTCTCGCGGACCTCGGACTCTGCGCCTCGTCGAATGCGATAATTTACGGCAGGCTTCCACTTATGCTGCTCGAGAAATGCGCCGTCAAGCAGGTGGTTGGCTGTGACGCCTGCGCCAAAGGGGAGGCAGAGCTTGTTGACCGTCGCGGTGAGCGTTTCCCCGTCTACCGTCACGACGGACACAGAAACACCGTATATAACAGTCGCGTGACCTATATGGCGGATAAGAGAGCCGACCTTGACCGTGCGAATGTCGCGGGCGGGCACTTTATTTTCACCGACGAGTCTGCCTCCGAGGTGGACAAGATAATAGAAGCGTACAAGAACGGTTACAAGTGTGATAAGCCGTTCAGGAGGATATAGGCGGCTTTACGCTAAAGTAGGTTTTGGATTGCGCCTTTTTGAAAAAAGTCGCCCCAAAAACTTCCAATAGGGCAAGGAATTACACTCGCCCGCTCTCTGAATTTTATCAGACTAAAGAGTATGGGTGGAGGTTATAATTTCCACTCTACTTCACGCGCGTATCGCCCGTCGGGGCGCCCCGACCGCGCCCTTCTGCTTGGGGCCCACTACCGCCAAGCAGGGCTAATCTGTGGAAATTTGGCAAAAACACGAAGCCTTGCGTCCTCAGACCCCACATAGCGAAAAAATAACCGCTTCGCCGGGGTTTCAAAAGGGGTATCCCCTTTTGCGAGAGGGGTTTCTTAAGGGGAGACCTCGAGTCTCGCCCTTAAGTGATTCTTTGGAAAGTTGCCGAAGGCAATCTTTTATCGTTCTCTGTGCATACAGAAATGAACACCCCGTCCCCATTTTATCACAAAGCATAATCAGGTTATAGTCTCCTCTCTAACTTGAGTTTCATTAAATTTGCTTTTATTATTACGGTGCTTCGCACCTTTGCCCTTTTTTGTAAAAAAGGACGCAAAAAACTTTCAAACGCGCATTTTACTTTGCGGCAAGTGAAATTTTCACCCATGCCCCATTGTCTGCGCAAATTTGCTTTTATTCCCATACCAGAGGTAAAAATATATGGAACAAAATGAACTTAAATTTGAAAAAGCTATACTCGCCGCCATCAACCTTCCCGAGCACGATGAGGGCGAGTGCGAACGCTCCCTCGACGAGCTTGAGGGTCTGCTTGACACGGCGGGCGGTGAGGTTTTTGCGCGCGTGATCCAGTCGAAATCGAACCCCGATCCGCGCACCTGCTTTGGAAGCGGAAAGCTGAAGGAGCTCGGAGAGCTTTGCCGTAACAATAACGTCGACGTGGTGATTTTCGACAATGAGCTTTCACCCGCACAGATAAAAAATATTGAAAACGAGCTTGACGGTGCGCGTGTGATCGACCGTTCGATGCTCATTCTCGACATTTTCGCCCTCCATGCTATGACTGCAGAGGGTAAGCTTCAGGTAGAGCTTGCTCAGCTCAAGTACACCGCACCGAGACTCACGGGTCGCGGTGTGGAAATGTCGCGTCTCGGCGGCGGAATAGGTACTCGCGGACCGGGTGAATCAAAGCTTGAGGTTGATCGCCGCCACTTGAAGCGCAGAATGGAGCAGCTCGAGGACGAGATACGCGAGCTTGACAAAACCAGACTCACTCAGCGCAAGGCGCGTGAGCGCTCGGGCATCAAGAAGATTGCAATAGTCGGATATACGAACGCGGGAAAATCCACGCTATTAAACGCTCTGACGGGCGCGGGAATACTCGCTGAAAACAAGCTTTTCGCGACCCTCGATCCCACCACCCGCAAGTTCACTCTCCCGTGCGGAGAGGAGATACTTCTGACCGATACCGTCGGCTTTATCAGACGCCTCCCGCACCACCTTATAAAAGCATTCAAATCGACTCTCGACGAGGCGGTTTTTGCAGATATTATCATAATTCTCATTGACTCCTCCGATCCCGAGCAGGACGAAAAGACCGCCGTTTGCGAAAAGCTTCTCACCGAGCTCGGCGCTGACGGAAAGCCCGTGCTTTTCGTTTACAATAAGTGTGACTCCGAGGGCGCGGCATATCCGCGCGACGAAAGAGACAATGCGGTCTGCGTGTCGGCAAAAACGGGCGCGGGACTCGATGCGCTGGTAAACAAGCTTGAAGCGCTGGTGCTTGACGGCAAGAGTGAGGAAGTGTTCATAATTCCCAACGCAAAGCAGGGAATTTTGTCAAAAATGTACGGACTTATGACGGTAAATTCGGTCGATTACGGTCCCGAAAGCGTGACGGTTACGGCAACTGCCGACGGTAAGGCGAGGGGAATGTTTGCGGAATATCTAAAAAACAAGCCTGATAAGAAGAAAGAGGACTGGGAGTAAGCGCTATGTCAAACGCTGAAAACAATAAGATACTATACACCACGGTCAGACAAGAGGCGAGCGCCGAGTTCACCGAGAAGAAATCGGTGTTCATAGGTCACGCGAAGCCTGTCAAAAGTGACGCTGAGGCTATGGAATTTGTCGCAAAAATAAAGGAAAAGTACAAGGACGCGCGCCACAACTGCTACGCCTACTATCTGAATTCGGGTGTGCTTGCAAGATACAGCGACGATAACGAGCCGCAGGGAACTGCGGGAATACCCATACTCGAGGTCATCAAGAAAAGCGGGGTCAACGATTGCGTGGTCGCCGTTACTCGCTATTTTGGCGGAATTCTGCTTGGTGCAGGCGGACTTGTCCGTGCCTACTCGACGGCGGCAGGACTTGCCATTGAGGCGGCGGGCGTGGTTACTTACGAGGAATATGAGGCGTTTTCGCTCGAGTGTGACTACGGTGAGTACAACAAGATAAATTATGAGCTTGAGTGTGTGGGAGCGATAATCGACAGATGTGATTTTGTCGAGAACGTCAAGCTCGGATTTGCCGTAAAAAGTGAGGCTTCGGAGGCTATCTGCCGAAGGATCGGCGAGATTTCGGGAGGCAAGCTCGTCCCTGTATCACAGGGAAAGCGGTTTGACTATAAATAATGCCCGTCGGGACGCCCCGACTCATACCGCCAACATTGGTGGAAATTTGAACGGGAGGATGATATCCTCCCCTACAAGAAAAAACGAAATTCCATCGTAGGGCGGTGGCTTGCTGCCGCCGTTTTCGTACGGTTTGAACGGACATTTGTTCAAACCGATTGTAACGGACCGGCGACCCGTAAAAACAAAGAATTTCATTTACACAAAAAATAATGTGTAATAGCCTTCTCCAGTGGGAGAAGTGTGTCAAAAAGTATTGCTTCGCAAAACTTTGACGGATGAGGTGTCATAAAACTTAATGCAACTCCTCATCCACCGCTGTCGCGGTCCCCCTTGTCTCGTTGCGACTCGGTCACACCTCGGCTCTGATATGCCGCCGGCATATCATTCACTACCTCGGTGCCGCTTCGCTACCCTCAGGAGAAGGCTATTTTCTGCAATTTTGAATACAAAAAGGACAGAGAACTCTCTGTCCTTTTTGTATTCAAAAATATCAAAGTCCACCCTGTGAGTGGGAAAGGAACTGCTTGAGAAGCGGGCTCTTCGGATTATCGAACACCTCGGTGGGTGCGCCCTCCTCCTCAATTATTCCGTTTGCCATAAATATGACTCTGTCGGACACCTGACGGGCAAACTCCATTTCGTGAGTTACGACTATCATCGTTCTGCCCTCGTTGCGAAGTCCTATTATCGCCTTGAGCACCTCGCCCGTAAGCTCGGGATCGAGCGCCGAGGTAGGCTCGTCAAAGCAAAGTATATCCGGCTTCATTGCAAGCGCTCTCGCGATAGATACTCTCTGCTGCTGTCCGCCCGAAAGCTGACAGGGGTATGCGTCCTCCTTATCAGAAAGACCTACAGATTTAAGAAGCTCTCTTGCGTTTTCCTCGATATCCGCGTACATCTGCTTAAGCTCTGAGCGCGATAGCTTCTGAGCCTTTGCTTTTTCTTTGGCGCGAAGCTTTGGTGCAAGGGTCAAATTTTCCATTACGGAATACTGCGGAAAGAGGTTAAAGGACTGGAACACGAGTCCGAAGCGGAGTCTGCTGTTACGGATCTCAGCCGCGGATCTCTGCTTATGCTCTGCGGCATCGAATATACTGTTGCCGTCAACGGATATCACGCCTGTGTCGGGTGTCTCAAGGAAGTTAAGGCAACGCAGAAGTGTTGTCTTGCCGCTTCCCGACGAGCCGATGATGGAAAGAACCTGTCCGCGTTCAAGCGAAAAGTCTATCCCCTTTAAGACCTCGATCTTACCGAATTTTTTTGTTATATTTTCAACTTCAAGTAATGCCATACCGTTCTCCTTTCTCAGACTCTATAGTAAGACAGCTTCTTTTCGATAAAGCCGAAAAGGAGAGTGAGTATTCCGACAAAGGCAAGGTAGAACACCGCCGTGTAGAAGGTCGGCCATATAAGCGCGCTCGTTGCGGCGTATTCCTCTGCTACCTTGAGTATTTCGGTTACCATAATTACTCTGGCTAAAGCCGTGTCCTTGACGAGAGTTATTATCTCGTTTGACATCGGAGGAAGTATACGCTTTACAACCTGCATCAATACGACCTTAAAGAAGATCTGCGACTTGGTCATACCAAGCACCTCTCCCGCCTCGTACTGTCCGCGCGGAATGCCCTCGATGCCGCCTCTGTATATTTCGGAGAAATAGCAAGCGTAGTTTATTACGAACGCCACTATCACCGCATTGAATCGGGTAAAGAAAGACATTTTCCACAGAAGCATCGGAACGTAGAACACCACGAATATCTGAAGCATCAGCGGAACACCGCGTATTATCCATACGAACACCTTGGTTACGTATGAAAGCGGCTTGAATTTTGACATTGAACCGAAGGATATCACTAAACCTAAAGGAAGCGCTAACACGAGTGTTAGCGCAAAAATCAGGCAGGTGGTTTCAAATCCTTCGAGCAAGCGTAAGGTTACACTTACAAACGAAGACCAAGTTATTGCCATTTTATATTCCTTTATTTATCTAATTATTCGATAGTTTCAACAAGCTGAACTACGTTTTCAAAGCCGTACTTCTTTGCAAGCTCGTCGATCTTACCGTTATCAAAGAGAGTCTTGATAGCCGCATTTACCTGTGCGGTGAGCTCGCTTCCCTTTGTGAAGCCGATAGCGTAGATCTCGGAATCGAGAACGATGTCTTCAACTATCATAAGGTCTGCGTAGTCGCCCTGTCCGCATACGTTCTTTGCAAGAACGATATCCATAACTGCGAAATCAACGGCACCTGTCTTTACCTCGAGGAATGCCTTGTTCTGAGCAGGATACTTTTCAAGGCTACCCGTTTCTCCTACAACGCCTGCAGCGTAGCTTTCGCCTGCGCTTCCGTTTTCAACGCCTGCCTTCTTGCCTGCAAGGTCTGCCTCGGACTTGATAGCGTCCTTGTTATCAGCCTTGATAACAACGCACTGCTGGTTGAGCATATAGCCGTATGTAAAGTCAACGAGGTCGGAACGCTTTGTTTCAACGCCGTCTATCTTATCTGTGGAGTTAGCGGTAAATCCGTTCCAGATGCAGTCGATGGTGCCTGCCTTGAGCTCCATGTACTTCTGACCCCAGTCGATCTCCTGGAATTCAACCTTCTTACCGATGATCTTACCAACTTCAACTGCGAAATCGGACTCAAATCCTGTCCAATTGCCGTTTTCGTCTTTTTCGTTCATGTTTTCAAAAATAGTTACACCGCATACGAGTGTATCGTCAGCCTTCTCGCCGCAGCTTGCAAGGCAGAAAAGTGCGCTTACAGCCATAAGAAGCGCAAGTGTGATAGCTAAAAACTTTTTCATTGGTTTGTTCTCCTTAAAAGTCGATTTCTTTTGATTTAGTACTTCACCGTGGTGAAGTGATGAAGTAATCATACCACTATTTTCTCCTTTTGTCAATAGGTTTTTGAAAATTTATTTGCTTTTTAGAAAAAAACACGCGCCGAAATCTTTTCGGTGCGTGTTTTTTCATTATTATATATGCTCGTACTCGAAAATCTCCATATTTTCTACGTTTTCGGTATCGGCAGGCACAAGCTCATCGTCAAAGTGTACCGTTACGTTGTCTTCTTCAAGGAGCTTCTGTACCTTATGAATATCGGTGTCCTTAACTGCTCGATTGTCCTTAAGGCACTCGCTGCAGACAGTACCTGCCGCCTGACCCGTGAGTATTGCCGGCGGTATTACACGGAGAACGTCCCACGCAAAGCCCTCTGCTGACGCGCAACGTCCCACCGCTATGATATTATCAAAATCCGAGTCTATCATCGTCCTGAAGGGCACCTCAAAGAGTCTGTCCCGATGGTCAAAGTCATTTATAACGCAGACCGAATCGTCGAAGTGCTTATATGCGTCCTCCATTTTGAGCGAGTAGTCGCCCTTTATGTGTCTGATAGTTCTGAACTGTGGCATAAAGGGTATCCACGCGAGGTCGCGCGATTTTCTGTCGTCCTTTTTACATTTTTCAAGGAGCACCATTTCGTTTTCAACAATATACTCGGTGATCTCCTCTTTGGTTACTCCGGTGTATAACGGTCTGTTTGCCGGCTGTCCTCCTCCGTAAAGATTTGCGTGACCGCCTCGAGCAGAGGCGTATGCGTACTTGATATCACCGAGCTCACTTGCTCTGCGGCAAGAGTCGAGAGTTATCTTTTTTGCCACATAGGTGAAGTAATTCTGACCCGTAACGCAAGGCGCTCCGGCTTTATCAAACACTTCGCCGTCACCCGTTGCGTCAATTATATATTTTGCCTTGTAAAATTCTCTTCCCGACTTGCTCTGGAGTATAAGTCCGTCGACGTGACCGTTTTCGACGACCGCGTCCGAGATGACTGTGTCGAGGAAGATATCCACTCCCTCCTCCTTCAGCATTTCGGTGAGTCTGAGTGAGAATATCCATGGAGAATACTGTGTTGCATAGCTATAATGGGTCGGCTCGGTAGCTGTGCCGCCGTTTTTCCACGGTCCGACAAGCGTATCAAAGCCGTATTTTATCGACTCGCGGAGAAACTCCTCCGCCATACCGAAAATTATCTGCTTGCCGCGTCCGTTACACATAGGAACGAAGAAGTTTATAAGTCCCGTGGTTGCAAGTCCGCCGATATTTACGGTCTTTTCTATCAGAAGCACGCGCGCAACCCCGTGTCTGCGTGCGGCAAGTGCTGCGGCTACTCCCGCAACTCCGCCTCCTGCGACTATAACGTCATATTCGCCGCAAAGCTTTATTCTTTCTTCTCTGGTTATGTATTCCATAATTAGCCTCGTTCCTGTGTAGTTTTTTTAATTCTACCACACCCCTCTTGTTATGTCAACAAGCTTCCGTCATTTTCTCCAATGGTTTTTGTTGCAAAAAGTGAACTTTTGTTTCATATTTGTTGATTTTGTACCAATTTTGCATTTTCTTTCAAAATGGGGTTGACAAATGACTCTTGCAAGTGTTATGATAGCCAAGCAGACGAAATTTAATTTCACTTTTGTTTTAAGAGAGGAAAGGAGTGTTCACTTTGCCGCTTATTGCACAGTGCCCGTTTTTCAAGAGAGAGAGGAACGGCTATACCTATTGCGAATCCTGCAGGCTTGAGTTCAAGGACAAGACTATGAGACGCCGTTTCCTTGAAAGCTTTTGCGCAAGCATGGATTATTCCACCTGCCCCATTTGCAAGGAAACAAACGCATATTATGACAGAAAGGAGTCGGGAATACAGGATGAGATCACGGCAGAAGCAATTATATGAAACAAGACGCCTTGAATACCTGCTTGAAAACAAGCTCGGGGAGATTGAGGCATACAAGGAGGAAATACGGGGACTCAGGGAAATAAATTCTCTTTGCGCCGCTTTTATCCTTTATTATCTCAAAAGGGAAAGCTCTTTTGAGGGCGATGCCATGGTGACTCGTATAGGCAAGGGCGAGATTTCCGACCTCGTTGGCAAATACAGGGTCGGATGTGTGTCTGACGGGGATTTTTACAAGATCACGCTTGAGGAAAAGGAAAATGAAAAAGCGTGACGGCAAGGGGACCTCGCCCGGTGAAAAAGAGCGCGAAAAGCTGAAGTCAAGCGCGGTGTCGGCGCTTGAGCGAATAATTGAAATTGCCGAGAGCGAGTCAACCGATACCAAAGCGAGAATAGATGCTTACAAGTGGCTTTGCGAAATGTATTACGGTAAGCCCCAAAGCTCTCACAACGAGCCCGAGGGTGAGCGAGTGCTTCATCTTTCATTTGAAGGAGATCTTGACAAATGGAGCAGTTAGCACCCATCTTTGAAAAGCTCGCCCGTGAGGTGCCAAATCCCAAGCAACGCTTGTTCTATTCGTCCACGGCAAAGCACACCGCTTACGGCGGTGCGCGAGGCGGCGGTAAAAGCTACGCAATGCGCCGCAAGCTCGTTATGCTTTGTATGCGTTACGAGAGGCTTTCGGTGCTATTGCTCAGACGTACTCTTGCAGAGCTTCGCAAAAACCACATACAGCCTCTCGTTTACGAGCTTAACGGTTACGCCGTCTACAAGAAGGACGAACGCGCGTTCATTTTTCCGAACGGCTCTCGTCTTGAGCTCGGCTACTGCGACAACGAGGGCGACCTTATGCAGTATCAGGGCGCCGAATACGACGTTATAGGGTTTGAAGAAGCGACAAACTTCCGCGAGGAATGGATCCGCTTTATATCGACCTCGCTAAGAAACACGAGGCTTGATTTCAAGACCCGTATATACTACACCTGCAATCCCGGCGGTGTGGGCCACAGCTACATAAAGCGGCTCTTTATCGACCGCGACTTCGAGGACGGTGAAGATCCCGATGATTATCTGTTCATACCCGCAAGGATATACGACAACAAGCCTCTTATGGAGGCAAATCCCGACTACATACGCTTACTTGAGGCTCTTCCTCCGGCAAAGCGCAGAGCACATCTTGAAGGTGATTGGAACGTATGCGAGGGTCAGGTATTCGAGGAGTTCAAGGACGATCCCGAGCATTATCTCGACAGGCGATTTACTCACGTTATCGAGCCGTTTGATATTCCCGAATCGTGGACCATCCACAGAAGCTTTGACTTCGGATACGCAAAGCCGTTTTCGTGCGCGTGGTGGGCTTGCGACTATGACGGCAGGCTATACCGCATACTCGAGCTTTACGGATGTGTTCCGCGTGAGCCTAACGTGGGAGTCAAGTGGACTCCCGACGAGATATTCGCGGAGATAACACGTATCGAAAGAGAGCATATCTGGCTTCGGGGTAAGCATATTTACGGGGTAGCAGACCCGTCCATCTGGGATGCGTCGAGAGGTATATCCATCGCTGAGGTGGGCGAACGCTACGGTGTGTTTTTTGAAAAGGGTGACAACAAGCGTATCGCCGGCTGGATGCAGGTACATTACAGGCTCTCGTTTGACAAAAACGGTATCCCTATGATGTATATTTTCAAAAATTGCCGCGACTTCATCAGAACTATACCCTATCTTCAGTATTCATCAGTCTCGCCCGAGGACATCAACACGGAGCTTGAGGACCACATTGCAGACGAAACAAGATATATGTGTATGACTCAGCCAATCCGTCCCATCAAAAAGGAGTCCTCATCCCCATTACTGTCGCCGCTTGGAAGTTCTTTCGGCGGCAGGTATAACTATAATACTATTCTCTGATTTATGAAAGGAAGCAAAATGAAAAGCAAAAATCCGTCTTTGGACACGGTTGGCGTCGATACCGTAAGGCGCGGCGCCGCCATACTTGAAGGCTACAGAAAAGCAAGATATTCACTTGAAAAAAGAATTCTCTCAGACGAGGATTTCTGGTGTTCAAGGCACCGTCCGTCAGGTGTATCAAAGGGCTCGGATATGCCCTATCCCGCGTCGGGATGGTTATTCTCCACTGTTGTAAACAAGCACGCAGACATTATGGAAAGCATTCCCTCTCCCGTTTGTATTGCTCGTGAAAAGAGCGACGTCGAATACGCGGAGGTATTAAATTCCGTGCTTCCCGTTATTCTCGACCGTCTGTCCTTTAACAGACTATATTCCGAGCTTCAGTATGACAAGCTCAAGCACGGCACCGCCGTCTACGGCGTTTTCTGGAATCCCGACTCGCAGAACGGTCTCGGTGACATAGACGTCAAACGCATCGACTTATTAAATCTTTTCTGGGAGCCCGGTGTTTGCTCAATTCAGGATTCGCAGAACGTTTTTTACACCTCGCTTATAGACAACGAAACTCTATACTCTCTCTACCCTTGGGCGAGGGAATCGGGCTCGTCGGTCTCTACCTGTGCCGCAGACTACGTTTTTGATCCGTCAATAGACACAAGCGACAAAAGTCTTGTGGTCGATTGGTATTACAAAAAGCAGACACCTCACGGAGTCATACTCCACTACGTTAAATTTGTTGGAGAAACTGTTCTGTATGCGTCCGAGAATGATCCGTCGGCAGTCAGCGGCTTCTATGGTCACGGTCTTTACCCGTTCGTCCTCGACACTCTTTATCGCGAAAACGGCACCCCCTGCGGTTACGGTCTTATCTCGGTCACGAGAGGCACGCAGGAGTATATTGACAGACTCGACAGAAGCATTCTCGAGCACGCGGTCATGTCGGCAAAGCCAAGATATATGATGAAGAAAAACGTGGGAATGAATCTCGGCGATTTTCTTGACTGGAGCAAGCCCGTGGTTGAGGTTGACGGCGACCTTACAGAAGAAAGAGTAAAGGCTATCACACTCCCCGCACTCGATCAAAACGTGATAACCGTGCGCGACTCCAAGATAAACGAGATCAAGGAGATCTCGGCAACCCACAACTACAACTACGGGTACGCGAGCCAGAGTATCAGCTCGGGAGTTGCCATCGCGGCGCTTCAGGAGGCGGGAAGCAAGGTCATGCGCGACATTATCACGTCGTCGTTCGACGCGTTCTCGTCGGTCATCAAGCTTATTATCGAGCTTATTCGCCAGTTCTATGACGAGGAGCGTTGCTTCAGAATCACAAAGCCAAATCGTACGGGTTACGAATACATAGAGTTTTCGGGCAAGGATATAAAAGAAAAATCCACCTCTCTCGGTGACGAACTTTTATACAGACTCCCCGAATTCGACGTTGAAGTACGTACGCTCAAAAGCTCGGCGTTTTCTCGCTATGCGCAGAATGAAACCGTGAGCGAGCTTTTCAAAATGGGTTTGTTCTCTCCCGAAAAGAAAAACGAAGCTCTTATTGTTCTCGATGCACTTGAGCTTGAAGGAAAGGGCCGCATTATTGAAATGGTACGCGAGTTAAAAAGCGAAAAGCGGGAAGAACAGCCCGTACCCGATGCAAAAACGCCGAATACCGACAAAAAGCTTGCTGAAGGAATACGCTCTGCAATAAAGCTCAAGACAAAGAACAAGGGTTAATCTTATGATAGATATTAAAATTGAAAAGCACAAAAATCTTCTCACCCTTTCGGCTCTCGGTCACGCAGGATATGCGCCGTACGGCTCGGACATTGTCTGCGCCGGTGTATCAAGCATAATAATGGGGCTTTGTGCCTCGCTTGACGACAAACACAGCGAAACCCACATTTCAAGCGGCAAAGCCGTTATACGCACACGCCACAGCCGAAGGGCAGAATATACCTTCCGATTTGCCGAAAAGGCACTCGGTCTTATTGCCGCAGAGTATCCTGCACACGTGCGACTCTCGGTAAACATCAATACGCGATAAGCGTAAATAAACATTGTATCAGGGGCTTTTGCCTTTGAGATAGAGGAATTCCTATGAAAAATTTTTCACTTCTGCTCTTTAGTGAGCAAACACCCTCGGGCGTTAAAGAGACGTCTGCGGTCGCCGCGCAGACAACAACCGAAGACACTCCTCTCTCACGCGAGTCGGGTGTCACGGGCGATACATCTCCCGCCGCCGGGGAGCGTGACGAGTCCTCAAGGACACGCAGAGAGATATACGACGAGTTCATCAGGGCAAACAAGGACTTTTTTACTGAAGACACTCAGAAAATTATCAGTCTGCGTATCAAGGAGGCAGGTCAGATGAAGGCCGAGCTTGAGCGAGCCGACCTTACTATCAAGTCTCTGCGTGAAGAGCTTGAAAAGAAAACAGTCAGCGTTATGGCACCGAGCGAGGAGTTCCTCGCCGCACACCCCGATTTCACACTCGAAAGTGAGCTTGAGAATGAGACCTTCAAACAGATATACGAAAGCGGAGTCTCGGTAAGCGCGGCGTTCAATGCCGCACACTTTGACGAGCTTATGGAGTCGGCGAAGAGAGATGCCGTAAAAGCGGCTCTCGATAATATCCGTGCGCGTGGCGCGAGGACGCGCGAATCCGCGTCCTCGTCTGCCGCGGGCCTCTGTGTACGCCGCGACGTGTCGCGGCTGACAAGATCCGAGCGTGAGCAGATCGCGCGCAGGGTCATGGCAGGCGAGGACATTATCTTCTCTTGACGCCCGTACGCTGACATTTGCCGCTTTTGCGGCGGAATGGAGATTATTATGAAAAACACAAGCATTCTTACTATTTTTTCCGAGCCTGTCGTAGTTACAACCGAAAACATCACGGGTGAAAACGACGGAGCTCTCACAAACGATCTCAGAGTGTATTACAGCGATTACCTTATAGACAACGCTGAGCCTGCACTCATTCACGCGCAGTTCGGTCAGAAGCGTTCCATCCCGAAGAACGGCGGAAAGACAGTCGAATTCAGACGCTACTCTGCTCTTCCCAAGGCTTCCTCGCCTCTTACCGAGGGTATCACCCCCGCAGGAACGTCTATGGAAATGTCCGCTATACGCGCTACCGTTTACCAGTACGGTGCATATATCGAGCTTTCCGATATGCTCCTTATGACCGCGCTCGACAACAACGTACTTGAGGCGACAAAGCTTCTCGGCTCTCAGGCGGGCAGAACCATCGACTCTGTTATCAGAGACGTTCTCGTATCCGCAGGTACAAACGTGCAGTACGGCGAGGGCTCTGTTGACTCCCGTCTTGATCTTGTTGGCGGCGAGGCAACGGGCAACCACTACCTCACCGTTGACTGTATAAGACGCGCTGCTCGCGCACTCAAGGCAAAGAACGTTGAAAAGATAAACGGCTCATACGTTGCCATTATCCACCCCGACGTTGCATACGACCTTATGAACGATCCCGAATGGGAAAAGCCCAAGACCTATTGCGATCCCGCTGACCTTTACAACGGTGAGATCGGTAAGATCGGCGGTGTACGCTTCGTTGAATCCAGCGAGGCTAAGGTTATTTCCGCCGATATTCTCGTTGAAGCTACGGGCGCAAAGTATCTGGACATAACAGGCTACTCTGCCGCGTCTGCCGAGGGTACTGCTACTGCAGGTAACGGCAGCAAGTATGCTCTCAGCATTTCAAACACGCTTTCGGACATCGATGCCGAAAAGCTTATCGGCAAAAAGCTTCAGCTCTTTGACGAGTCCGCGTCTACAGTTGAAACTGTCAAGGTATGCGGTGTGAACAATGCCGAAGGCAAGCTCTTCCTTGAGGAAGCTCCCGCATCTGCTGCGTACACCGCAGGCGACCGCGCTTATGCTGCAAACGCAGGCAGACTCGGCCGCGACGTTTACTGCACTCTCGTTATCGGCGCTAACGCTTACGGCGTTATCGATATTCTCGGCGGCGGCCTCGAGCACATCGTTAAGCAGCTCGGCAGCGCCGGCACCGGCGACCCCATCAACCAGAGAGCTACGGTTGGTTGGAAGGCTGCGATTTCTGCAAGCGTTCTCGCTCAGGAGGCTATGATAAGAATCGAAACCGCCTCCACGTTCGAGTCGGGCGCAAACTGAGTCTGACCGAAGCCGCAATAGGATAAGGTGGACTCCCCACCTTATCTTTCTCAGTTAAGCCGTCTTTGGCGGCAGATAAATCATAATCACAAACAACATTTCTGCCGCTAATGCGGCTAAACGGAGGATAAATATGAATCAAACAACATCTAAAAACCCCACCAAGAAGGAATCACTTACAAAAAGACTTGAAGCACTTGCAAAGGAATACGAGGAAAAGCTCGCAAGGCTTGACGGCGTTTCCGAAAAGAAAACGGCTGCACCGAGAATCAAGGATATCACCAAGCGTGAAAGCGAATACGTTGAGATCCGTCTTTTCAAGGACGGCGACAAGTACAAGGACGACGTTTTAGTCGGCATCAACGGATATATGTGCAGAGTCAAGCGCGGTGTTCCCGTTAAAATCAAGCGCCGCTTTGCCGAAGTCATCGCTCAGTCTGAAGACAACGTCGCTAAGGTAAACGCAGGCTTTCTCTCGCGTGACGGCAAAATGGAGCGCTATTGCTGATTCTCTTGGCGAGAAAGGAAAGGTTATATGATTATCGAAACGAGCTTTGAAAAAACAAAAAATTCAAAGGGTGCAACGGGTTCTATCCGCCACTATATTCTTGATTCGGACAGCGAGGCATCTTTACTGCCGACGGATGCCCCCACAGGCTCTGATGCCATTTCAAAAACCTCGGTTTTTGTTAAATTCCCCGAAGGCTGGTCCCGCATCTAATGACAGCTTCTTATATTCTTGACAAGGTAAGCACTCTCCGCCCGAATCCTTACGGCAGTTACTTAGGCGATTATCTCAAATCGCTGGATATGAGGATACGAACGGATATTCTCGGCGATACCAAGCCTGTGTATAATGAAAACAAGCTTGCGCTTGATGAGAATAATTTTGCAGTGTACGAGCTGTTTCTTTTTTCGGTTATAGACCTCTTGAACGGAGAATACGGAAGATACGAAAACTCAAGAGCAGCATTTGAAAGCGCTTACTCCGAGCTCGTACGAAAGAATACCGAATCAGATAATATGCCCGAGGATGACACCGGGACAAAGCCCGACTACTCACCCATCACAAAGCCCGAAAAGTCTGATGAAAGGAGCTTCCGAATATGGTAAAGAAAAATAACGGCAAGTCCGTTGATCTCGACTCGATTTACACTGAAATAAAAATCAAGCTTGAAGCGCTTGACCTCAGGCTCGAGGCTCTCGAGGAGGCTAAGTACAATGAAAGCAAAAAGTAATTTTACAGAAAAGCGCACCGTTAACACGGTGCGCGATTTCAAAGGCATCTATACATCCCCCGCCGCATGTGATGGGGATATTTCGGAAGCTTATAATGTCAGTACGGAAAGCTATCCCGTAATTTCAAGCGCGCGTCCTTACCTTATAGAACGCACGCTTGACAGAGATCCGAACGCCTCTATCGGATACAACAATAAGCTCTTCTATTCTGCAAACGGAAGCTTCGTGTATGACAACACCGTCAAAGGTAAGCTTGACGAGGGCAAGAAGGTGCATTGTGTTCTGGGCGACTATGTCGCTATCTTTCCCGACAAAAAGTATTACCGCAAAAGCACAATTGTCTACAGGCCATACAATAACAAACTGTATGAATGCGAGACCAACGAGCATTTTGAGAATGTGGTAGATATTATTGCTGTTTCAGACGATGAGCCCAAAGTCGCAAACGAGGGCGATATCTATTATGACATTGGATTTGCAGCCATGTTCATTTACACGAACGGCGAGTGGGTAAAATTGGAATATCCCGATATTTTCAAAAGATACCGTCTTAAATTCGAGGAGTTTGGCGACCTTGATACCGAATACTATTGGAAAGAAACCTCAAGCGCACAATATAAAATGGAATGTATTGACAATGATGAAAACATAAGGTTCATATTTCTTAAAGGTTCCAATGCCTATGCCCAAAACTTTAAAGGGCTCAAGATCGGAGATGTAGTTACGGTTACAGGCGTTGCGATAAATTCCTCTATGCCGGAAGACGTTGCAAAGGGATTATCCGAGGGTACTGTTGTTACCGGTATCGGAAATAACTATATTACGGTAAAAAATACATCAGGCGTAACCCTTAACGGTTATCAGCAATCAGAAGTTATGATGATAAAGCGCTTTATTCCAACGCTTACCTGTGTAACGAGGGTGGGTAACCGTCTTTGGGGTGCTTACGGAAAAACCATTTATGCTTGTGCCGAAAACGATCCGTGCGTGTGGTCAAAGATAGAGGGGCTCTCCGATAGAACGATTACTATTGACACGGGTATCGCAGAGAATATCATTGCCTGCGCCGATTTCGGAGGAGTGCCCGTGTTTTTCACCGAAAGCTCAATCATCAAGGTGCTCAAGGTATATGACGGTTATAAGCTAAGTATCACTCCTGCCGCATCCGTGTCACCCGAAAATACGGACAGCATTGCTCTCGTTGCAGACTCGCTTTATTACGTATCAAACTGCGGAATTATGTGCTACAAGGGTACGACACCCATCAGAATAAATTCCGATATCGGTCTTGAATGTAGAAACACGGTGGGCGGAAGCGACGGAACGAGATACTATATTTCCGATAGCAAAAACACGTATGTTTACGATACGAGCACGAAGCTTTGGTCTGCTGTAAACGGTGGTATATATTCCTTCGCCCGCTGCGGCTCGTCACTTTTTGCCCTGGGTAAGTACTATTCAGACGTTGCAATATTCAGAATAGTGACCGAAAACGAAAGCGTTTCGTGGGATACCGCTCACTATCCGGGAAACACTCAGATAATATTTGCGCCGTTTTATGAGAACACGCACCAGAAAAAGACGTTTTCAAGGCTTATTATAGGTACCTGCACCGAGCCGCAGACCGTCACAGACGTTTACGTTTCATTTGACGGCAAGCCATATATTTTCGCAGGGTGTATACGAAACAAAGACGGTGTATGCGTAAGCGAGATACCTCTTGTTCCCGTGCGAGCAAATTATATGCAGGTTAAAATAATTTCTCATTCGGGTAAGTTTGACCTGCTTTCACTTTCTCGTGAGTTCGTTACCCACGAAAACTACAACTGATCTGTTTATACAGAAGAAAGGAAACAAAATGGATTTGAAATTATATGCTCTTTTAAGAAGCAAAATAAAAGACTCTGCCTGTGCGGTTATTGTCTCGGATTCCTCCGAAGCAGAATTAACCCTTTCAAGCAACACCGAGTACAGATTTTCATCCCCGGTTTCAAGTCTTGCTATTACCGAGTTTGCTAAAGGTGACAGCGAGCTCTCGGAGGTCTGGTCGGTCTGCTTTACCGCCGGTGAAAATATAAGCGTGAGCATCCCTGCAAGTGTTGAATGGGCAGTAGCCGAGCCCAGCTTTAACGCCGGATACACGTATTACATGTCATTTATTCCGTTCAACGATAAGATACTTGGCGTATGGGTAGCAAAGGAGCTGGGCGCGTGAACAAACAGTTTTTCAGCATATTACTCGCTCAGGATAAAAACGCTAATACCAATCTACTTAACATCGGGAACAGAGAGGTTGTTAACTTTGGGGCACAGTCAAACACCTCAAAGAGAAGCTTTACAGGCAAGGGGATTATACTTGGCTATGCTTATTCCAATTGGTATAATCCAAATAATGTATTAAGCTTTGAAAAAAATAAAAACGGGTTTTCATTTTCCACTATAGAGAATCAATGCTCTTATGGTGTTGGCTTTGATTTGAAATCATCACCTGATACTTCTTATGCAGTAGGTTTTGACGGACTTATGGAAAAGACCAAGTCAACCGTTTTTATTACCGAATTTGATACGGTCGGTAACCTGTTAAGGTTCATAACCGGCGGCAAGATAAACGAAGACTTAAAGGCCCGAGTTTTTACAACGGGAGAAAACACTGCGTGGATAGTTATCAGTTTTCAAAACCTCCCTGAAGATGGATCAAACATTGTAGAATATAACAACGTTTCAATAACACTTATATCGTAGAAAGGAAAAGATCATGTACGGAAAAATTATTGACGGAAAATTTGTAATTGCTCCAAATCCGATGGTATTGGGCGGTTACAAGTTATACAATCCTCGCCCCGAACAGTACAAAGCCGAGGGGTATCTTGAAATTGTCGAAACAGACTATCCCGACACGGACAAGTATTACGAAAAGAAATACGTTGAGCGTGACGGTAAGATACACGGTGAATGGGTAGAGGCAAAAGCTCCCGAAATTCTTGAGCCGACACCTACTGCAGACGAGCGCATCACGGCTCTTGAGGGCGAAGTGGACGAGCTCGGCGAAGCTCTTGACATGATTTTAGAGGGAGTGACTGAGTGATGAAGAACAATGAACTCCGAAACAGAGTCATAGCTTTCAACAAGGCGGTAAAAGAAAAAGCCGAAAAGGCTACCGATATGGAAATACTTATTTCCGAGCTTGCAAAGCTCCCACCCGGTCAGTTTAAGAAGATAGTCACCGACAAGGTGGTCTCCATACTCGCCAAATACGGCGTTACGCTGAGTTAAGGAGGTGAGGGCGTGACATGGGAAATTTTCCTCGGCATTGTTGCGCTTGTTGGATTCGGTATTACAGTTGCTACACCCATAATCAAGCTTAACACGAGCATTACTAAGCTCAACTGCTCAATAGACGGGTTAAATGATAATATGAAGGCAAGTAAAGAGCGCATAAAGGCACACGGAGAGCAGTTAGACAGGCTTGAGCATCGCGTTACGGTGCTCGAATCGTTTCACGACGGAAGGGAGAGAGAAAAGTGATACTTCCAATTAAATGTGGCAATATACATATTACGTCAAGGTACGGTTACCGCGTGCTGTTCGGTAAGTCCGAATTTCATCCGGGTCTTGATCTCGTTGGCAAGCACTCCGACGAGGTGGTAAGCGTTTCGGACGGGTACGTGCTTTGGTCTCAGATGGTGACCGATAAATCAAATCCGACCTGGCAGTGGGGCAACTATGTTGCTGTGACGGGTCTTGACGGCAACACTATCTACTACTGTCACCTTGCCGAGCGCAAGGTGTCGGCAGGTCAGCGCGTCAAGGCGGGCGACGTTATTGGCATTATGGGAAGCACGGGCTTCTCTACGGGCAAGCACTTACATTTCGAGGTGCGTCCGAGAAATATGAACTCGTCCGACGCGGCAGCGTACTTGAATCTCCCGAACGCTATCTGCGAGATAAGCGAGAAGGAGTACTATTCCGACGACGTTTGTAACATCTGCGGCTTTACGCAGGGGACGCGGGCATATCTGAACAAGTATGCGTGGGCGGCAGACCTCTGGCGCAAGCTCTCGGTGGCAATACGCAAACGTGAAGGCAAGACCGACCGTGCTGGCGTTATCAGGCGCTGCGGCTTTCTTCCTCACACGGTAAGTTATCTTGACGAATACAAATTTGCAGACGATCTGTGGCGCAAGCTTGGCGAAGCTATGAGAGATTGATTTTCCGGCTTTTTCGAGAAAAAGCCTCGGCAAAAAGCTTTAAGAAGCGCAAAGACTTAGTCTTTGCGCAACGTAGATGTTATTAGTCCACTCACTGAATGTTATTAGACTATAGGGTATGGGTTGAGATTATAATTATCACTCTGCTTCACGCGCGTATTGCCTGTCGGGGTGCCCTGACCGCGGCGCTCTGCTCGGGGCCCACTACCGCCAAGCGCGCCTTGTTAAAACGATTTCATAAAAGGAGAAAAAATATGTTTATCGAGTTTATAAACGAATACGGCACTACTATTATTTACACGCTTCTGACTGCGTTTGCAGGCTATATCGGTCTGTGGATCAAGTCGCTTTATACTAAGTACATAAACGACAAGACGAAGAAGGACGTTGTCTCCACCTGTGTAAAGGCGGTCGAGCAGCTCTACAAGGACCTTCACGGCGAGGACAAGTACAATGAGGTCGTAGAGTCGGCAAGTGAAATGCTCGCGCTCAAGGGTATTACCATTACAGAGCTTGAGATAAAGATGCTTATCGAGGCGGCGGTCGCTGAGTTTAATAATGCTTTCGAGGGGACAAAAACATCCGCCTGAAATTTGCTTTTTCGGTTGACAAGGGTGAGAAAAAAAGGTATAATTGCATTGAAGCTTATTTTTACCCGAAAGGATCAATTCAATGAAAAAGACTTTAGTACTCATACTTACACTCATCACCGTGCTCTCACTCGTTACGGGCTGCGGCAAAAAGGACGATGCACCCGCAAGCGCCGTTACAGATTTACTTGAAAACCTAAAGACCTCCGATGCAGACGAGCTTAAGGATTTTCTTCTTAGTTCGTACAAGGAGGACTCCGAGGAGTTTGCAATGTTCAATTCCTTTGACCTCACTCTTCTCTACAAAAACCTTGACTATGAAATAGTATCGTCAACGATAGACAATCCAAACAGTAACAACAGGACAGGCAAGGTAAAGGTTAAAGTATCGAACACAGATTTCTCGCTTCTTATGTCAGAGTGGGCAGACGAGACCATAATGGCTCTTGCGAACATTCCCGAGGACACGAGCCTTGAGGACTTCAATACTTTCCTTTACAAGAAGTCGGGAGAGATACTTGCAGAGCTCTTGTCAAGAGCCGACAACAAAACCGCTTCCACGGTATTTGTGGTGGAGGTTGCCGAGAACAGGAGCGGCGTATGGGAAATCACCTCGGGACTTGACCCGAACAATGTTCTCATCGGACTTAACGAGTTCTCCGATGCTCTCAAAATGTCATAACAAAGAACAGCAGGCTCACGCCTGCTGTTTCATTTTCTGCTTTTCTTCTCTCTTGTCCCTCATAATGCACCAAGTGAGTACGTTTGCAATAACTATCACTCCGCCCACAAGCGCCCACACTCCCGGAACCTCGTGGTATATAAGTGCCACCCACACAGGATTCAGAAGCGGCTCGAAAACCGTTACGAGTGAGCTTGCAAGAGGCGGACAATGAGGCCCCGCTATTGCTACCACGGTGTACGGAATACCGAGCTGGAGTATGCCGAGCACGAGAAACAAGCCGACTGTTGTTGGTGTGAAGGTGTTTTCGGTAAAGAATACGAAGGGGATTCCGATAAGCGCGGTGAGGAGCTGTCCTTGGAATACTCCGTTTATACTCTCACACGGGTCAGACTCGCCTATCGCTATCATCATTCCTCCGAAGAAAAAGCCCGAGGCAATAGCGACTATATCTCCGATAAGTCTGCCCTCTCCTATACTGTCTCCGAAAAACAGCGCAATTCCGAAAAAGGTCAGTACAACGCATATAATATCGTGAATATGAGGCTTCATTCTCTTGAAAACGAGCTGGTAAAGAAGCACGAACACGGGTGCCGTGTACTGCAAAACTATCGCATTTGCGGCGCTCGTAAGCTTGTTTGAGCCAACGAAGCAGAAAAACACCGCCGCGAGAAAAACTGCGTTAAGGACCGTTCTTCTGGTTATCATAAAGCGCTGCTTTGTTATTATCATATAAACAAGCACCGTCATTGATGCAATGAAGCTTCTTATTCCCGCAATAACGAATGGGTTACAGTCAATATATTTGAAGATAACGCCCGCTATACTCCACATTACCGAGCACAGCGACATCATAATTACGGCTTTTCTCGTACTCATACCTGCCTCCATAAAACTTTATACCAGATGATTATAACAGACCGTACGCCCATTGTCAACAAAAACCGAGTCTATTCGTAAATGTAAATAAATTTTCAAAGTTGGGACAAAGCCTTGAAAAGCGTGGGCATTTGTGCTAAACTAAAATGTAATCATCTATTGAAAGGACTACGGTTTTGGATAAAAATAAATGCACACCGTGCAAAAAGACCTCGATCGGCGGTCAGGCGCTTATTGAGGGCATAATGATGCGCGGTCCACAGAAAACTGCTATGGCGGTTCGCCACACAAGCGGTGAAATACGTATAAAGGAGTGGGAAACGGGAAGCGCAAGTGTTCCTAAATTTTTCAAGCTCCCTGTTATCAGAGGAGTTTACTCCTTTATCACTTCTATGAAAATAGGCTACAAGTGTCTTATGGACTCTGCCGAGATGAGCGGTCTTGAGGATGAAATAAATGAAGAGGCAAAGGGCTCTGATGCAAGCGCGGTTGAAAATGCCGACGATATAGTCGAGACGCCCGAAGAAAAGACCGACAAGAAGCGAGTTGTAAAGGCTGAGGAAAAGAAAAGCTCGGCGCTTATGAACGTACTGATGGTGGTTGCCTCGGTACTCGGAGTTGCTCTGGCGCTCTTGCTCTTCCTTTATTTGCCCGTTAAGATCTTCGACGGCATCGCTTACCTTGCGCCCGCTGCAAACACAAGATTTATAAGAAGTCTGACAGAGGGTATTCTCAGAATCATAATCTTTGTTGTATATATGGCATCTATGTCACTGATGAAGGACATCAGACGCACGTTTATGTATCACGGTGCCGAGCACAAGAGTATTTTCTGCTATGAGGCAGGTCTTGAGTTGACTGTTGAGAATATAAAGAAAATGGGACGCTTCCATCCGAGATGCGGAACCTCGTTTATGATACTTATGCTTATTGTGGGAATATTTATTTCGATGCTTATCCCCGCAGGTATCCCCGCTCTTCTCAGAACCGCGATAAAGCTCTGCATGCTTCCTCTCATTATGGGACTCGGTTACGAGCTTATCAGACTTGCAGGCAGACACGATAACCTTTTAACGCGTATAATCTCAAAGCCCGGTGTATGGCTTCAGCATATCTCGGTGCTTGAGCCCGACGACGACATGATCGAGTGCGCGATAGAAGCGCTAAAGCGTGTTATTCCCGAGGACGAAAGCGATAATTGGTAATCAAAAAACACGGCGTCAGCCAATGGCTGACGCCGTGTTTTTTCTGATTTTTATAAAGTATTTCACTCTCTAATCCTTGACTGCGTTCTGCGCCATATACGCCGAAGCTTACTGTCAGCATTATCCTCAGTCTTTTTCGCTGTTCCTTAATTTGTCAATATCGTAGACGTCTACGTACGTCTCGGGAAAATACGCCATAAGTATGAACTCGGAGTCGAAGCCCTGCTGACCGAGGTTATACGCACCGACCTGAGAAAAGCCCACACCGTGTCCCCAACCGCGTCCGACAATGAGAAAATCGTCCTCGTCATCCGCCTCGAGTGTCACGCTTCTGTCAACGTACTCGATCTTATTCTTTCCCGTGATAACGGGTGTGTCGACACCTGCCCACGCATATCCCTCGCCTGCCGCGGTCAGTACCTTCAGCGGCTGTGTCCACTTGACGTAGGATATCTTATTCCCGTCTATTCTCGAGAAAAGTGTCTTCGCGCTCTCGCTGTCAAACGCGGGATCGTTCACGGTAAGCTTTCCTCGTCCGACCTTGAAGTTCGCGCTTTTTAAGTATTCGGGGAATTTCGTTCTGATCGCATCCGCTTTATTTATGGTGACCGAGTTTCCCTTGTTATCGGTAAACGTTATCTTTACAACGTAATCGGAATTTTCGGCACATTCGGTTTCGATAGTCTTGATGGGTCCCTTTATTTCGGTGTATCCCTTTGCAACAAGGTTATCCCTCAGCTCTGTGGGCGACACGCTGACAGTCCAGATACCGTTTATGTGTCCGCTGTAATCCTCCCACGGAGTCGGAAAGGACTTAAGATAGGACACCGTTCCTCCCCAAACGTCCTTGGAGCTTACCATCATTCCGCCTGCCACTGCGCTGTAATATGCCGCGACAATATTGCCCCAATAATCCTTTAGCACCTGTCCTCTTGTTGATTCTACCGCTTCGATTACCCTATCGTTAACAAGTCTGACTCCTCCGTAGCTCTGACAGCACACGGTATTGCACAGGTTAAAGCCGTAAGATGCTTCGTGCTTATGTATCTGATTTATTGCGTAGCTTCTGACTACCGTTGCAAACGCCTTCTGTGTTTCAAGCGGCCACGCGTTACCTATCTCGTAAGGAATTACCCCCTTTGTGTAGTCCTCGAAGCCAATGAGGTTTACAAGCTGAACCCCGTTTTTGTATCTGGTAAAGATAAAAAGTCCGTCATAGAGCTTGTTTGCGGGGGTCTGGAGGTAAGCCCTATCTCCCTCGGGTGAGTCAAGCGCCGCAAGCGCTATCTCCTCTGAGTCAAGACCGTCAAACTCGAACACCACCTCGTCGGTATCGTAGTCGATAAGCATAATTGCCGTATCCGAGGGCTCGTAAACGATTATGTCTTCATAAGACTCCCCGTCAAGTTCAAAGCCCTCAAATGCGCCGCTTATCTCGTCTATATACGCCTCTGCCTCACCGGCACTTCCGAAATTACCGATAAGGAGTCTGTACGCACCGTCCGAATACGATGGGATTATCGGTGCCTCGATACCGCCCTTTATAGCGGTATGCATAGCCTTATACAAGTCCTCAAGCGACATCGCCGCATCAAGCATAGCACGGTACGCGCCAATGTCATATTTATCCGTCGCTATCTTATAGTCTCTGTTTACAATGACAAGGTTTTCCTCCACGACCGATTCAACGGTCGTTGCCGAGAGGGTGTACAGCTCGGTCGCCTCGTCAGTCTCCTTGTCAACGGCAAGCACCTTGAAGCCGTACGGAGATCTTGTCTGAAACGCGGAAACAACGCTGTTTCCGTATAATAAACCAATACGGACGACTAATTCGTCCGTATAGTTTATATCATAAGCGGCGCTTGCCTTGAGCGTGAACACTGATATAAGAGAGGGTATCACCATACCCAGCACCATCAGTGCCACGAGCACCCATACGAGTATTCTCTGCATACCCTTGCCGCCCTTACTGTTCTTCGACAATTCTGTATCCTCCTCTCACCATAATGTATGCCTCCGAAGAGGTTATTCTAACTCCGCGTCCGTCACCTCTCGGTATCATCAGCAGATGGTTTGAAGCAAGGGGAGCGCCCTCAAGCAGCTCGCCGCCGTCGGTAAGGTCAGCAAGTCCGTTATCGTTGCCTGCAAGATACGCCGAAGCGTGTCCGGAGCGAAGTATTATCTCGCAGGGTGTTTCGGACAGAAGAAGGGTGTTTTCCTTAAGGTGAAGCACCTCGTACTCGAAGCTCTTGACCTCTTCCGTAGGCTCCTCGACAGTCTCACTCTCGCTTTCGGTCTCAGTTTCTGTTTCCTCGGTATCCTCCTCGGTGTCGATTTCTTCTGTATCGGACTCTGTTCTTTCAAAATCTTCACCCGAGATCGCTCTCTCTATCATATCCTCAATTTCGGGCCAGAGTACCTCGTTTATGTAGCTTAAGGATACAAGCGGGTCGCTCGTTATGTCGCTGTCACCGTATACGGCATAAGCCCCGATGACAAGTATCATAGCAAATGCAAGCGCGATCGCGCCGAGTCTTTTTTTCATATATATTCTCCCTGATTTCGAGATTTTTCTCATTTGTCAGATTAAATTGTAACATATACGAGATAATTTGACAATAGATTTTTTGTGATTTATTCGTGAATTTCGCTGAGAATTTCTTCCGCCTTTTCAAGAAGTATTCTCTTTTCGTTCTTTATAAATCCGCTGGCAGTAAGGAAAAGAAGCCTCTCCAACACCTTGCCGACAAGCTGACCGCACGCGCCAAGCTCCGTTATATCTACACCGTCGACCGCGAGGCTTTTTATTTCAAAGCATCCGCCATCAGAGAGTCTGTTTTCTATAAACTCACGGGCACACCTGCCGATCTCGACATTTTTCGCGCACAGGGTATCGGCGGCAAGCAGAGTAAACTCCGCGCCGTTTTCGATGGCGTATTTTATGACGTTATCGCCTGCGAGCTTGTCCGGCGTGAAAAGCAGCTCTGTCAGCCGCTTTGCGACAGATAAGGTCTTATTATCGGGCTTCAAGGAGCGAATCGCCGCGATCGCCCGCTCTGCCGACTCAAAGCCGTCCGAAATAAGCGCGAGTCTTACGGCGTGGTCGGTACTTTCGCAGCTCTCGAGAAGCTTCGTACCGCCAAAGCCGTCAAGCACGTGAGAGATCACGTCGGCGTACTCGTTTAATATGCGTGCGGCGTATCTGCCGCAGACTATACCCTTTATTTCAGCATAGACCCTTTCGCGTGCGAGGGTGTTCATTTTGGGGGCTACGACTCTCATCGCGGCACTCGTATCGGGATGCACCGTAAAGCCGAGTCTTGCGGCAAATCTTAATGCGCGCAGCACACGGAGGTGGTCCTCCGAAAAACGCCTTTCGGGGTCTCCGACCGTTCTGATAATGCCGTTTTTGAGGTCTTCCCTGCCTCCAAAGAGGTCAACGAGTCCTCTTTTGTCGCTGTAAGCCATTGCGTTGACGGTAAAGTCGCGTCGGGAAAGGTCATTATCAAGGCTTCTCGTAAAGCTTACTCCGTCCGGACGTCTGCCGTCACTGTATTCGCCGTCCACTCTGTACGTAGTTATTTCCACGGGGGTATGCTCTGACAAAACCGTCAAAGTTCCGTGCTTAAGTCCCGTTTCGATCACCTTGAAGCTTGCAAATACAGCCTTCATTTCGTCGGGCGTTGCCGAGGTGGTAACGTCGTAATCGTGGGGGGTCTCCCCGAGAAGTGTGCTCCTGACTGCGCCGCCCACAACGTACGCCTCAAAGCCGCTTTTCTCAAGCTTATCGAGAAGCAGGCTGACGTACTCGGGTATTTTTATTTTTTTCATAATTATATAGCCGAGGGGGTTGCCGGTATTTTAATTTTCTTTGCCGTCGCGCCCTTGGGGTATTTCTTCTGATAATCGGTATACGCACCGACTATCTTCTTGTCCTTTTTAAGACTTACAAGAGTTACGCCCGATGCGCTTCTCGTGCTCTTTTCGGGAATGAGCGAGGACTTGATAAGGGCACCCTTTTTATCGCTTGTAACGATAAGTATTTCGGGGTCCTCCTTGGGCTTTATATGGAACACCGCAACAATGGGAGATGCGTCCGAATAAGCGTTTGTGAGCTTACGTCTGTTAGCCTTGGTTTCGTATGCGGTCACGGGTATTCTGACGCCCTTGCCGTTTTCAAACACGAAGGCTATCATATCGCCCTCGGTATAATTCTTTATAACCGCCATACCTATCGCGTGCTCGTCCTGCTCAAAGCCGAGCTTTGCGGGTACGTAGTCACCGAGAGCCGACGCCTTGGTGGTGTCGAAGTCGGCAATCTTGGCTTTATACACCTGAGCTTTGTCCGAGAAGAACAACACCTCTGCGATGTTCTCGGTATCGTAAGAGACGAGAAGCTCATCGTCATCCTTAAAGGTGTGCTCATCGTTACCCTGAAGAGAACGATAGGTTATCTTCTTAAAGTATCCGCCGCGCGACATAACTACGTTGACGGGATAGTTTTCCACCTCGTCGGCTTCATCGTACTTGACTATATCGTCTTCGTAAATGATCTGAGTCTTACGCGGAATCGCGTACTTTTTCTTTATTTCCTTGAGCTGATCGGAAATATACGAGCGAAGCTTTATTTCGTCGCCGATTATTTCCTTGAGCTCTGCTATCTCCTTCTGGAGATTTTCGATTTCCTTGATTCTGTTTATGATATATTCGCGGTTTAAGTTGCGGAGTCTGATATCGGCAATATACTCTGCCTGCATTTCGTCGATGTTGAAGCCCTTGCAGAGATTGGGGATAACGTCGCTGTCGTTTTCTGTCTCGCGTATTATCTTTATTGCCTTGTCTATATCAAGAAGTATCTGTCCGAGACCAAGAAGCAAATGGAGCTTATCGCGCTTTTTATTAAGCTCGAAGGTAAGCTCACGCTTTACGCACTCGCTTCTGAAGCTTATCCATTCCTTGAGTATCTCAACGACTCCGCACTGTCTGGGTGTGCCGCCTATCAGCACGTTGAAGTTACAGGAGAAGCTATCCTCAAGTGAGGTCATCTTGAAAAGCTTCGCCATAAGCTTATCGGGGTCAACGCCTCGTCTTAAATCTATGGTAAGCTTAAAGCCGTTTAAGTCTATCTCGTCACGGAAATCGGTTATCTCCTTTATCTTTCCGGTCTTGACGAGGTCTGCCATGCCGTTCATTATCTGCTCGATAGAGGTCGAGTAGGGTATCTGCGTTATATCAATACAGTTTTCGCTCTTATCGTAGGAGTATCTCGCGCGAAGCTTGACGGAACCGCGTCCCGTTTCAAAAATGCTTCTCATTACCTCGGCGTCGTAGATGAGATACGCGCCGCCCGAAAAGTCGGGAGCCTTTATTATCTCCATCATCTTATCAACGCCCGTTTTGGGGTTTTTAAGAAGCTGTATAGCTCCGTCACATATCTCACCGAGATTGAAGGAGCAGATATTACTCGTCAGACCTACCGCGATTCCGAGGTTAGGAGACACGAGGATGTTCGGGAACGAGGTCGGCAGAAGGGTGGGCTCGAGCATAGTCGAATCGTAGTTGTCTATCATATCCACCGCATCCTTGTCGATGCCGCGGAAAAGCTCTGCCGCAAATGAATCGAGCTTTACCTCGGTATAACGCGATGCGGCGTACGCCATATCGCGACTGTACTGCTTACCGAAGCTTCCCTTTGAGTCGACAAACGGGTGAAGCAGGGTCTCGTTTCCTCTTGTCAGACGCACGAGGGTCTCGTATATTGACGCGTCGCCGTGTGGGTTTAACTTCATAGTAGTACCCACGACGTTGGTACTCTTGGTACGGCTGCCCGTCAAGAGTCCCATTTTATACATTGTATAGAGGAGCTTTCTGTGAGAGGGCTTGAAGCCATCTATTTCGGGAATCGCGCGGTCACGGATAACGTACATAGCGTACGGCATAAAGTTCGTGACTATGGTATCGGTTATGAGCTGATTCGTAACCTCTGCCGTCTTGCCGCTTGCGATATGCTCCTTACCTGTTGCTTTTCTCTTCGCCATTTATGTTTCCCCTTAAATTTATTCTTCTTTTTCGCCGCGGATAACGTCGTATCCCGCCGCCTTGATTATGCGGTTATAGACCGCAAGCGAGAGTCCGTCACGCTCGGGAAGTCTCGCGTATATTTTTTCAAACTTGCGCGTATCACATTCTCTGAGAAGTGAAAATAATCTTGCCGCGTGAACGTTCACGTCGCTCTTTGCGCCCAGAGACAGTATATTTTCTCGCCTTATGCCAAGCTTAACAAGCGTGTCAACATCCTCGTCGAAGGCTATGACTCCAAGCCCTGCGACCTTTGCTTTTTCACCTATTACCCTTTCAAAAAGTCCCGATTCACCCGAAACGAGAGTAAGGCTTGCCGTGGGTGCGTAGTGACGGTATTTCATACCGGGTGCAAGCGGCTTTTCACCGTCACCGAGCTTTTCGGTGACCGCCTTGTCAAGCTTGACCTCAGCAAAGACCTCCTCAAGCTGCTCCTTGGTGATGCCTCCCGGACGTAAAAGCTCTGCTCTGCCGTCGCCTGCAAGCTTTATTATAGTGGATTCGAGTCCGATGTTGCACTCTCCCCCGTCGATTATCATATCGACTCTGCCGTCCATATCCTCGATGACGTGACTCGCCAAGGTCGGACTCGGCTTACCAGAGAGGTTTGCGCTGGGTGCCGCTATCGGCACGCCCGATAACTCGATGAGTCTTCTTGCCGCCGCGTTTGACGGAATTCTCACCGCAACGCTGTCAAGTCCTCCCGTGACGGTGCTTGGGATACTGTCGCGCTTTGGCATTATGACGGTCAGCGGTCCGGGAAGGAATTTTTCCGCGAGGAGCTTATATTCCTCGGGAACGTATGCGTAAAGCTCCGCTTCCTCGGGTCTGCTTACGTGTATTATGAGAGGGTTATCGCTCGGTCTGCCCTTAGCGGCGTATATTTTCGCCGCGGCATCTGAGTCGAGCGCGTTTGCACCGAGTCCGTATACGGTTTCGGTGGGAAACGCCACGAGTCCTCCCGTTCTTATTATTTCTGCACCACGCCTGAGTATTTTGTCATCGACCTCGGGCGTTCCGCACAGTACTGCTATTTCGGTTTTCAATTGCCGCTTCCTTTCAGTTTTTCAGCCGTATCCGCGTTTATAAGTGCGGTTATCATATCGTCTATATCGCCGTTTATAAAGTTTTCGATGGAATGAAGCGTGAGCCCTATTCTGTGATCCGTGACCCTTCCCTGCGGGAAGTTATAGGTCCTTATTCTCTCGCTTCTGTCGCCCGTTCCGACCTGACTCTTACGCTCGCCCGCGATCTTTTCGTTTCTTTCGCGCAGCTTCATATCGTAAAGCTTGGTCCTGAGGATTTTCATTGCCTTTTCCCGATTTTTGTGCTGACTTCTTTCGTCCTGACATTCAACTATGATTCCCGTCGGCTTGTGAATGATTCTTATTGCCGACTCGGTCTTGTTGACGTGCTGACCGCCCGCGCCGCTTGACTTGCAGGTTTCGATCTCAAGGTCGGTCTGATTTATCTCAACCTCTACGTCCTCTGCCTCGGGTAGCACCGCAACGGTTGCGGTCGAGGTGTGTATTCTGCCCGAGGATTCGGTTTCGGGCACTCTCTGCACTCTGTGTACTCCGCTTTCAAATTTAAGCACCGAAAACAAACTGTCGCCCGTGAGCGAGAAAACCGCTTCCTTGATTCCGCCAAGTTCGGTTTCGTTTATATCGATATCTTCTATCTTCCAACGGTTCTTTTCAGCGTACATTTTGTACATACGCATAAGTTCCGCGCCAAACAAAGCCGCTTCGTCACTGTTAGCGCCCGCACGAATTTCCACGATAACGTTCTTGTCGTCGTTTGGA
This sequence comes from Eubacteriales bacterium, assembly GCA_045536775.1. Taxonomy (GTDB): domain Bacteria; phylum Bacillota; class Clostridia; order Oscillospirales; family CAG-272; genus UBA4717. Next base: position 149 of record JAZSOD010000093.1, on the reverse strand, counting down.
TCGACGGGTAGAAGCAAAATTTTGAGTTCGTTTTCAATATTTTCACGCTCAACTTGCTTTTCGTCTAGTTCCATAGAAGCAAGTTCGCGAAGTTCTTTGTCTTCTTCGCTCTCAGCCATTTCTTTGAGTTCTTCGATTTCCTTTTCCAT
>JAZSOD010000047.1:0-14244 GCA_045536775.1 Eubacteriales bacterium | reverse complement strand
CGCGTGCCACCTTCCCCCACTGGGGAAGGCTATTCGATTTTACCGCTAATTTCGCAGACACTCGGGATAGCGCTTTTTTTGATTTATTTTACCGAATAATGTTGCATAAAAGCGCGCACGGTGGTATACTGTAAATATATGCGATATTACGGAGTAAATTTATGCGATTTTTGAACGAAAAAAATATAAAGATCATTTGTACGGTTGCAGGTGTACTTATACTTTGTGCAGCTCTTATTATGTGCTTTGCATATCTTGCCAACAGGGACTCGGAAGAAGAGATAACGTCCGAGACGGAAACTACCGTCCCTGTCACCGAGGAAGCAACCTCTACTCCCGAGGTCGAAATAGTTGTCGGCGAGGACGATATTCCCGAGGAGGCTGAAACGCGTGAGGGGACAGAGCATAAGCTCACGCTATCAGATCTCGAGATAGGTGACACCTCATGGGCATATTTTATTGTCAACAGAACAAACTATATTCCCGCAGATTACGAAAAGAATCTGAGCCTTGAGGGAGTGTGGTCAAACGGAAGATACTACTACTTTGACTCAAGGATCGCAGACTTTGCGGAGTGTATGATAAACGATGCAGAGAGAGACGGAGTCACCCTTCTTGTATGCTCTGCCTACCGGTCTCACGCCGCGCAGACCGCGAATTTTGAAAGTCAGTTAAAGGCGTACGCAAGTGCAAAGTATTCCTTCGCTAACGCCTATACGTATACGTCGCGCTATATAGCCATACCCGGCACGAGTGAGCATCAGACGGGACTTGCTGTGGATTTTATAACCCCCGGCTATATGTACCTCGATGACGGCTTTGAAAACACCGCCGCTTATAAGTGGCTCAGCGAAAACTCCTACAAATACGGCTTTATTCTCAGATATCCCTCGTCAAAGGCGGCTGAAACGGGTATTAACTACGAGCCGTGGCATTTCAGGTTTATCGGATTTGAGTATGCAGAGGACATATATAACAGCGGGCTTTGCCTTGAGGAATATATGGCGAGCGAGGGAAGCGTAGAATTTAATCCTATGGCACCTCTTGTAATTCCCGCAGAGCCTGCGTGGTATCAGTCTTACATAAATCCTCCCGAGCCCGAGAACGAAGATACTACGGATGAAACCGAGGGTGAGACCGATACTGTTGAGAGTAATTCAGATACCTCCGAGGCAGACGAGACCGACACGGAAGACGCTGACGACGAGCTTCCCGATTGGCTGAGGACTGAATCCGAGAGTACAGATGAAACTGACTCCGATTCGGACGAGACAGACTCTGATACCGACGACTCCGATTCCGCAGACGATACCGATGAAGAAATCACCTCTGACGGAGAAGCGATCTCGAACGAGGACTCTGCTTTTGATGATGTGTCTTCCGAGGAGAAAACGGAAGAGGCGAGCACGGATGAGGAAGAAACAAGCGAGGAAGCCTCGATCGAGGAGGAAACCTCTGAGATAACGGGTGAGGAAGTAACCGAGTCCGAAGAAACAACCGAAGAAACTACAACCGAAGACGTGACTGAGTCGGATGAGGGCTAAGATCCCTCAAACGACGAAGACAAAGAAGAGGAATAATGGGAAAATTTAAAAAAATGCTGCTTCGCGGAGTGCTTAATCTTCTTCGCAGACCCGAAAATAGAAAGCATTTTACAAGCGCGATAATAGTCGCGGGCGGACGCGGCGAAAGAGTAGGTGCGAACGTGCCCAAGCAACACCTGAAGCTATCTGACAGGGAAGTGGTGGTTCATACCATGCTTGCTTTTGAAGATAGTCCCCGTATAAACGAAATAGTGGTGGTCTGCAGATCCGGTGAGGAAAACCTTTACCACGATTATAAGCTCAGGTACGGAATCACCAAGATGACTGCGGCTGTGCCGGGAGGCGAAACCAGACAGGAGTCTGTACTGCGTGGCTTTGAGGCACTTGATGATAAATGTGAGTACGTTGCCGTTCACGATGCGGCAAGGTGTCTTATAACTCCCGAGGCAATAAGCGACGTAATTGTGTCGGCGTATAAATACAGGGCGGCAACTGCGGCAAGGGCGGCAACCGATACGGTAAAGATTGCGGACGACAAAGGATTTATTGAAAAAACCGTTGACAGAAACCGTGTGTATCTTGCTGAAACACCGCAGGTCTTTGAATACGATCTTTATTCGGCTATTGCGTACAGCGCAAAGCGTGACGGCTTTGAAGCGACCGACGATAATGCTTTGGCAGAGAGACTTGGAATTAAGGTAAAGCTCTGCCCGACACGGTGTCAAAATCTCAAAATTACGACCCCCGATGACTTAACCGTCGCACAAACGGTTTTGTCAAAACGAAATAAGTAAAAAAACAAAAAGCGAGTTTTTTGGACTCGCTTTTTGTTTTGGCGAAAATGCACAACGCGTTGGACGTTTATATGTGCAATAGGCATAAACGAGTAAGAAATCGGCAAAGTTTATAAAAACAAAAAATAGCACTACAGTAATATTTCTAAAAAAACTCGGGGGTGTATGATAATAATTTTATATAATATAATAGACAAACTATGATATAATTAATGTGCATCTCTATGAATATTTACACCGGAGGTGCAGTCTTATTGATTTCCGCGCACGGCGGTAAAACGGAGGAAAATTGAATATGAAGGATATTAAGCTTCAACAAACGAACGCGGCTTATGTCGCAGAGCTTGATGCGCTTTTCTCAAAGAGAATTGAAGAGATCAAGAACACAAAGAGCGAATGGACTCTTGGAAAGTATGGTATATGCTTTTACGTTTCCAATGACGGAAATGACGAGAATGACGGATTTACACCCGAGACTCCGATAAAGACTCTTAAAAGAGTAATGGAGCTTCAGAGCAAAAATGTAATCTCTACGGGAGATGTGGTGCTTCTTCGCAGAGGCGACGAGTTTCACACGAAATTCGTAACCAAGCAGGGAGTATCGTACTCCGCATACGGAGAGGGTGCAAAGCCGAGAGTGCTTGCATCGATCGAAGCTGATAACCCGGAACAGTGGATAAAGACTGAATACGATAACCTGTACAAATTCGACGGGGAAGTGCCCTTCGAGCAGGACGTTGGAAACATAGTCTTCAATGATGGCGAAGCATTTGGTCAGAGAGTTATGAAATCTCTCACAGAGGATATGTCAATTCAAGCGGGAGATAACTTTATAGTTTCAAACGGACTTGAAAGATGGAAGTTTCCGCCTCAAAAATTCCTTGACCAGAGAGACCTTAAGCACAATCTTCAGTTCTACCACAACTGGGAGGAAAAGGCGCTTTACCTTTACAGCACAAACGGTAATCCGGGAGATATATTTGATTCCATAGAGATATGTACATACGGTAATGCAGTTCGTGCTTGCTCAGATGTTGTTATAGATAACTGGTGTGTTAAGTTCACAGGCTCACACGGTATTGGAGCGGGAAGCTGTAAGAACCTGATTGTACGCAATTGTGAGATCGGATGGATCGGTGGTTCGGTTCAACACATCAGAAACGAAAGGGCAACAAGATACGGCAACGCAGTTGAAATATACGGAGCGGCAGACGGCTATGAGGTATATAACTGCTATATGTATCAGTGCTTTGACTGCGGACCGACGGTACAGTGCGGCGGTAACAGTATGGTGCCCGGTAAGAGAATAGTCGAGGAGAACATCGCGATACACGACAACGTGCTTTGGGATGCTGACCTCGAGGTTTGGCTCACCACGAAGGTTGAAAACGACGAGCACACCTTTGCGCTTCTCAAGGACTGCCGACTTTATAATAATCTCGTTACACGTTCCGGCTACGGATTTGGTGGATATAATCACTATAAAAACGAATATTGCAGCTTTTACGGTGCGGGCGAAACCAAAGCGAAATACGAGAATTGCTTTATAGAAGACAATATTTTCTGGCGCATAAAGAAGAATCTATGGAAGGCGGTTGCAACAACTGTTGAAAACGGCAAGGGCTTCCATTGGAGGAACAATACGATTATTCTTAAACGAGGTCAGCCTATGGGCTTCTTTGGAAGTGATACCAAGACCGCAACCGGTTCGCTTACAAAGTATTCTTACAATAACGAGACAGTATCAAAGCTTGTTGAAGACGGATGCCTCGGTGATAACCGTTACCTTTGTATTCCCGACGAGTTTGATACCGACCCCTTCTACGAGACAAGATTATATTAAAAATGGATTTTGAAAGGTGATTTTCGGAATGAAGAAGATTTCAGCGGTATTTTTGTTAGTACTTTCACTTGCAGTGATTATGGCAGTTGCGGCAAACGCGGATACTCCCGTGGAGATTTCAAGCGCCGCCGAGCTTATGTCTATGGAGATGGACGGCAGCTATAAGCTTGTAGCAGACATTTACCTGACGGGAGATGAATTCACACCCATCGGTACCGATACGGCTCCGTTTACGGGGGTGTTTGACGGTAACTCAAAGAGAATCTACGGACTTACCTTTGAAACACAAAGCGAGTACATAGGTTTGTTTGGAGTTTGCAAAGACGCGACTATCAAGAATGTTGTTGTAGATAATCTTTTGGTGGATATAAGTGGATATACCATTGATCAAATGTACATTTCGGGAATCTGCGCTTATGCTTCCGGAAACTGCTCGTTTGAAAACATCACGGTAAAGGGAAGCATTTCGGTAAAAGGAAGTGGCGATGGCGACATATACACGGCAGGTATATGCGCTTACGTTGAAAGCGTTGGAGGTAAAAAAACCTTCACGTCTTGCGTAAACAAGGCAAGAATTACAGCGGAATCCATAGGTATTGGGGCAACTGTACGTTCGTCGGGAATTGTTGCAAGTGGAGATGGTGCATATATAACTCTTTGCGCTAACAAAGGTAGTATATCCGTTAAAGCTAAGTCTGCTGCATATGCAGCGGGCATAAGCGCGGAGTTCGGCCAAAAGTCTATAGAGAGGACATATAACACAGCGAACATTACTGCCAAAAGCGAATATAGTGATGCATTTGCAGGCGGTCTTATTTCAACAACGGTATATTCTGAGTTGATAGATTGCTATAACGCGGGTAACGTGTATGCCGACGGCGGTTCCACATCAAAATCCGGAGGAATTTGTGCAGAAAGCCTAATGATGAATGAATATTCCAATTGCTACAACGTAGGCGAGGTCACCGTTGTCAAAGGCGGACATGCGGGCAGTCTTGTTGCAACCGCCAACGCGAATTCTGACAAGTTTGTTTCAAATTACGTTATCGAGTCTGATACGCCTATAATCTCGAAAAATCCTAAAGAAGGCGCAGCAACATCGCTTACACAGACAGAGATGAAGTCTGACGACAGCTTTGTAGCCTTTGATTTTGACGAGGTATGGTATATGGCAGAGGACGGAGATTATCTCTACCCGATGCTTCGTGAATTTGAGATAGAAACGTTTCCTGATTTGGGCGACCTCGATGAAGACGGATCTGTCGATGAAATTGACCTTATCATTGGATTTTTGGCAGAATTTGATGGATATGAGGACTATGTAAGTGTTGAAAATTTCGACTTTAATTCCGATGACAAGGTAACGGCTTATGACTTGGTATTCTTTGCAAGGCGTCTTGCCGGTTGGGATGGATATTGATATTATTTCGCTTGAAGATTAAACAAATAATTCCGCGTATTATCCGAAAAGGTATAATGATGGTAGACACTAAAGCAGTGTCTACCATCATTTTTTGGTGTCAAGAAAACCACCGGTTGAACCGGTGGTTATGATTTCATCTGAATATTTTTTCACCAATTGCGGACAATATAATAAAAAACAAGAGGAGAAAAAATATGACTGAGAGAAAGATCAAAGGTGTCAGAGGATACGAGATCATTGACTCGCGCGGATTCCCGACGGTTATGGCAAGGGTAACCTTAACAGACGGTACGGTAGCATCTGCGTCCGTACCGTCTGGCGCGTCGACGGGTGTTCACGAAGCACACGAGCTTCGCGACGGTGACGAGTCGCGTTTTGCAGGCAAGGGTGTACGCCGTGCCGTGGAATCGGTAGGGAAGATAGGAGAAGCCATTAGTGGAATATGTGTATGTGAGCAGAATGCTATAGACCGCAGGATGCGTGAGCTTGACGGGACAGAGAATAAGTCGAAGCTTGGTGCGAACGCAATTCTTGCCGTGTCAATGGCAACGGCGCGCGCGGCGGCAGCATCGTTTGGGCTTCCGCTTTACAGATATATAAGCGGTTTTGCGGAAAGCACTCTGCCCGTGCCTATGATGAATATTCTTAATGGCGGTGCACACGCATCAAACAATATCGATATTCAGGAATTTATGATAATGCCCGTTGGAATCGACAGTATGCGCGAGCGTGTTCGCGCAGGGTGTGAAATATACTACGCCCTTAAAAGCGGGCTCAAGGAGCGCGGACTCTCGACGGGAGTGGGTGATGAGGGAGGCTTTGCCCCCGACCTTAAAAGCGAGCGAGAGGCGATAGAGCTTATAATAAACGCAATAATCAAGGCAGGCTATTCGACAAATGACGTAAAGCTCGCACTTGACGCGGCAGCAAGCGAATGGAAGACGGATGACGCATACAGACAGCCGAAATCGGGCAAGGAATTTGACTCTGACGGACTTATAGAATACTTTGAATCACTTACAAACGATTACCCCATAATTTCGATCGAGGATCCGCTCGGTGAGGACGACTTTGACGCGTGGACAAAAATGACTTTGCGGCTTGGTGATAAGATAACGCTTGTCGGCGATGACTTATTCGTCACCAACACACAAAGACTCGCGCGCGGTATTGAGCTTGGCGCGGCAAACGCGATCCTCATAAAACCGAATCAGATAGGAACGGTTACCGAGACTCTTGACGCGATAGCTCTTGCCAAGAGAAACGGCTACAGAAGTATTCTTTCACACCGTTCGGGTGATGTTGACGATACGTTTATCGCGGATATGGCAGTTGCAACGGGTGTCGGATATATCAAAACGGGGGCACCCTGCCGTATGGAGAGGGTGGCAAAATACAACCGACTAATGCTTATTGAGGATAGTCTGAATGCCAGCAGGTAAGCTCTTGTCGGTAACCGACAGCGCAGGGATGCTGATAAGGCTTAATAAGCTATTTCGTCCCGTTGAGCACCCATTTAATCTTGAAGCAGGTGGCAAACAGAAGTATTGTGAGTGGGAGTTTGAGAGAGGGGAGTCGACACTTAAGCTTTACCTCGACTCCCGTAAATGCGGAAGCGACAGACACATGTTCACGGGCAAGGAGGTACTTGACGTAGGCGCGGGAGGCGGCGGGAAGTCCCTTTATTATCTCACACGAGGCGCTAAGCGTGTTTGCGCGATGGATATCGTGGAGAATTACCGCGACGAAGCATTGGCGTATGCCAAAAGGCTTGGACTTGATAAGAAGTTTTCGTATAGCGTAGCCGATGCCGCTGAAATGCCGTTTGAGGACTCAAGCTTTGACGTGGTCATAATGAATGACGCGATGGAGCACGTAAGACCGCCCGAAAAGGTAATTTCCGAAGTACAACGTGTACTGAAAACAGGCGGCAGACTCTATGTAAACTTCCCACCCTACGGACACCCCTTCGGTGCACACCTGAGCGACGTAATAAGCATACCGTGGGTACACCTGTTTTTCGACGAGGAAACCCTGATAAAGGCGTATAAGGAGCTTTGCGGTGAGCTTGACGACAAGGATATGCGGATAAGCTTCCGTATATCGAAAAATTCACTTGGTGAGGAATACTTTTCCTATATAAATAAGCTTACCATAAAACGTTTTAACGAGATCATAAACCAAAGTCGGATGAAAAGGATATATTACAAGGAAATTCCGCTTCGGAGCTTTCTTACCCCCGTAGCAAAGCTACCGGTAACAAAGGAATGGTTTGTACGCTCGGTTGTGTGCATAATGGAAAAATGAAAAAGCGCGGAAAGCCGCGCTTTTTATTTTTGTAAAAATCGTTTCATTTTTGCACTTTTTTATTCCAATGTATTGACAAAACACGAAACATAATTTATACTAATAATAAAAAAGTGAAAGTTTATTTCGCTTATAACTAAAAGCAACATTGTCAGACAAAGGAGAATTTAATGAACGTAAGAGAACTGATGAGTGAGCTGGCATATAAAAACTGTAACGTGGCGGAGCTCGCCAAAATGCTTGGTCTCAGTAAGACATCAATATACCGAAAGCTGTCAGGCAAGACCGACTTCACCTGTACCGAAATCGGAAGGCTCAAAACAAGACTTGAAATGAGTGATGAGACCTTGGTTAAAATTTTCTTTTCAAAGTAAAAAGTAAGCCGCGTTACGCGGCTTGCTTTTGCGTTTATTCCTTACTCTTCATAAGCACAGCACCGATCGCCATTATCACGGCGCATACTATCACGAAGTAGAGGACTCCCCACTTGTGCGCGTATATCGCCGATATTACCATAAATACCGACGCGAGCACCGCAAGCACGGGTAAGATTATGCGTTTTGTAAAGGATAGCTCTTTCATTCTTGTCATTCCGATGAATAGTGGAACGTAGAATGCGTAGAGCGCGACTATCGGAAGCTCGGATGAATCAAAGCCAAACCAGTTAACCGTGTAAACGCTGCCGTCGGCGCTGAGAGTACCGAGAAGCCTTACAAGTGCGTTTGCGCCGTCTGACGAGTATGTCGCCACGAAAATATTATCGAGGTTTGCGGCGTAGAAGTAGAAGAGCCACACGGCAGTAAAGAGCAGACCGATGACTGCGGAGTTTGTGGGAATATTGGTGTAGCTGTCTATCTGCGAGAACATTTTCGGCTTCGGTCCCTGACTTCTGTTTGCTATCGAGTACATATTTCTCGAGCAGGAAAGCACGAGACCGTTCAGCGTACCTATACAGGACACTGCAACGAATACGTTGAGTATCACTCCGCCTGCTTTTGTAAATATGTTGGTGAATGCCTGAGTCGCACCGCTTTCGATAAGCGTGTCAACCGTAGCACCGCCCGCAACGCCGATATAGTAAAGAATGTACGCGAGCATAACGATCGCGCATCCGATAATAAGAGCGCGGGGAAGATTTTTCTTCGCATCCTTAATTTCACCGCTTATTGATGTAGCAAGTATCCAACCCTCGTACGCAAACGCAGCGGATACTACTGCGCCGAAAAGTACATCGGTGCCGCTGTTATGCCATGACTGGAAGTTTGTGATAAGCAGAGGCTCGGACGCGGTCTCGGGTGTTATGAATAGACCGTATACGGTTCCGACAATCGCCATAAGAATAATTGGAATAAGCTTTATGACTGTTGTTGATACTTGAAACTTACCCGCAAGCACGGGAGATAAGAAATTGAGTGCGTACGACGCTATGAGGAACAGACAGGTGAGCGCAAGGCAACGTCCCGTTGTCGGATCCATATCTCCGAAAATAACGAGAGTGTACCTCGCCGATACCCACGCAAGAGTAGACGTGATACAGGGAGTGTAGATAACTGTGAAAAACCAGCCGAGGAGATAAGCGTATTTGTGCCCGCATACTTCTGCGGCGTAGTCGATAAGCCCCGTTGATCTGTCATAGACGGTAGCAAGGGTCGCAAAGCAGTACGCGCATATCATCATGATCGCGCCGCCTATAAGCCAGGCTAAAATGCCGAGCGGCATATTGCCGTTTGTGCTTGTAAGGATATTTTGTGCCTTAAAGAAAATACCGCTGCCGATAACGATTCCGACAACCATCGAGATCGCGGTAAAAAGACCGTATTTCTTTTCAAGATTATTGTTCATAGGGCTAACCTCCGTACGAGATCTTGTATTCTATATTTTACCACAAAACCGTTACTTAGTCAACTGTAAGAAAAAAGCTATTGACAAAAGTGCTTGTTTATAATATAATAGAGAAGGATATAAATTTTGCAGAAGACTGCCGTGTATTCCCGTGATACGCGGTTATTTTTTTGCCCCGACGGAAAGGAAGATTACTATGAGAACAGACGTAGTTATCGTAGGAGCAGGTCCTGCGGGAATATTTACCGCAATAGAGCTTATCAGACACGGAAGCAAAAAGAAAATAACGATTGTTGAAAAAGGAAGTCCTATTGAAAAGCGCAGATGTCCAAAAAAGGAAACTCAGCGTTGCGTTGACTGTAAGCCTTACTGTCATATAACGACAGGCTTTTCGGGCGCGGGCGCATTTTCGGACGGCAAGCTCTCGCTTTCTCCCGAGGTAGGCGGTGACCTTCCCAGCCTTATCGGAGAAGACCTTGCGGTTGAGCTTATTAATTATACGGACAAGATTTATCTTGAATTCGGCGCGGACTCCAAGATCGAGGGAATAAGCAATCCCGAGGAGGTCAAGGAGATCAGAAAGAGAGCTATCAAGGCAGGACTTAAGCTTGTTGACTGTCCTATCAGACATCTTGGCACGGAAAAAGCACAGGAGATATATTACAAGCTCGAAAAGTATCTCGAGGAAAACGGAGTTGAGCTTAAATTCGGATGCGAGTGCAATACCATCAAAATTGTTGACGGTGTTTGCTACGGTGTTACGGTTACCGAAAAGGGCAGTACTTACGATATAGACGCAGAAACCACCATTATCGCGACGGGACGCCGCGGCGCTGAATGGCTCGAAAACCTTTGCAGCGAAAACGGCATTGAGCATCAGCCCGGTACCGTCGACATCGGTGTGCGTGTCGAGGTTCGTAACGAGGTTATGGAAAAGGTCAACGAGGTGCTTTACGAGTCAAAGCTTATCGGATGGCCGAAGCCGTTCAAGAATAAAGTAAGAACCTTCTGTCAGAATCCCGGCGGATTTGTGGCGCAGGAGAATTACGACAACGGACTTGCGGTAGTAAACGGTCACTCGTATAAAGAAATCAAGAGTGATAACACCAATCTCGCTATCCTTGTTTCTCACAACTTCAGAGAGCCGTTCGATCATCCTATCGAATACGCGAGAAAGGTAGGAGAGCTTACCAATATGCTCGGAACGGGACACATTCTCGTCCAGAGATACGGCGACATTCTTGACGGAAAGCGCACGTGGCAGAAGGAGCTTGCCTTCTCCAACGTAAAGCCGACTATACCCGACGCGGTTGCAGGTGATATCACCGCCGCAATGCCTTACCGTGCTATGATGAACATAATCAACTTTATCAAGGCGGTAGATGAGGTAGTTCCGGGATTTGCATCAGAGGAAACGCTTTTGTATTCGCCCGAGCTTAAGTTCTACAGTAACAGAGTGAAAACCGACGAAAACCTCAACACAAGCGTTGAGGGACTTCACTGTCTTGGAGACTCGTCGGGATGGACGAGAGGTCTTATGATGGCATCCGCAATGGGTGTGCTTATGGGACGTAAGCTTGCAGAAAAAGAAGATAAATAGCATAAAACCGACCGCAGTTCTGCGGTCGGTTTTATATTATCGTATACTATACTACTACACTATACAGTTTGCTCCTTTCGCCTGCTTGGAGGCGGAATATTTCGGGAGGGGAAACCACTCCTCTACGGTGTGGTAGTTTGAATCTGTCTACAGAGCCGAAAAGCCCGAAATGCATCTACAAAATTCTGAAAAACTTTAGGGACGAAAAAAACGGAGAAATCTCTCGAAATCTCCGCTTTTCTTGCTTTATTGTTTGTCTTTTGCTGTGTTGATAGAGGCAATCAGAATTCTTTTCACCTCAACACACCTATTCAAAATCGTTTTATCGTGATAATATCCGCTTTCGATTAAAAGTTCAAGCCAATATTCGGTTTCGGAGCATTCTTTGAGGGCAATATGTAATTTTGCCACAAAATCCGCCTTGCCGTGGGCGTAGAAAGCCTCACGAATATTCGCGCCGATGCTCGTTCCTGAACGTAAAAACTGATTGATCAACGCACTTTCACATCTTGCTTCTCTCAACACCTTGCAAGCGCGAATAACCTCCAAAGCAAACGCTTTGGACTTTATCATCAAAGGACTTTCGGACATATTACGTATCTTCTTTTTGATTTTATTCCATTATACCATAAAACCTATTACTTTTCAACTTAAAGTGAAGATTTTGCGCAGCAAAATCAACCACACTTTTTCACTATTCACTATTACTTATTACTTTGCCAAAAATCTCCTCGGACGGATTTAGTGAAAAGTGAAGAGTGAAGAGTGAAAAGGTAAAAATCTCCCCGAACTACGTCCGAGGAGATTTTTGGCTGGGATGGCCGGGTTCGAACCGGCGAATAACGGAGTCAAAGTCCGTTGCCTTACCGCTTGGCGACACCCCAATATGTTTTTTGTTATTATACCACAATCCCCGGCGTTTGCAAAGAGATTTCCTTCCGCATGGCCGAAAATTACGATTGCTTTTTTTTGCATTTATGCTACAATAAGCAGGTAGGGCTCTCCCCTGTTCCGGAGGGCTGTGCCCGTACATTTTAAAGCCCTGTGAGGTACCTGTATATGAAAGAGCTTTTTCTCGCCCGCGGCGGCGAAAGCCGCTACCATATCGAAAGCTGCCCCGGCACGGAATTTGCCGCCGGTGAGCTTGCCGCCTATATCGAAAAGATCTGCGGTGTCCGTCTGCCCGAGACCGGCGACGGTCCCGCTATCCGCCTGATCCTTCCCGAGAAAGATGTCCATGCCATGCGCAACGCCGAGGGCTTTGTCATTGAGGCCGACGGTGAAGATATTCTCATCCGCGGCGAAGGCCCCCGCGGCGTGATCTACGGCGTTTATACCCTGCTGGAGGATTGCTTCGGCTGCCGTTTCTTTGCCGAGGACTGCGAGCTCATCCCCCCGGCGGAGACCCTCGTCCTGCCCGGGGATCTTCGCATTGAAAAGCACCCCGCCTTCTGCTACCGCGACGTATTCCTTGCCGCCATGAGCCCTGCCTGCAAGGTCAAAAACAAGGTCAACGCAAGCCTTCCCAAGGACATCCCCGGCGGACAGTATTTCTTTGCCGAGTCCATTGCCCACACCATCTGCCAGCTTGCAGAGATGGAAAATGTCAAGACCGGTGAGCAGCCCTGCCTGACAGACGAAAAGGTCTTCCAGACGGTTCTAAAAAACTGCCGCAAGTGGCTGGATGCCAATCCCGATGCCGCCGTCATCTCCGTCACCCAAAACGACGGCTACGGCCATCAGGGCGGCTGCACCTGCGAGAGATGCCGCGAGATCGACGAGCGCGAGGGCAGCTTTGCCGGCACCATGATCTCCTTTGTCAACCGCATTGCCGAGGCGCTGGAGCCCGATTATCCCGACGTGCTGGTGGACACCTTTGCCTACCGCTACACCCGCAAGGCACCCAGGACCGTCCGCCCGCGCCACAACGTGGTGGTGCGCTTCTGCACCATTGAGAGCTGCTTTGCCCACCCCATTGAGTCGGAATGCCGCGCCACGGAGGATTCCATCTACGGCACCGTCTCCCTCGCCCAGGATCTGCGCGACTGGAGCGCCATTTCCGGCAAGCTCTTCATCTGGGACTACTGCACCAACTTCTCCCGGTATCTGCTGCCCTTCCCCGATCTTTTCTCCATCCGTGAGAACGTCAACTTCTTCTACAAGTGCAATGCTATCGGCGTTTTCGAGGAAGGCGACTATCAGAACAAGGTGGACGGCGAACTCAACGCCCTGCGCGCATACCTCCTTGCAAAGCTTCTTTGGGATCCCGACATGGACGAGGAGACCTACCGCGGCCACATGCTGGAGTTCCTGCAGAACTACTACGGCGCCGCCTGGGAGCCAGTTTACCGCTACATTCTCTCCCTGCACGAGCGCGCCCTGCGCCAGCATTCCGGCATTTACTCCTATTCCCCCACCATTTTCGGCTACGAAATGATGGATCTGGAAAGCACCAACGCCTTCCGCGCGGATTACGCCTCCTGGGTCGCCCTCTTTGATGAGGCGGATGCCCTCGCCGATTCCGATGCCGTGCGCCATCGTCTGAAGCTTGCCCGCCTCTCTCTCGAGGTGCTGAAGCTCTGCGCCCCCGGCGTGCTCTCCTTCCTGCCGGAGCAGATCACCCGCGAGCGCTATTACCCGAAGCTCAAGGAGATGGGCATCGTCTTCTACCGCGAGGGCTTTCCCATGCCTTGACAAAATCCGCCATCCGTGCTATACTTTTCCCGTCACGAAGACGTTCGCATACCTCTTTGTTATCAAAGCCACGAAGGCAGCCGCACCCGGAACCCCGGGTGTGCTGCCTTTGTTTTTTCTCAGGAGGTTTTTCCATGACATCCCATCGTTCTCCCCTGCGCGACCTTGTCCTTGCCGCCCAAGTCGGAGGCCAAGCG
>JAZSOD010000024.1:0-11546 GCA_045536775.1 Eubacteriales bacterium | reverse complement strand
GTAAACAACAACACACAAATTTCCACAGAATCGTAGGGGGGAGGAGTTGCCTTTCCCGATATAAACTTAAATCGAACTTATTTGTAGGGCTTTGGTGTTGAAGCTGAAATCGTGGGCTTCAAGCTCTTGTCTGAGTGCTTGGAAATTGTATATTTCACCGTTGAAAACTATAACCGATTTGCCGTCAGCACTGAGCATGGGCTGAGAGGCGTCCGGGCGCAAATCGAGTATAGACAGACGGCGAAAGCCGAGAGTGATACCCTCACCGAGGTATGTGCTTCCCATATCGGGACCACGGTGAAATATGCGCTCGTTCATTTTGTTTATAATATCGTCACGGTGCTCAAGAAAGCCCGTAAAGCCGGCAAAACCGCACATTTTCAAAGTTTCCTTTCAAGGTTATATAACCGTGCTTACCGGCGGAGAAGCTCCGCCGGTAAGCGTATTTACTGTATGTTTGATTTGATCAGACGTTATATTCCTGACGTCTTATAACGTGATCCTGGTACTCACGGTCAAGCTCAACGAAGTATGCGCTCCAACCCCAGATACGCACAACGAGTCTTCCGTAGTTTTCGGGATGAGCCTGCGCGTCCTTCATCGTTTCAAGGTTGACGCTGTTTAACTGGAGCTGATGTCCACCGAGGGAGATGAAGTATTTTACAAGCTTTGCAACCTTCTTGATGCCGTCGTTATCGCGGAATACTGAGTTATGGAACTCGATAGTAAGCGGACCGCCGTTCATCACGTTTTCGAAATGCTGCTTTGAGAAGGATTTTATGACAGAAACAGGTCCGACGTTGGCAAAGAGGCTGGAAGCAAAGTTTGCGCCGAAGGGCTCGTTTGCAAGTCTTCCGTCAGCCGATGCACCGATCTCGTTTGCGTGCCACAGATAGTACATCGCAGAGCCTGTGCCGGCTCTCCATATACCGCCCTGACAGTTTTTCTTACCCTCAAAGCAGGCAGCAAAGCTGTCCATAAGCTCGATCGAGATATTGTCTGCATAATCGTCATCCATACCGAGCTTAGGGGTGTCGTTTCTGAGCTTGGAAAGAAGCTCCTCGTAGCCTTCAAAGTTAGCCTTTACTGCCTCTATCATATCGTGCGCGCTTACGGACTTTTCATCGTAAACGTACTTCTTGATAGCTGCAAGCGAGTCCACGGCTGTCGAGTGACCCGTACCGTGAACTCCGTAGTTGCGGTATTTTATCGGATCGAGCATAACCGACTCAAGAAACGGAGAGGGAACAAACCAGACGTTGTTGATAGAGGACATTATCTTGTCGCACTCTGTCTGTATGGTCTTTTTTACCTCACCAAAGAATTCTTCGTATGAATCACAGGACTCAAGGTGTGCAAACATAGTGTCGTTTACTGCCTTGGGATATGAGAGCGCGGCAATATTTACTATGTCGAATGCACAGTTGGGTACGATAAACTCCCAGCAGGCAGCAACAACGTAATTTGCGGCATCCTCGTGCGAGTACCCGAGCTTTTCAAGCGCAGGGATAACGATGTCATCATTTTCGTACTGCGGGAAGCCAAGTCCTGCCTTGGTAAGCTCTGTTCCGAGCTCGTAGATCTCGTCGGGCGTGTCCTTTGTGACACGGAGATTTATCTTGGGGTCGATCATCTTGAGGTTACGTGATGCCTCAAGGCAAATTCTCGAAAGGTCGGAGAAAACGTTATTTCCGTTTTCGTCAATACCGCCGAGAACCATACTCTGACCGTTGTCTCCCTGCTGAACGCCGATATACATATCGCTGTCCTTGTTGAAGGAGAGGAAGAAGTCCTCTACCAGCTCAAGCGCGGTTTCGTATGTATAAACGCCCTTGTCCATATCTTCTTTGAAATAAGGATACATATACTTGTCAAATCGGCCTACTGTGTTGTGGTAGTTACCCTCAAGCCACATAGAGAAGTGGAGGATTCTGAACATCTGGAGAGCTTCTCTGAAGTTTCTTGCTCCGTATCTCGGAACCTGTTCGAGAACCTCTGCGATATCGCCTCTGCCGACGCGAACAGCTTCTGCCTTGTATCTGTCGGAGAGGTCTATGATAAGGTCGATAGCCTTTTTGGTGTATTCACTCGCACCCTCGCGGAAAGCTAGAAGACCTGACTTTATAACCTTTTCAAAATTAACGTTGATGTTGGAGATATAGCCGAGCTCGTGGATATAGTGCTTCTTCTTTATCTCTGTCCACTCGTCCTCTGTAAAGCAGTCGGGGATGCAGGTGGTGGTGCGGATGAAGGTGATCTTTTCTTCGGGAAGAATATGGGGAGTCTGGAGCTTCATAAGCTTTTCAAAACGGTCAGCCATACGCTCCTCGGGGGAGAGTCCGCGCGCCTTGTATTCACTTGCGAGATCGCAGGTGTTGTCGACTCTGAGCGCGTGATGCTTTTTTTCAACGATATAGTCGAATAATACTTTGCTCATAAATTTGTCCTTTCTTAAAGCTTTGCCAAAGCCGATTCGTCGATATTATAGAATCGGCAGGCATTTTCGAATGTGATCTTCAAAATGTTTTCTGTTGTAGTGCTTTTTATTTCGGCGAGTCTCGCCGCGGTATAAATAATGTTTTGCGAGTTGTTTGTCGTGCCCCTCAGAGGAGTGGGAGCAAGATAGGGAGCGTCGGTTTCGAGGAGTATCCTGTCAAGAGGAATGACCTCGGCAACCTCAACCGTTTTTCTTGCGTTTTTGAAGGTAAGCACTCCCGAGAAGGAGATGTACCTTCCATCGCGTACAAGCTCGCGTGCCCATTCGGCACTGCCTGAGTAGCTGTGAAGCACCGCGGTAACATCACGGTACTCTTTTAGGATCGCATCAACGTCGCCGTGTGCGTCACGGTCGTGAATAACGACAGGCATTTTAAGCTTTCTTGCCAACTCAAGCTGTTTTCTGAACACCTCTTGCTGAAAGTTTTTGTCAAACGGCTCGTGGTAATAGTCAAGACCGATCTCGCCGATTGCAACAACCTTCGGGTGAGAGGAGAGCGCTTCAATGTCTGCAAGCGCAGTGTCAATATCACCGACCCTTTCGCAGTCCTCGGGATGAATACCCGCATTTGCGAAAATTCGGGGATACTTTTCGGCAAGCTTTATGCTTGCGCGAGTGTCATCGGGTGAAACCGACGAATTTACTATAACTCCGACTGTCTCTGAAAACATCTCATCAAGCAGGGAAGACCTTTCTGCGTCTTCTCCGAATCTCGAATCGTTGTAGTGGGCGTGGGAGTCGAAAATCAGATTTTTATCCAAGGCTTATCTTACCCTGTCACCGAGCTTTGCGCTCTGGTCGAGGAATACGACCTTGATCTCTTCCTCGCCGCTTGCAAGTATCATTCCCTGAGACTCAACACCGCAGAGAGTGGCGGGAGCGAGGTTGGCAACAACAATAAGCTTCTTTCCGATAAGGTCCTCGGGCTTGTAGAATTTTGCAATTCCCGAAACCACCTGGCGTTTTTCGTAACCGAGGTCAAGCTGAAGCTTCAAAAGCTTCTTCGCCTTCGGTACGATCTCGCATTCGAGCACCTTTGCCACTCTGAGCTCAACCTTTTGGAAATCCTCGATGCCTATCTGGGCAATGCCCTCGGGTTTCTCGCAGGGCTCATCATCCTTTGCTGCCTTAGCCTGCGCTTCAAGCTCTTTGTTGATCTCCTCCATCTTGACCTTTTCGTCTATTCTGTCAAAGAGATGAGCCGACTTGCCGACCTCTGTGCCGATGGCAAGTGCACCAAAGCTGCCGATAGACTCAAAGTCATTCTTGTCGGTGGAGAGCACCTCGAAGATCGCCTTTGCAGTAGACGGCATAATGGGCGAGAGCATAACTGCGGAAATTCTGATTGTCTCAAGGAGATTGTAGAGAACTGTTCCGAGTCTGTTCTTCTTTGCTTCGTCCTTGGCGAGGATCCACGGTGTGGTTTCGTCAATAAATTTGTTAGCGCGTCGGAGGAGGTTGAACACTTCCTCTATCGCGTCGGATATTCTGAAGTCATCCATATAAGCGCAGTACTTCTCTCGCGCGTTTGTTGCAGCCGCAACAAGCTCGCTGTCAAGCTCCTCGGCGAATTCGCCCGAAGGAACTATGCTGCCGAAGTACTTGTCTGTCATGGAAAGCGTACGGTTAACTAAGTTACCGAGGTTGTTGGCGAGGTTAGCATTGTAACGCTCGATTATCGACTCGTACGAAATGGAGCCGTCTGCCGCGAAGGGCATTTCCTCGAGAACGTAGTATCTTACGCCGTCAACACCGAAGTGGCGAACGAGATCGTCCGCGTAAATAATGTTGCCCTTGGACTTGGACATCTTGTCAGCACCGAAGAGTAGCCACGGGTGTCCGAAGACGCGCTTCGGAAGCGGCTCGCCGAGAGCCATAAGCATTATCGGCCAGTATATTGTGTGGAATCTGAGAATGTCCTTACCTATAATGTGAACGTCAGCAGGCCAGTACTTGTTGTAGAGCTCAGGCTGCTTTTCGTTCAAGGGATTGTAGCCAAGTGCTGTGATATAGTTTGAAAGCGCGTCTATCCAGACGTAGATAACGTGCTTGTCATCAAACGTAACGGGAACGCCCCACTTGAAGGACGAGCGCGAAACGCAGAGGTCCTGAAGCCCGGGCTTAATGAAGTTGTTTACCATTTCCTTCTTGCGAGGCTCGGGTGAAATGAAGTCGGGGTTATCCTCGATGTACTTCATAAGCTTATCCGAGTACTTGCTCATTCTGAAGAAGTAAGCCTCCTCGGTAGTCTTCTGAACGGGACGTCCGCAGTCGGGACAGATTCCGTTTTCGGCCTGTGTTTCGGTGAAGAAGGATTCGCAGGGTACGCAGTAAAGTCCTTCGTATTCGCTTTTGTAAATGTCGCCCTTTTCGTAGAGCTTTTTGAAGATCTCGGAAACTGCCGCCTCATGATAGTCGTCGGTGGTACGTATAAACTTGTCGTAGTCTGCACCGACGAGGTCCCAGATATCCTTGATCTCTCCTGCAACGTTGTCAACGTATTGCTTTGGAGTGATACCTGCCTCGTTTGCGAGATTTTCTATTTTCTGGCCGTGCTCGTCAGTACCTGTGAGGAAGAACACGTCATATCCGCGAAGCTTCTTGTAACGGGCGATAGCATCTGTGAGGATTATCTCATAGGTGTTACCTATGTGAGGCTTGCGCGAAGCGTATGCGATTGCTGTGGTGATATAAAACTTTTGCTTTTCCATAATTTCTCCTGATTCGGAATGTTGAATTTATTGTTGCCGTGTGGCTTGCTTTCTGTTTATGTTTTTTTGACATTGATAAGCACACCCGCCGTAATAGACACATTTTCATTATATTATACTACAATATAATAATAATTTCAATAGTTTTTCTTCAAAAACTCGTGGTTTTTTATGATTTTAATAGCAAAAAATGCTGCAGAATTTACAAGTTTGAGTCTGCTGTGTAAGACTGATTTGTAAAGAGCGTAAAAATACACGAAAATGGGGCGGAACTTATTGACAAACGGTGAGTAAAATGTTAATATATATACATTAATTTGCATATTTATTTTACACGCGGGGTACCGCGCAAACGGAGGAATCATTATGAGTAATAAAATGCGTGCCGGAATCGTCGGCGCAACAGGTATGGTAGGTCAGCGCTTTATAACGCTTTTGCAGGACCACCCCTATTTTGAAATAACGGCTCTCGCGGCAAGCGCACGTTCGGCAGGCAAGACCTACGCCGAGGCGGTTGACGGCAGATGGAAGATGCAGACCGAGCTTCCCGACAGCGTTAAGGATATGGTAATAATGGACGCGTCCGAGATTGACAAAATCAAGGAAAAGGTTGATTTTGTGTTCTGCGCCGTTGATATGAAGAAGGATGAAATCCGCGCGCTTGAAGAAGCTTACGCGAAGGCGGAGATCCCCGTAGTGTCCAACAACAGCGCACACCGTATGACTCCCGACGTACCTATGGTAATTCCGGAGATCAACGAGTGGCATCTTGATGTAATCGAGTCGCAGAAAAAGAGACTCGGCACAAAGCGCGGCTTTATCGCGGTTAAGCCCAACTGCTCCATACAGAGCTACGTTCCCCCGCTTTCAGCGCTTCTCAAGTATGAGCCAACCGAAATAGTTGTAACAACTTATCAGGCTATCTCGGGCGCAGGCAAGACCTTCAAGGAATGGCCTGAAATGATAGATAACGTAATTCCGTACATTAGCGGCGAGGAAGAGAAGAGCGAGCAGGAGCCTCTCAAGATCTGGGGTACAATTGAGAATGGTGAGATAGTAAAGGCAAAGACCCCTGTTGTTACGGCTCAGTGTATCAGAGTTCCCGTATCCGACGGACACACCGCGGCAGTATTCGTAAAGTTCAAGAATAAGCCCAGCAAGGAAGAAATTCTTGAATGCTGGAAGAACTACAAGGGTTCGCCTCAGGACCTCGAGCTTCCTCACGCACCTGAGCAGTTCATCACATACTTTGAAGAGGATAATTGTTTTTAGGTAAAGCTCGATTGTGACATTTACGGCGGTATGGGCGTAACCGTGGGCAGACTCAGAGAAGATACAGTTTACGACTACAAGTTCGTAGGACTTCACCATAACACCCTTCGCGGCGCGGCAGGCGGTGCGGTGCTTATAGCTGAGCTTCTCTACAAAAAAGGCTATTTTAACTGATAAAAACGAAATCCAATAACGTCGATCCCGACACTTTGATGTGTCGGGATTATTTTATCTTCACTATACAATATTTACAAAATAACAATAAAAACAGCGTGAAAACTATTGCAATTCAACAAATTGTGTGCTATAATAAAAGTGCAAAGGAGAATAGCTCTCCGATGTAAACTAAAGCAAAGGTGGTCACTCTATGAAGATTACAATCAGCGGAAGACAGACAAACGTTCCCGAAGAACTCGTGCCGATCGTAGAAAAGAAGCTTGCAAAGCTTGATAAGTTCTTCAAGGACAGTGCCGAAGCCACGGTCAAGTTCAAGCGCGACCGTGACAAGGAGAGAATTGAGTTGACTATAACGGCGGGCGGATGCCTTTTCAGAAGCGAGGAAAGCGACGAAACTTATCAGAACGCGCTTGATCGGGCAACCGAAACCATTGTGCGTCAGATAAGAAAGAATAAGACCCGTCTTGAAAAGAGGATGAGAGACGACTCAAAGAGGGAATTCTTTGAAGAATATACAGCCGTCGAGGAGGAGGGCGAGTTTGAGATACGCACGAAGAGCTTTGCGGTAAAGCCGATGACTCCCGAGGAGGCAATACTGCAGATGAATATCTCGGGACACGATTTCTATATGTTCAGAGACGGTGACAGCGGAGACGTCTGCGTTGTATATAAAAGACGCGGAAACGGCTACGGCCTAATAATTCCCCAGAAATAAGCATAAAAAACGGCGCGGAAGCGCCGTTTTTTTATGCTTCGGCTTTTAGCGTTTACATTGACAAATTACACTTAAAATGCTATACTGACAGGCGAAAGCTGTAACCACGTCTTCACCCCGCTTGTTGCGGTGTGGCTGATAAATACGCTAAGTAAAGGAAAATCGATGACACTTAAACTGTTTTTTGAAGCAATAGTGAAGTTTTTTGCGGGAGTTGTTCTCGTTGGGGCGCTTCTGTTTCTGCCGGCAGGCAGCTTGGAATATACGGAAGCGTGGATACTTCTTTGCATACTGTTTGTACCGATGTTTATTGCAGGCATCGTAATGATGGTGAAAAATCCCGAATTACTTGCAAAACGTCTTAACGCCAAGGAAAAGCTCGGTGAGCAGAGCACGGTCGTAAAGCTCAGCGGACTTATGTTTGTAACAGGCTTTGTTGTTGCAGGACTCGGTCACCGCTTCGGCTGGTACGCTTTGCCGAAATGGGTAGTATTTACCGCCGCTGTAGCTTTTCTCGTAGCCTACGTCCTCTACGCAGAGGTGCTTCGCGAGAACACGTACCTCAGCCGTACTATCGAGGTGCAGAGAAATCAAAGAGTCATCGACACGGGACTTTACGGTATAGTGAGACATCCAATGTACTCCGTAACTCTTGTCCTTTTTATGTCGATGCCGCTTGTTCTCGGCTCTGCGTACTCGTTTATTATATTCCTTGCATACCCCTTCATAATTGCAAAAAGAATAAAAAGCGAAGAAGAATTTCTCGAACGCGAGCTTGTCGGATACCGTGAGTATAAGGAAAAAGTAAAATACAGACTTATACCGTTTGTGTGGTAAATATGAAAAGATGTAAATGGTGCAATATAAATAACCCTTTGTACGTTAAGTATCACGATGACGAATGGTGTCAGCCGAATTTTGATAATAAGTATCTCTATGAAATGTTGATCCTCGAATCGTTTCAGGCTGGGCTTTCGTGGGAGTGTGTACTTAATAAAAGGGAAGATTTCAGAGTGGCATACGACGGCTTTGATATTGACGCCGTTTGTGCATACGGAGAAGAAAAGATAACTGAATTACTCGAGAATAAAAAGATCATCAGAAACAGACTCAAAATTCGTGCAAGCGTAAACAACAGCAAAATTTTCAAATCAATAACTGATGAATTCGGCTCGTTTTATAGCTACTTAAAATTATTTACAAACGGTGAAACCGTATTTGAAACCGACAAGACAACGAATAGTCTCTCGGATAAAATTTCGGCAGACCTGAGACAAAGAGGAATGACGTTTGTCGGCTCGACGATAATTTATTCCTACCTGCAGGCGATAGGTGTGATATACTCGCACGACAAAGAATGCTATATGTATAAAGGATGAAAAAATGGTATTACTGATTACGGGCGCATCCCATACGGGAAAGACAGCTCTTGCGCAAAAGCTGCTCGAAAAATATAAGTATCCTTACCTCTCGGTAGACCATCTGAAGATGGGACTCATCCGCAGTGGAAACACAAAGCTTACCCCGATGAGCGATGATAATGACCTGACCGAGTACCTTTGGCCTATTGTTCGTGAGATCATTAAGACTGCTATCGAAAATAAGCAAAATCTGATAGTCGAGGGGTGCTATATCCCGTTTGATTTTGAAAAGGATTTTGAGAGGGAATACCTTGATAGCATCAAGGCATTCTGCCTTGTTATGAGTGAGGAATATATAAGAGATCACTTTTACGATATAAAAAAATATGCAAGTGTTATCGAAAGTCGAGTGGACGATGAGTGGTGCACCATCGAGACCTTGCTTGATGATAACGCCGCGGTTTCAATGCTTGCAAAAAAATACAAATTAAACTGCATACTCATTGACAATAAGTACGAGATCGATGTTGAATTATAATTAGATGGCGTAAAACTAATTTATTTTGATAAAACAACTTAATTTGCGGGGACTCAAGATGATTAAGAAATTATATAAAAAGAGCGAGATCTGGTTTGCACTACTGTGGATAATAGCGTACGTTGCGCTTGCATCAACGGGAGATAATATGTCGACGGATATAGGTGTCTCCAAAATCGTAACCTTACCAATATTGCTCATTATGTCTGCAGTTTTGTATGTTTTTATTAAAGGAAACGGCTTGTCTGAAAAGTACGGGCTTTGTAAGTCGGTTATACCTGCTTCAAAAATGATGTTTTACATACCGCTTATGATTCTTTTGACAGCGAATCTTTGGTTTGGTGTGGCAATGAATTTGTCACCGTTTGAAACCGTACTATATATTTTATCAATGCTTTGCGTCGGCTTTCTTGAAGAGCTGATATTCCGCGGACTATTGTTTAATGCAATGGCTGAAAGCGGCATAAGATCAGCGATTATCGTTTCAAGTATTACCTTCGGAATAGGTCATATTGTGAATTTGATAAACGGGTCAGGTGCAGAATTGTTACCAAATATTCTTCAGGTAATATACGCCATCGCCATCGGCTTTGCTTTTGTAATTATTTATTACAAGACAAAATCACTGATAGCTTGTATTGTAACTCACGGTGTTTTTAATTCCTTGAGTGTGTTTGCGAACGAAGCAGTAATGACGCCGCAAAGACAGATAGTGTCAAGCATTGTGATCGCAATCATCGCAGGCGCATACGCATTGTATATTGCATTGACGGTTAAGGATGCGAAATAGAAGTAAAGAGCAAAAAGTGGAGGAAAATCCTCCGCTTTTGTTATATTTTGGGGTTCAATCCCCCTCAAAAAAACAAGAGGCATACGATAAAAATCGTATACCTCTTGTTTGGAGCTGGTGGAGGGGATTGACGCGCTTTGCAAAGCAAATCGCCCCGTTCGCGCATAAGCGCTCCCGACTTTCGGCTAAAAACAGTCCACCGGACTGTTTTCTTTACGCCAAAAGCCCCCTTGGGGTTCAATCCCCACCAAAACTAAATCCCGTACAGAAGAACTGTACGGGATTTAGTTGGAGCTGGTGGAGGGGATTGAACCCTCGACCTGCTGATTACGAATCAACAGGTCTAAATAGCCCCTTTGACACTCTTAACATTGGTCTTTACAACGTTTTTTTCGGTCGGCATTGACCGAATCGGTAATTGATGAACGAAAATCTCGCCATTAGGTGCTACTGATTACGGTTTTATTGTATCATAAGATTATGAACATTTCAAGGCAGATTGAATTATTCACATTTTTGTGCTATAATTTGAATGAAAGATATTTATAAACAGTTCGATAAACAAGAATTTGACGAAGGATGAAGGATTTGTTATGTGGTGTCTATCAAACGATAATTCAAAAGCAGTTATCACAGCGGCTGAACAAATAAATAGCGCACATCGTGAATGCCATTTACGTTTGCCCGAAACCGCAGTGGTGTTTTTTATGAGCAAGGGAACAGACTACCTTGTTGAGCATTATGAAACAGAGGAAATGGCAGAGCCTTTCCCCCGTTTCCTCAATCGCTGCCCTATCTGGAAAACTAAAGATTCTAACCTGTGTTTTCTGGATGGTGGCCGTGGTGCTCCGCAAGCTGTAGACACGGTTGAAACACTTGCCGCCTTGGGAGTAAAGAATATTATTGCGGTTGGAATGTGCGGAGCTTATGACGAGAATGTTCGTGTTGGAGAAATCATTGCTCCCCGAAAGGCTTTCGTAGAGGAAGGAACCTCCCTTCACTATTACGAATCTATCGAAGCTTCATATCCTAATGCTGATTTGCTGAATATGGCTACATCCTTATTTAGCATTGGCAATCATCCTATTGTGTCAACCGACGCTGTATATCGCCAGACATTTGGTAAAGAGCAGTTGTGGCGAGAAAAAGGTGCTGTTGGCGTAGATATGGAAACTTCTGCTGTTTTTAGCGTTGCTCAATATCTTGGACTAAATGCGGTTGCCTTATTGATGGTTTCCGATATACACCCCATAAAGCAAGATGCACCGAAATGGGAGTGGCACATGACGAGGGATATGAAGTATCATCTTGCAGAACAGGGAATCGCATTGGCAAAAAAACTCATGGAATATCGAGCCTAACGACTGTTAGGTCTTACCAAATTCCAATTTGTCGAACAGATGAGAGCAAGTCGGAGGCCAAGCGGTCTTAGGAAGACAAACCAAATGACCAACTCCTTGGCCCACAGAACGACATGGCTACGAT
>JAZSOD010000065.1:0-5287 GCA_045536775.1 Eubacteriales bacterium | reverse complement strand
GGTTCTTGCGTCAGCACGAAAAGGTGTTGAATCTCCCCTTCAAGTCGACACTTGGCAGACCCGACCGCGACAACGTGATCGACGGCTACATCAACCGCAACGAGGAGGACGTTTGTGCAGACGGTAATTGGCAGAAGTACTTTACCGAACAGCCCGCACCTCTCACCGACGAGGAGATCAGAGCATATCTTTCCACGATTGACGGTGTTGCACTCGGCTCTGACGCATTCTTCCCGTTTGACGATAATATTGAACGCGCAAAGAAGAGTGGCGTTAAGTATATTGCTGAGCCCGGCGGATCTATCAGAGACGATCTTGTTATCGACTGCTGCAATAAGTACGGTATGACAATGTCGTTTACAGGAATGCGTCTGTTCCACCATTGATTTCTTCTCGAAAGGAAAAATAGCCATGAAAATAATGGTTGTTGGCGGTGGCGGACGTGAACACGCCATCATCAAAAAGCTTAAGGAAAACAAGAGCGTAGAAGTCATCTACGCTCTCCCCGGTAACGGCGGTATCGCGGCAGATGCCGTGTGTGTTGACGTTGGGGCAAAGGATATAGATAAAATCGCCAAGTTTGCGGTAGATAACAAGATCGATTACGCGGTAGTCGCTCCCGACGATCCGCTTGTACTCGGATGTGTTGACGCTCTGAATGAAAAGGGGATCCCCTGCTTCGGACCTGCGGCAAACGCGGCTATCATTGAGGGAAGTAAGGTCTTCTCCAAGAACCTTATGAAAAAGTACGGTATTCCCACCGCAGAATACGAGGTTTTCGACAACTGTGAAAAGGCACTTGCTTATCTTGAGACTGCACCCATTCCGACGGTCATTAAGGCTGACGGACTTGCACTTGGTAAGGGCGTTATCATCGCCCAGACGCGTGAGGAAGCAAAGCAGGCAGTAGTTGAGATGATGCAGGACAAGAAGTTCGGCAAAAGCGGCGACAATATCGTAATCGAGGAATTTCTCGAAGGGCCCGAGGTGTCGGTGCTTGCATTTACCGACGGTAAAACGGTAAAGCCGATGATATCGTCTATGGATCACAAGCGCGCAGGCGACAACGACACAGGACTCAATACGGGCGGAATGGGAACGATAGCTCCCAATCCCTACTACACCGAAAATATCGCGGCAGAGTGTATGGAAAAAATATTCCTTCCCACGATAGACGCGATGAATAAAGAGGGAAGGACCTTCAAGGGCTGCCTTTACTTCGGACTTATGCTCACGAAGAACGGTCCCAAGGTCATAGAGTATAACTGCCGTTTCGGCGACCCCGAAACTCAGGTAGTTCTTCCGCTTCTTGAAAGCGATCTTCTTACCGTTATGAAGGCAACCACCGACGGTGCTCTTGATAAAACGGAAGTAAAGTTCTCAAAGAGGAGCGCGTGCTGCGTTATCGTAGCTTCAAACGGCTATCCCCAGAGCTATGAAAGCGGCTTTGAAATGGATATACCCGCTGATGTTGCCGACAGCGTTTACGTTGCCGGTGCCAAGGTCAAGGACGGTAAGCTTGTTACGGCGGGCGGACGCGTGCTTGGTGTAACCGCAGTTGAGAATACGCTTGAAGACGCTATAAAGAGCGCTTACGCAAAGACTGAAAAAGTTAAATTTGAAAATGCATACTACCGCCGTGATATCGGCGCAAAAGCCTTGAAGGCAGTAAAGGAGAATAACTGATGGTATACAGAGTATTCGTCGAAAAGAAGCCCGAGCTTGCTCACGAAGCAAAATCACTTTTTTCTGACGCTCGCACTCTTTTTGGCATAAACGAGCTTGAAAAGGTGCGTGTTATCAACCGTTACGATGCAGAAAACATAACAAAAGAGCTTTTTGACTACGCGATCAATACGGTGTTCTCCGAGCCTCAGCTTGATATCGCAGGCGAGGAGGCAGACCTTTCGGGTGCAACTGTATTCGCAGTAGAGTACCTTCCCGGTCAGTTTGACCAGAGAGCAGACTCTGCGGCACAGTGTATACAGATAATTTCGCAGGGCGACAGACCCACCATCCGCACCGCAAAGGTGTACGCTCTTTACGGAAAGCTTTCTGATGCGCAGATAGCGGAAATAAAGAAATACGTAATAAACCCCGTAGAAGCTCGTGAGGCGGTGCTTGAAAAGCCTGAAACCCTCACCGTTAACTACGAAATTCCTACCGAGGTAAAGACTCTTGACGGCTTCACCTCGCTTGATAAAGCGGGACTTGAGGCGTTTATAAAGGAATACGGTCTTGCAATGGACCTTGGCGACATCACGTTCTGTCAGGAATATTTTTCAAAAGAGGGCAGAAACCCCACCATCACCGAAATTCGTATGATAGATACGTACTGGTCGGACCACTGCCGTCATACAACCTTCCTCACCACCATCGACAGCGTTAAGTTCGAGGACGAGCTTTTAGAGGCGACCTACAAGGAGTACCTTGCCACAAGAGAAAAGCTCGGCAGAACAAAGCCTCAGAACCTTATGGATATCGGTACTCTCGCGGCTAAATACCTCAAAAAGACGGGGAAGCTTCAGAAGCTCGACGAGTCCGAGGAAATAAACGCTTGCACCGTAAAGATGGAAGTGGAGATCGACGGCAAGCGTGAGCCGTGGCTTCTCCTCTTCAAGAACGAAACACATAACCATCCCACAGAGATCGAGCCGTTCGGCGGCGCGGCGACCTGTATCGGAGGTGCTATCCGTGACCCGCTTTCGGGACGTTCGTACGTTTACGCGGCAATGAGAGTTACGGGCGCGGCAGACCCCACAGTCCCCGTATCCGAAACCATAAAGGGTAAGCTTTCGCAGAGAACAATTGTTCAGACTGCGGCGGCAGGATATTCGTCCTACGGTAACCAGATAGGACTTGCAACCGGTATGGTAGACGAGCTTTACCATAGCGGCTACGCGGCTAAGAGAATGGAAATAGGCGCAGTCGTTGCGGCGGCTCCTGCGGCAAATGTTCGCCGTGAGTGTCCCGAGGACGGTGACGTTGTTATTCTTCTCGGCGGACGTACGGGACGTGACGGTATCGGCGGTGCTACGGGCTCGTCCAAGGCACACGATTCTCACTCTGTTGAGACCTGCGGTGCAGAGGTACAGAAGGGTAATGCTCCCGAGGAAAGAAAGCTTCAGAGGCTCTTCAGAAACCCCGAAGCCTGCAGAATGATAAAGAGATGTAACGACTTTGGCGCAGGCGGTGTGTCTGTTGCTATCGGTGAGCTTGCCGACGGACTTGAAATAGACCTCAACAAAGTTCCCAAGAAGTACGACGGTCTTGACGGAACCGAGCTTGCTATAAGCGAGTCTCAGGAGAGAATGGCGGTCGTTATAGAAAAAGAGAATATTGAAAAATTTATGGTTCTTGCAGACAGCGAGAACCTTGAGGCAACCGTGGTAGCAAGAGTTACCGCAGAGCCCAGACTCCGTATGCATTGGAATGGCAAGACCATCGTTGATATATCGCGTGAGTTCTTAAATTCCAACGGTGCGGAAAAGCATATAGACATAACTCCCGCAAAGACCGAGGATTACGCAAAGGCTCCCGTAAAGAGCTTCACCGACGGCTTCAAGGCGCTTGTCGGCGACCTCAACGTATGCTCCAAACGCGGTCTGTCTGAAAGATTTGACTCCACCATCGGCGCAGGCACGGTGCTTATGCCGTTCGGCGGTAAAAATCAGAAAACACCCATACAGGCTATGGTACATAAGGTTTCGGTTGAAGAAAAGCATACCGACACCTGCTCTTATATGGCATGGGGATATAACCCCTATATTGCGGAAAAGTCCCCCTACCACAGCGCGTACCTCGCAGTTGTGGAGAGTGCGGCAAAGCTTGTTGCGGCAGGCGCATCCTTCGAGGACGTTTACCTCACCTTCCAGGAATATTTTGAAAAGCCCGGACGTGACGGTAAGAGATGGGGCAAGCCCTTCTCGGCACTCCTCGGCGCATTCCGCGCACAGGTTGAACTCGGCATCGGCGCGATTGGCGGTAAGGACTCGATGAGTGGCTCGTTTGAAAAGCTCGACGTTCCTCCCACACTCGTTTCGTTTGCAATAACCACAGGTAAGTGTGACGAGGTCATTACTAATGACGCAAAGGCGGCAGGACATAAGCTTGTTAAGATTTCTCCCGAGTACGGCGAGGACAAGCTTCCCGTTGCAAAATCGCTTATCGACACCTTCAACAAGGTTACGGCGCTTATGCGTGCGGGTAAGGTCTACTCCGCATACACACCTACCTTCGGCGGTATAGCGGAGGCGGTTTATAAGATGTGTATAGGTAACGGTCTTGGCTTTAGCTTTGATAAGGCGTTGTCGCTTGACGATATCTTCGGCTATTCTTACGGCTCGTTCCTTCTTGAAGTCGATGCTGACTTTGACGGTGAGACCGTAGGCTTCTTCACCGCTGACGGTAAGATCGAATACGCAGGCGAAGCAGTTTGTGCGTGCGAGCTTGAAAAGCTTTACGAAACAAAGCTTGAGGGCGTGTTCCCCTGTCTTGAAAAGGATAATAATAAGACGTACGAGAACTTCTCATACAAGAGCGAAAAGACTCTTGCTCCTGCAGTAAAGGTTGCAAGACCCAAGGTGCTTATCCCCGTATTCCCCGGAACAAACTGTGAGTTTGATTCGGCTAAGGCTGTGAGGGACGCGGGCGCTGAGGCTAAGATATTCGTTATCAACAACCTTACGAGCGACGGAATCGCAAGAAGCGTTGAAGGCTTTGCAAAAGAGCTTTCAACTTCTCAGATGATATTCGTTCCCGGAGGCTTCTCGGGTGGCGACGAGCCCGACGGTTCGGGTAAGTTTATCACCGCATTCTTCAGAAATGCGGCTATAAAAGAGGGCGTGACCGAGCTCCTCGATAAGCGCGACGGTCTTATGTGCGGTATCTGCAACGGCTTCCAGGCTCTTATAAAGCTCGGACTCGTTCCTTACGGAAAGATAATCGATACAGACGAGACCTGCCCGACTCTTACCTTCAATACAATAGGCAGACACCAGTCTAAACTCGTAAGAACAAGAATTGCTTCAAATAAGTCTCCTTGGCTTGCTGCTTGTGAGGTCGGCGACGTTTATACCGTTGCTATCTCGCACGGAGAGGGAAGATTCCTTGCTGATGAGGCTCTCATAAAGAAGCTTGCCGAAAACGGACAGATCGCAACTCAGTACGTTGACTTTGACGGCAACGCAACAGACGATATCCGCTTCAATCCCAACGATTCAATGTTTGCGATAGAGGGTATTACATCTCCAGACGGCAGAGTGTTCGGTAAGATGGGTCACAGCGA
>JAZSOD010000018.1:0-3626 GCA_045536775.1 Eubacteriales bacterium | reverse complement strand
AGACGGCGAAATACTGCAACGGGCAGAGAAAGCATTTTTTCAGGCTTGGTATATTGTGCTGATTGTGGTTCAAAATTATATTTCTGTGCCGCCAAAAGCATAACCGACAAGCAAGAATTTTACAGATGTGCTGCTTACAAGGAAAACACGGGGACTTGCTCCATACATTATATCCGTGATGTTGTTCTTCGTCAGCTTGTTTTGGAAACAATTCAAAAGGTTGCAGAATTTGTGCAAGGCTTTGAACCCGTTTTTGTTTATCTGTTTGCAAAGAAAAATGCAGAAGGCAGAGATAAAAATATCCGTGCTATGAAACTAAAAGCAGAACAATCCAAAAAGCGAATTGCAGAGCTTGATAAACTGATTGAGAGAATTTATACGGATAATGTTATGGGTAAAATTTCTGATGAACGCTTTGCCATAATGTCAAATAACTTTGAAACAGAGCAAAAGGAACTCCGTGAAGCCTTATCCAATCTCGAACAATCAATTATTGATGCTGAAACAGAAAAAGTGGATATGAAAAGATTCCTTGAAACAATCCGTGAGTGTACTGATTTAAAGGAACTAACACCTGCTATTGTAAATACCTTGATAAAAAGAATTGAGGTACATAACAGCATAATGGTTGATGGAGTTAAAAGAGTTCCCATTGATATTCACTTCACAGCCGTTGGTTTAATAAGTTTACCTGACGAAAAAGAACTATTAGAACTCATAGAAGAAATAAAGGCAAATCCGCTAAAAAGTGCGTAAACACGGCAAAAGCGGTGCAACCTTAATAGTTACACCGCTTTACGCTTAACAACTGTCCTTTAGAGTACGCCTCTAAAGAAGTGCTTTTTTTGTTTTATCATTTATCCGTCTTTCCAAATTCGAGTATATCTGCAATTCGCTGACAAGCCTTGCCGTCACCGTAGGGATTGCTTGCCTTCGACATTTTCTCGTATGCCTCGCGGTTTTCAAGAAGCTCCTTGAAGCTTTCGTATATCACATTTTCGTCAGTTCCGACAAGCTTGAGAGTTCCCGCTTTGATTCCCTCGGGACGCTCCGTAGTATCGCGCATAACGAGCACGGGCTTACCGAGAGAAGGAGCCTCCTCCTGAATTCCGCCGCTGTCTGTGAGTATCATAAAGCTCTCTGCGAGGAAGTTGTGGAAATCAAGTACCTCAAGTGGTTCAATGATACGGATACGGTCACAGTCGCCAAGCTCCTCGTCTGCCGCCTGTCGCACCACGGGATTCATATGTATCGGGTAGATCGCCTTAACGTCAGGATGCTCGTCCATAACGCGGCGTATAGCTCTGAACATACTGTGCATGGGCTCGCCGAGGTTTTCTCTGCGGTGAGCAGTAATCATAATAAGCTTACTATCCTTCGCCCATTCAAGCTCGGGGTGGGTATAGTCATCTCTGACGGTGGTCTTGAGTGCATCGATAGCGGTATTTCCCGTTATAAAAATAGTATCCGCGTCCTTGCCCTCTCTCAAGAGATTATCACGCGAGAGCTCGGTGGGCGCAAAGTTGTATTTCGAGATTATCGATACTGCTTGACGGTTGAATTCCTCGGGGTATGGGCTGTATATGTTATAGGTGCGAAGTCCTGCCTCAACGTGACCTACGGGTATCTGCTTATAGAAGCAGGCAAGCGCGGTAACGAAGGTAGTTGACGTATCGCCGTGAACAAGAACCACGTCGGGCCCCACCTCGTCAAGCACCTCTCCTATTCCGTTTAGAATATTGGTTGTAATGTCAAACAGGGTCTGCTTGTCCTTCATTATAGACAAGTCATAGTCGGGTGTGACACCAAACGCATCAAGAACTTGATCGAGCATCTGACGATGCTGACCTGTTACGCACACGACCGTGTTTATGTTTTCTCTTGATTTCAGCTCGTTAACGAGTGGGCACATTTTTATTGCCTCGGGTCTCGTACCAAACACAAGCATTACCGTTTTCATTTAGTTCTCCTTAAAGTCCGAGTTTCGAGTGAAGCTCCGATATATCCGCCGCTTCGTTTTCGGATACTCCGTCAAAATTCGTTATATCGTCAGCAAGTCTGTTAAGCTTTCCGTCAAAAAGCGCTTTTATCCATCTTGCTACCCAACAGACGGGAAGCAGTATCGGCGCTTTTTTTAGCAAGGGATACAATGCTGACATATATTTGTACGGCGGAAAAAGTCTATCGATAGTATAAGCAACAGAGCTCTGCGACCTGTTCCTTTGCACAGTCATTCTGTTTTGAACACTACCGTATGCACCGCCGCTGAAAACATAATCAAGGATACGGTTTGAAAACTCATCCCTGTCATCTCCCCCAAAACACTTGTCAGCGAGGCTACTCATTTCTTCCGCAAATCTATAGATTCCTGCCTCTTCAAGCAAGTCCTTTGCCAGAGTATAAGGCGCGTCCATTTTATTCCTTAGCACCCATATATCCATAAGACTTTTTATTCCGCAGCCTCCGCATATAAAATGATACGCCATATGTGCATATATCTGGAAAACAAAGAATTCTTTTTTGAGTCCGCATCTGCTTCCCTGCACCTGTTCTGTATATTCCCACACGTTTTCTAAAACGGCGTCGAGATTATCCATATTTTCATTAATACTGAAATGGAGTTCAAGATGTACTCTGTTCGGTGAAAACAGAGAAACGTCGTGATAGTTTCTCCCCTCAAGTCTGTAACCTATATTCTCGAGCTTACTCACAGCCAAAGAAACGTCTTCCTCACGTATGAGAATGTCAATGTCACAGCTTGTACGCATATTTTCATAAGGGTAAAACGGTCTTATGACCGAGCCCTTCAAGGGAATATGCGTAATTTTTGTTTCATCGAACACTTTGCATATTTCTTCAAGTGCAAATCTCTGTTGCTCGCACCTGTAAACAGACAGCATCTCCTCCCTTTTAAGCTTTTCAACGAGCTCTGCGGGAGCATTTATACCACTGTTATATACAGCCTTCGAGACAATATGCGCAAGGTCCTGCTTTTTGGCAAGAAGGCTTACGGACGCCAAGACCGGGGGAGTTAGCTTTTCTTTTATGGGCATAGAAATATCGTCCCCGTTAAGATCGGAACGGAGAATTTCTATAAGTATGCTCTGTACTTCCCTTGAGTTCATGCGCCGTCTGCCTTTCGTGATTACTTTCTCCAGACCATCTTATTTACAACGCCCGTGTAGGACTGGATGATCTTAACTACCTTGGTTGATACGTTTTCCTCAATATATGTCGGAACGGGAATACCGTGATCGCCGTTTACAGTCATATTTACCGCGGTGTCTACCGCCTGAAGCAGACTGTTTTCGTCAATTCCCGCAAGAATGAAGCACGCCTTGTCAAGCGCCTCGGGACGCTCTGTTGAGGTTCTTATACATACTGCGGGGAAGGGATTGCCGACCGAGGTAAAGAAGCTTGATTCCTCGGGGAGAGTTCCGCTGTCGGACACCACCGCAAACGCGTTCATCTGAAGATGATTGTAATCGTGGAAGCCGAGAGGCTCGTGCTGAATCACCCTCTTGTCAAGCTTGAAGCCTGATGCCTCAAGTCTCTTTTTGCTTCTAGGATGACAAGAATAAAGCACGGGCATATCGTATTTTTCCGCCATCTTATTAATTGCATTA
>JAZSOD010000069.1:0-17212 GCA_045536775.1 Eubacteriales bacterium | reverse complement strand
GGTTTGTCTTCCTAAGACCGCTTGGCCTCCCGACTTCCCGCACAGCAGATCCCACGTCCTTTGAATGTATCGTAAGCGGCAGATGCTGTGAAAGCGGCGACCTTATTCAAGAGAACGTGAAGATAAAAAGACCCGAGAGGGGAGACGTGCTCGCGGTTCTCGTTACGGGCGCGTACAATCACTCGATGTCCTCGAACTATAACCGTGTAGCAAGACCGCCCGTAGTGGTAATACGTGAAAATGGTGACGAGTTTGTAGCAGTCAGACGCGAAACGTTTGAAGACGTCGCGGCAAGAGATATGTAATGAAAAAAAGAACGGAGAATTTCTCCGTTCTTTTTTCGTCGGTGGGTATGATTTTCTCCCTACGAAAGGGAGCCTTCGTTGTGTGCGCCCCGAAAGACCGCCAACGGTGTCCTTTTTTATTTCACGGACTGATATAACGGCTCTGACTTCTGAATCTTGCGGGGGAGATGCCGAAGCGCTTTTTGAAATACGATGAAAAAAACGAATAGTTGTTAAAGCCCGTCTGCTCGGATATTTCGGACAGAGGCAGGTCGGTAGAGAGTATCAGCTCTCTTGCCGCGCTTAATCGCTTGTTGACTATATATTGATGAATGCTCGCTCCCGTGTATCTCACGAAAAGTCTGTTTAAGTGAAATTCGTGGTATCCGACAAGTGAGGCAAGCTCGGAGTTTGAGACTTCGCGCGTGAAATTTTCGGATATGTATATGATAACCTTGTCTACGGCACTACGGCTCTTACTGCTTGCTATGGCGTTGTCACGGTGGAGCTTTATGAGGATTTTCTTAAGTATACAGGAGGCGCTTTCCCTGAAGTACTTTCTCTCTGTTGCCATTTCCTCAATGAGAAGCTTCAAGTCTGCGGCAAAATCTCCCGAGTCCTCGCGGTAGACGTGTGCATTCAGAATACTGTCCTCGACCTCGGTGAATATTACCGAGGCTTCATTATTACTGTCTGTGGGACAGGGAGGAAACACCTTTGTTTTATCCGAGTGACTTTGGGTGAGGTCGAAATTGAGCGAAATAATTCTGAAGCCGCTCGGTACTCTTATCGTATAGGTACTCCCTGCGGGAATATAAAAAAGCACACCTTCAGACGCGTTATAATGTTGGTTTTCGATAACAATTTCACCGTTTCCCGAAACTATGTAAAACAGTCTGCAATCGCTGACTCTTACCGTGATTTCGTCGACTTTATAATCAAATTCGGAGGCATACCTCACGAAAGGATTAATATCTCCAAGCTTCATTTGACACCCCTAAATGTTTGTTTTGTTAAAAAACAGATGTGTTTTCTTGATTTATATTACCACAAAATAGTGATACAATCAAGATGTAAATATAAAATTATTCAAAAAGGAGTGTCAGATTGTGAAATTTTCGGTCGGACTTCCAAGAATGAATCCGGACTTCGTAAATGATGTCATAGAGTACAAGGACAGCATCAGCGAGGTCTATTTTGCGTGGGGAGATTTTGCAAGCGGCAGGTCTAACGGCTCGGATATGTATGAGCTTACCGAGTGGGAAAGACAGGCTGAGCAGGTGTCGTATCTTGACAAGCTCTCGCAAAACGGCATACCGTTCAATCTGCTTTTTAATGCCAACTGTTACGGTGCAGAGAGCCAGTCGCGCGCGCTTTTCAATAAGATAGGCACGACTGTCGACTATATTCAGTCGAAATATAAGCTCCCGTCGGTCACCACAACGTCGCCGCTTATAGCAAAATTCATTCACGATAATTTCGAGGGACTTGAGGTGCGCGCGTCTGTCAATATGGAGGTAGGCACTCCCGAGGGGATGGACTATATCGCAAAATACTTCGACGGCTACTATATGAAGCGTGAGTACAACCGCGACTTTGATAAGATCAAGGCACTTCGCGCGTGGTGCGACGAAAGAGGGAAGAAGCTTTATATGCTTGCCAACAGCGGCTGCCTTAACTTCTGCTCGGCGCACAATTTCCACGATAATCTCGTGGCTCACGAGAGCGAGATCGCGAAGATGGATAACGCGTACGGCTTTACGGGCATCTGCAAGGAATATTTAAGCAACCCCGAAAATTACGGTGCGCTCATAACCAACACCAACTTCATAAGACCTGAGGACGTACATAAATACGAGCCTTATTTTGACGGAATAAAGCTTGCGACGAGAGTGAACAGAAATCCGTCACGGATACTCAAAAGCTACGTCAGACAAAAATACAGCGGAAACCTTTTAGAGCTTCTTGAGCCTGCTCACAGCATATATCCGTACGTGCTTGAAAACGGCGAGGAGCTGAAAATAGTAAAAATAGATACGACAGGAGGAATAGTCGATGTTAACCAGCAAGATGATTAAGGAAGCGGCGCTTGCGGCAGGAGCAGACGCGTGCGGTATCGCACCCATGTCTCGCTTTGTGGGCGCGCCCGACGAAATGA
Organism: Eubacteriales bacterium; assembly: GCA_045536775.1. Lineage (GTDB taxonomy): Bacteria > Bacillota > Clostridia > Oscillospirales > CAG-272 > UBA4717. The sequence goes on along the minus strand of JAZSOD010000069.1, from coordinate 14,770 downwards.
ACCCGCAGTTTCTTTTCCCGGAGGCAAAGAGCTGCATCGGCTTCGTTTTCAGAATTCCGAGAGGAGTTCAGAGAGGAATTGAAAAGAATACACAATTTTATCAGTATCCTTCGATGGCATACGGCGGAATAAACGAGATATTCGCGCCCGAGGTGCTTTATCAGGTAGGAAAGGTCATCGAGGATGAGGGCTACGAGGCGTTCGTTTACCGTAACACGGGAGCCCGCGGAGTAGTGTCCGATATGGACGGAAGCCCCGGAAACTCTCTGTCACCCGAAGAGGAGATAGAGATCACAGAAAACGCCAAGAAGCACACGGCCCACCACAGAAGCGTGCAGTATACAAGACCTGCGAGAGAGGGAAGCGTTGCTCCTGACCTGCAGTTCCAGTTCAGACTTGCGGCGGTAGCTTGCGGCCTCGGTGAGATAGGCTGGAGCAAGATGCTATTGACACCCGAATTCGGTCCTCTTCAGAGAGTGGCGTTTATTTTTACCGACGCCGAGCTTGAATACGACGAAATGTATAACGGCGAGCCGCTTTGCAGAAAGTGCGGCGCTTGCGTAAGAGAGTGTCCCGGCGGATGTATCCCCCCGATGAACTCAGGCAAGACTATCCGCGTTCAGATCGAGGACAAGGTGATCGAGTGGGGCGACATCGATATGTGGAGATGCTACGCGTTCTATACCCACGCGGGCAGATACTACAACCCCTTCGTTCCCAAGGAAGTATGGGATAAGAACGAGGGCGGTGCTCTTGACCTTATGGAAGGCGTTACCAACGTTGCAAACGAAAAGGAAATAATGAAGGTCTACAACGCGCTCCAGAAGTACTTCCCGAGCTGGGTAGGCTACAATATGGCGAAGTGCGGCGGATGTATCAGAGCCTGTGTAAGTATGCTCGAGAAGAAGGGCGGATGTATGGAGGGCAGATTTGAAAAGCCTCTCCGCAACCGCAAAAAAGCTTGGAAGCTTGACAGATAATAACGGAAAGGTGATGATAGACTGATGATTACGGCTAAGATGATAAAGGACAAGGCGCGCGAGCTTGGTGCGACTGTCTGCGGAATCGGTACGCTCGACGTTTTCGAGGGCGAGCACATACAAAAGGACCCCAAAATGATACTCCCTGCCGCGAAGTGCATAATCGGTTTTGGATTTGCAGTTCCGAAGGGACTTTACAAGGCTATGGAGTCTGACGCGCAGTACTACGCGTACACGACACTCGGCGTTAAATACATAGACGAGGAATTGGCAGAGATATTCCTCCTGAAAATGGGCGCTATGATTGAAAATGCGGGTTATGACGCATGCCTTCAGAAGTCAATACCCAATCTTCGTATAAAGGGCGACAAGACCACAAACCCCGAGGTAGTAGACACCTACGAGCTTATCCACGCGGAAGCTGTTGAGGAGGGCAAGCCCATACCCGACGTTATAATCGATTTCGGCAAGGCGGCAAAGGCGTGCGGTATTGGTGAAGCGGGACTTTCGGGCAAGATAATAAACCGTGAGTACGGCCCGTTTATGAGATACTGCTTTATTATAACCGACGCACCCCTTGAGTGCGATGCACAGTATAATGAAAACCTCTGCGACGGCTGCGGCGAGTGTAAGGCTGCGTGTCCCGGCAAGGCGATAAGCGACGCGGGTCTCGACACCTGGCAGTGCTCGGTCTACTATAAGGGCGCTCACAAGTCAAACCCGTTTATGAAGGACGATTTTCTTGAAGGTCACCCCGAAAGAGAAGCTATACTTAACGGCGAAAAGCGCTTTGACGCTGACAGCGCAAGAGAGATTTACAAGCATCTTAAATTCTTGCCGAACACACACTGGGGATATTCTCCCTGTCTTTGCGGAAGAAAATGTGATATTGCGTGCTACAAGCACATAAAGGGGGAACTTTAAGTGAAAGAAAGAATAATTAAGCTCGCTAAAGACTGCGGTGCGGATATAGTAAAATTTGCTCCTGCCGACAGATTCCCTGAAAACAGCGCGATATTTAAGCTTATGCCAAACGTCAAGACGGTTATCGGTCTTGCGTTCAGAGTGCTCAGAGGAACATACAGAGGAATTGAGGAGGGAAGCACCTACTATCAGTTCACTACTATGGCAATCGAAAATATGGAAGAGACAGTAATGCCTATGGCTACCGTGAGAGTATCCACCTTGCTTGAGGCAGAAGGCTTTACGGCACTTCCGCAGAAGCTTCATCAGCTGATAATGGCTGAAGAAAACAGCACAAATCCCGAGATAGCATACGATACCATATACAGAGGGGTTACCGCCGAGACTCAGATGAACTTCCCCGAAGCCGCAGTTTTGTGCGGAATCGGCGAGAGGGGACTTCACGGCTCGATTCTGACAGACGAGTTCGGTCCTATGATAAGATACTGCTTCGTGCTGACTGACGCTGAAATTGAATCCGACGAAATGTATACGCCTCACCTGTGCGACAAGTGCGGCAAGTGCATAAAGGCGTGTCCCGGTAAGGCTATCGACGAAAAGGGAAATATTGAGCCCTGGCAGTGCTCTGTCTACTATAAGGGAGCAAACGGCACCAAGAATCCGTTTATGTCACCCGACTACTTTGAGGAATTTGACAACAGAATTGAAATCATCGCGGGAGAAGCAAAGGTTACACCCGAGACCGCAAGAGCAATTATTGATGCTATGCGCTTCTATCCGCCTGCAAAGCATTCGTATCAGTCCTCTGTCTGCGGTAAGGCTTGCGATATGGAGTGCTATATCCACCTTGAAGAAAAGGGAGTTCTGACGAGAAAATTCAAAACTCCGTTCAGAAAGAGAGAACCCTGGCAGTTTGATATAAACGATTTTGCCGTAAAGGACAATAAATGAGAGCGATACACCTTGACGGAAGTGTAACTGAGCTTGAGCCTATAGTGGTAAAGAGTGAGAATTATATAAAGGTAAGCTTGTCAAAGGATATTGATTATTCCGATATTGGCAGAGTAGAGTTTGATTATTTCGGCGCGGTAGCAAACGGCGACGAATCGGGCTACGCGGTTATTCCGAGAGGCGTCGGCTGTAACGATTACACTCTCTGCTTTTTTGAAAAGCACAAGGACGAGTTTATTCGTGAGATCACCGAGAGCAATATGCCCGTGTACGGCGTGAAGAATCAAAAGCACACCTTCCTCGCAGTAGTCAGCGGTCTGCCCTACGACTACACTCTTTGCGTAAAGCGCGAGCGTGGCGGATTCTTCATTTATCCGATATACGAGGTACACGGCGAGGTGCTTCCCGAGGACCTTTGCGTTGAGTACTTTTTCCTCGAGGGCGAGGACGCAAACTATTCGGGAATGGCAAGACGTTACCGTAAATACAGACTTGACAAGGGCGAGCTTACTTCCCTTGCCGAGAAGGCGGCAAAGAGCGAGTGCATAGACTATTCCGCAAAGTCCGTAATGGTAAGAATACGTTGCGGATGGAAGCCCGCGCCTCCCTTTGTTATGCACCAGACGCTTGAAAACGAGCCCGAAATGTTCGTTGCCTGCGACTTTGACAGAGTAGGAGAGATACTTGACGAATTCAAGGCACAGGGAATTGAAAAGGCGGAATTCTGTCTCGTTGGATGGAACGTAAAGGGACATGACGGCAGATGGCCGCAGGCGTTCCCCGTGTGCGAGGAGCTCGGCGGTGAAGAAAAGCTCCGCGCTATTATAGAAAAGGGCAAGAGCATGGGCTATCAGATGACCTGCCACTCAAACAGCTGTGACCAGTATGAGATAGCCGATATCTATGACTCGGAAAACACACGCCGCGACCGCTTCGGTACTCCCGTTATCAACGCGGAGGCATGGAGTGGAGGCGAGATGTATCAGCTCTGCCCGAAGATCGGTTATGAGCAGGCACTTGATATGCTCCCGAAGATACGGGAGCTCGGCTTTACGGGAACACACTACCTCGACGTGCTCGGCGTAGTACACCCGAGACGCTGCTATCATAAAGACCACTACGTTGACTCGAGGGGTGCTGTCGCGTACGCGAAAAAGCTTTGCGAGCTATCCCGTGAAATATTCGGCGGTATATCCTCCGAGGGTACGTTCGATTTCATTTCTCCCTTCCTCGACTACGGTCTGTACGTCGGCTTCAGTAACGAAAACGACGGACTTGTTGACCGTCCCGTGCCGTTCTGGGAGATAGTATATCACGGCTATATGCTCTATAACCCCTATCCGCTTACCGTAAACTGCACCTTCAAGAACCATGAAAACATGCTTAAGGTAATAGAATACGGCGGAAGACCCTCGTTCTACTATTACTCCAAGTTTACGAACAACGGCTTCAACTGGATGGGTAACGATGACGCGGTATGTCCCGATGATGAAAGACTCAAGGACTCGGTCAAGCGTATCAAGCGCGGCTCTGAGCTAAACGACGAGATGCAGTCCTTCTGCTTTGAAACAATGGAAAAGCACGAGGAGCTTTCCGAGAACGTATACAGAGTAACCTACTCAAACGGAAAGACCGTTACCGTAGATTACAATAAGCTCACTTATGAGATAAAGTAAAGCGAAAAGGAGAAGCGCGTGTCGCTTCTCCTTTTTTGAATAAAAATCCCCACTCCACAATAACATTAATTACAAGCAGAGAGTATATTTTAGGAAAAATACGGAAAAATATTTAATATAGTGCTTTGGAGGTGGGTATGCCAAAGAGTGAGGCAAGAAGAAAATTCGTAATAAACGCCGCGTTCGTCGGTATAGTCATTTTGCTCGTGTACTTTATTTTCAAGTACCTTGTGGGAATGCTGATGCCGTTTATCATAGGCTTTCTCGTGGCGTCGCTTCTGAATACCCCCGTCAGAATTTTGAGTAAGCGACTTCGACTCAAGGGACACTTCGTTGCCGTGTGCGCGGTGCTTGTGTTTTACGCCACCGCAGGCGCTCTCGCGGGCTTTCTCCTCGTCAAGCTTTTTGTTGCCGCAGGCGAGCTTTTTGAATATCTGCCGAGCTTTTACAACAACACCGTTGCTCCCCTCCTCGCAAAATTTTTCGACTTTACCGAGGAGCTTGTCGCAAAATTCGACAAGACCGCCGCGGGCGGCTACGGAACCATCTTCAGCGACGTAGAAATATCGCTCGGCTCTGCCATAAGCGCCCTGTCGGTCAGAGTTCTCGGCTATATTTCGACCTTTGCCACAAATCTGCCGATGCTGGTGCTTGAGGTGGTGCTGACTGTGATAAGCACCTTCTTCTTTGCCGCCGACTACGGCTATATAACGAATTTCCTTGTGTCGCTTCTGCCTTGCGGCGCGAGGGAAAGACTCTGCGAGGTCAAAAAATGCCTTTTCGGAGTTGCGGTCAAATACCTGCGCTCATATTCGCTGATACTGCTTATAACCTTTGCCGAGCTTGTCCTCGGACTTACCCTCGCAGGCGCCGAAAACGCGTTCTTTGCGGCGATCGTCATTTCGCTGCTTGATATTCTCCCCGTGCTCGGAACGGGCGCGGTGCTTGTGCCGTGGGCTGTTATTGAAATGCTTGGCGGCAGCTTCAAGAAAGGAATACTTCTGCTCATTGTCTACGCCGTAATTACCGTGGTTAGAAATATCATAGAGCCCAGAATAGTGGGCAAGGAGGTGGGACTTCATCCCACGCTGACCCTCATTTCAATGTTCGTCGGGGCAAGACTTTTCGGCTTTGTGGGGCTTTTTGGCTTTCCCGTGGGGCTCTCGCTCTTAAAAAGCCTTGACGATTGCGGTCAGATAAGTCTGTTTAATAAGAAAAAGAGCACGCCACAGTAAAAATATCAAAAAATCTCTTTTCACTAAAACGTGATTTTGTTGAAATTTTATTTTTCAAAAATATTGCAATGAAAACGAATATTTGCTATAATTATATCCATAAAAATAAAGTCAACCCATCCCGTTTGTATGCGCCGACCCATTGCGGCGCGGAAGGAGATAAACTTATGAAGATAAGAATAGGTATCGCAGGCTACGGCAACCTCGGCAGAGGTGTTGAGTGCGCGGTCACGAAAAGTGAGGATATGGAGCTTGTCGCGCTTTTTACAAGACGCGATCCCGAGGCGGTCAAAACCCTGACGGGAGTGCCCGTTTATAAAATGGACGAGGCTGTGTCGATGAAGGATAAAATCGACGTTCTCGTGCTTTGCGGAGGAAGTGCCAACGATCTGCCCGTGCAGACCCCCGAGCTTGCGGCGCACTTCAACGTGGTAGACAGCTTTGATACCCACGCCAAGATTCCCGAGCATTTTGAAAGAGTAAACGAGAGAAGCGTCGAGGGCGGTAAGATAAGCGTAATCTCGGCAGGCTGGGACCCCGGTATGTTCTCGCTCAACCGTCTTATCGGTCAGGCAATACTCCCCAACGGCAAGGACTATACCTTCTGGGGTAAGGGTGTCAGCCAGGGCCACTCGGACGCAATACGCAGAATAGATGGCGTAGCAGACGCACGTCAGTATACCATTCCCGTAGAGGACGCGCTCGAAAGCGTAAGGAAGGGCGAAAACCCCGAGCTTACCACGCGCGAAAAGCATACGAGAGAATGCTTCGTAGTGATCAAAGAGGGGGCTGATAAAGAGAGGATCGAAAACGAGATCAAAACAATGCCCAACTACTTCGCGGACTACGATACCACAGTGCATTTTATAAGTCAGGAGGAGCTTGATCGCGATCATAAGGGCATACCTCACGGCGGCGTAGTGCTCAGATGCGGCGCAACGGGACTGAATAGTGAAAACAAGCACGTTGTCGAGTATAGCTTAAAGCTTGACTCAAACCCCGAGTTTACCGCAAGCGTGATAACCGCTTACGCGAGAGCCGCTTACAGAATGAACAAAGAGGGTCAGACGGGCGCGAGGACGGTGTTTGATATAGCGCCTGCGTATATGCACCCGGCGTCACCCGAGGAGCAGAGAAGACTTCTTCTATAAGATTTGCGGGACTTAGAGGTGCCGTCCCCTGCACGCGAGGGACGAATTTTTTTGAAAAGAAATTATTGCAAAATCCAAAAACGTGATATATAATATTCTTGAAATTGAAAATTAAGGAGACAGATCATGGCAGACAAGAGACCCGAAACAATGGAGCGCATTATGACAAAGGAGCTTGCGGACAAGTTTATTGCAGAGCAGGTTGCAGAAATCAGAGCGCAGGTTGGAGATAAAAAGGTGCTTCTCGCGCTTTCGGGAGGAGTAGACAGCTCGGTAGTAGCGGCGCTTCTCATAAAGGCGATAGGAAAGCAGCTCGTTTGCGTTCACGTAAATCACGGACTTATGAGAAAGGGTGAAAGCGAGCAGGTTATCGAGGTGTTCAAGAACGGACTCGATGCAAACCTCATTTATATCGACGCAACAGACCGCTTCCTTGATAAGCTCGCAGGCGTGGCAGAGCCTGAAAAGAAGAGAAAGATCATCGGCGGCGAATTTATAGAGGTGTTCAACGAGGAGGCAAGTAAGCTCGAAAACATCGACTTCCTCGCGCAGGGAACTATCTACCCCGACATTCTGGAGAGTGACGGAGTAAAGGCGCACCATAACGTAGGCGGACTTCCCGAGGATATGCACCTTGAGCTTGTAGAACCCGTGAAGCTTCTCTATAAGGATGAGGTAAGAGTGGTAGGCAGAGCGCTCGGTCTTCCTGCCCAAATGGTAGACAGACAGCCCTTCCCGGGTCCGGGACTCGGCGTAAGATGCCTCGGCGCTATCACACGCGACAGACTTGAAGCACTCAGAGAAGCAGACGCGATACTTCGTGAGGAGTTTGACAAGGCGGGACTTGCAAAGCACGTATGGCAGTACTTCATTGCAGTACCCGACTTCAAGAGCGTGGGCGTAAGAGATTCCAAGAGATACGAGGGCTGGCCTGCAATAATCAGAGCAGTAAACACGACGGATGCAATGTCGGCAACAATAGAGGAGATACCGTATAGCGTGCTCCACATAATAACCGACCGCATCACACACGAGGTAGAAGGCATCAACCGCGTCCTCTACGACCTCACCCCCAAGCCCATCGGAACGATCGAGTGGGAATAATAACAATAAATCCCGAAAGCCAAGTAAATGCAAGGCTTTCGGGATTTTTATTTTGTCCATCGTACTAAAAACGTACTAATCTATGAAACTTTCAAGCTTTTGAGCAATTTCCCATTGTTTGTTGGGATACAAGTGAGAGTATGTATTAAGTGTTGTCTGAATATCTTCATGCCCTAATCTTTCGCTTATTGCTAGGAAGATTTTTAGCTTGGTTAAAAATTGTGCCTAAAATGAAAATGGCAAATGAAATGAAAACCATATTTGAAAATATTAGCGGTAATAGCAGCACAAGTACAGATAGCGAAAAAATAATAAAATCGGTATCCGGCAAAGCAACGCTTACAAAAATATTAACTATTGTATCCATAATATTAATAATATCATCAGTACCACAAAACAATTAACACAAAGGAGATTGCTATGTCGTCCTACATTCATTTTACACATAATGAACGAATTTGTCTACAAAAACTTTTAAGCGAAGGAAAATCTTTTCGACAGATTGCTTCTTTAATGGGAAGAAATCCGTCTACCGTTAGCCGAGAGGTTAATAGAAATCGTGCTAAATATCCTCCAAAGCACAAGAGTGATAATAAATTTAATTATCACCATTGGAGAGCACAAATTCAAACTGTTTGTCGCAGACGACAAAATCGAAGAACCGCTTTAAGAGTTGATAGTTTTAAGTATAACTACGTTGTAGAAAAACTCAATTTGTTCTGGTCGCCTGAACAGATCGCTATGCGTTTGCGTTTGGATTTTACAGGAGAAATCGTTGGAGTAGCAACAATTTATCGCTATATTAAACGAGGAGATTTACCTAACATCAAAAAGCAAACACACCTTCGTCGCAAGGGTAAGAACAGAAACTATGTTCATCACAATTGTAATGTTATTCATCCTGATCACATTATCCCTGAATGGTCTGATGAAATCAAAAGTCGCTCAAGAATAGGCGATTGGGAGGGTGATACGGTCTATGGTGGTCTTGGCAAAGGTTTAATTGTAACCTTGGTTGACCGCAAATCCAGATTCTTAAGAGCCGGAAAGCTCAGTAGACGAAATGCAGAAGAAACAAGATTAGTTATTGAGCAGCTACTCAATAATCACATCGTAAAAAGCATTTCATTAGACAACGGCTCTGAGTTTTCTGAATTTAGGTTGTTGGAAGAAAATATGCAAGCACCGGTGTATTTTGCCGAACCTCATAAGCCTTGGCAAAGAGGGACAAACGAAAACACTAATGATATTCTTCGCTTTTTCTTCCCTAAAGGATATGATTTTCGCCAACTAACACAAGCTCAATTGGATGTCGTTGTTGATTTAATCAATGGTAGACCTCGAAAATGTCTTGGTTGGAAATCACCCAAAGAAATTTATGTTGCACTTGCTTGACAATCTGCCCTCCGCCGTAGGCGGTGGTGAGGTGTTGCGTTGAATTTTATCGGTTTACACCTCATCCGAGTTGCTTCGCAACCCACCGTCCCCGGGGGGAAGCTTTTTGTCCGGTCTTTTTTTATTTCTTAACAGCCCTTTTTCTGTATTCGGACGGTGATATACCAACGTAACGTTTGAAAACATCACCGAAATAGTTGCTGCTTGAAAAACCGCAGGTATCAGAAATTTCAGTCACTGAAGCATCGGTTTGCAACAGCATTTTCTGTGCCGCCTTTATTCTGGTATAGATGAGATATTCCTTAAAGCCGAAGCCCGTCAGCTTTTTAAATTTTTTCGAGAAGTACGTCTCCTCCATATAAGCCATTGCAGCGGCTTCAGCAAGGGTTATCTCCCTCTGGTAGTTTCCGCTGATAAACCTCGCAATCTCCTCTATCTTCCCTTCTCCTTCTCGGTTTACCTTTTGCTTTTTTTCGCCGTGCCTTATGGTCACCAGGATTATCTGTTCAAGTATATTTTGCTTTACGCTTTGTGTCAGGAAATCTTGTTTATCCTCCTCGCGCTCTATTCTCTCAAAGCATCGTCTGATAATATCACTTTGCTCATCAGGGAGTTTTATGCAGCCTTTATTTATAAATTCGTCAAATATGCCCTTGCCTATTCTTGACACAAATCCGGATAAATCTTTCTCATTAAAATACATAACATAGCGCTCATATCCGCGCCTTGCAGGCGAAGTTGTACGGTGAAGCGTGTCTCTCGGTATAAGAACAATATTTCTCGGCTCAACATCATATATTTCGTGACCGACAAAATATCTTCTTTCACCGGAAAGTAAAAAATAAAGCTCGTGATAAGAGTGAGAATGCATTTCAAGCATATCCTTGCCACGCCCCGATTTATTTTTAAACAAAACTATACCGCTTATATCACTCGGAACTTCTTCTATAAAACTCATAATCTCACCTCTGGCACAGTCATAATAACATACATTAGAAAAAAATGCAAGAAATATGTAGTTTTTGATATCAAAAGCCAAAAAAACAGTGGCTTTTACATATAAATAGTATTATAATATATTTAACTCACAAGTTTAAAGTAGAAGGGCAAACATTATGAAAGAAAAAATAATACAGTTCGGTGAGGGCGGATTTCTTCGCGGATTTGCCGACTGGATGATACAGATTATAAACGAAAAAACAGATTTTGACGGCAGTGTTGTAGTAGTTCAGCCGATACCTGACGGTATGTGTGACTTACTTTCTGCACAGGGATGCAAATACACCCATATTTGCCGCGGAGTTGAGGGTGTTGACACAAAGCAAATTGACGTTATTTCAAGATGCGTAAAGCCATATGAAAACTTTGATAAATACTTAGAACTCGCTAAAAACCCAGACTTCAGATTTATTATATCAAATACAACCGAAGCGGGAATATGCTTTTCTGCTGAAGACAAAATCACTGACAAGCCTGCAAAAACCTTCCCCGCAAAGCTCACACAACTTCTTATAAAACGCTTTGAGGCAGAATTTGATGGTTTTGTATTTTTGTTCTGTGAGCTTATAGATAAAAACGGCGAAACGCTCAAAAAATGCATACTTCAGTATGCTGACCTTTGGGCTCTCGGAAATACCTTCAAAGAGTGGATTGAAAAATCAAACATTTTCTGCAACACTCTTGTTGACAGAATCAACACAGGCTATCCTAAAGACGAAAGCTTTGACCTCGGATACGATGATAAGCTTATAAACACGTCAGAATACTTCCATTTGTGGGTAATAGAGGGTTATCCTGAGCTTTGCCGTGAAATCCCCTTTGACAAGTGCGCTCTTAACGTAATTGTTACTGACAAGCTCGAAATGTACCGCACAAGAAAGGTGCGTATCCTCAACGGCGCACACACGTCACTCGTTCCGTATGCACTTCTCGAAGGCTTTGACACGGTAAAATCCTGTATTGACAGCCCGATTATGAGCGAGCACATCAAAAAGTGTGTGTTTGATGAGATAATCCCGACACTTGACCTACCCGAAGACGAGCTTCGCGATTACGCTGATAACGTCCTGACGCGATTTGCAAATCCGTATATAAAGCATTATCTTTCGTCAATTGCGCTGAATTCTGTGAGCAAATTCAAAGTGCGTGTGCTCCCGTCAATTCTTGAATACGTAAAGAGATTTGACAAAATGCCAAGCACTCTGATATTTGCGTTTGCAAAGCTTATTGAGTTTTACAGAACCGATATGACAAACGATGACGCCGGCATTACTGAATTTATGAAAACCGCAACGGTTGCACAAATACTTGCAAACACCTCTCTTTGGGATACCGACCTCTCATTTCTTGAAAGCGAGATATTAAAATATGTTGATAAACAAGCTTGACAACGTCGAGGTTAACATTTCAAACGGACACAAATATGCGATCCGCGACATTGCCAAAGGCGAAAATGTTATCAAATACGGTCAGCCTATCGGTCACGCAACGGCAAACATAAAGTGCGGCGAACACGTACATTCGCATAATCTTAAAACTAATCTTTCGGGTAAGTCAGATTACGACTATGAGCCGTTTGAATGGGGCGGACAAATCCAAAAATCCGACCTGACTTTTATGGGATACGAGCGTGAAAACGGCGACGTCGGCATCAGAAACGATATATGGATAGTCAACACGGTAGGTTGTGTTAACAAAACCGCCGAAAAACTCGCAAATCTTACGGGTGCAAAGCACTTCCCTCACCCGTTTGGATGTTCACAGCTCGGAGATGATCAGGAAATAACCCGAAAAATCCTCAAAGGAATGGTAAATCATCCAAATGCGGGCGGTATTCTTGTCCTTGGTCTTGGTTGCGAAAACACCAATATCGGAGTATTTAAAGAAGTCCTTGGCTCTTGGGATGATAACAGAGTCAAATTTTTGAACACCCAGGACGTTGAAGACGAAATAGCCGAGGGTGTCAGACTTATTGACGAATTAAAGACTTATGCTTCGCACTTTGAGAGAAAACCTGTTAACATATCAAAGCTCAAGGTCGGTCTCAAATGCGGAGGTAGTGACGGACTTTCGGGAATTACCGCAAACCCGCTTGTTGGTCTGTTCTGTGACAGGCTTGTTTCACTCGGCGGAGGCTGTGTTCTGACAGAAGTCCCCGAAATGTTCGGTGCTGAGCATTTGCTGATGAAACGCGCAGTGAGCCGCGATGTCTTTGAAAAAACAGTAAAAATGATAAATGACTTCAAGGACTATTACACAAGACACAATCAAGTGATATATGAAAACCCCTCTCCCGGAAACAAGGATGGTGGTATTACTACACTTGAAGAAAAGTCGCTCGGATGTATACAAAAGGGCGGACTTTCGCCCGTGGTTGACGTGCTTGACTACGGCAACATTGTTACTAAAAACGGACTATCACTGCTAAACGGTCCCGGCAACGATATAGTTGCAGTCACAAACCTTATGGCGGCGGGAGTTCATCTGATACTGTTTACAACAGGCCGCGGCACTCCTCTCGGCAGTGCCGTACCAACGGTGAAAATTTCAACCAACCGCGCTCTTGCAGAGAAAAAATCCTCGTGGATAGATTTTGATGCAAGTCCTGTTCTTGACGGCATTGACACGACAGATAACCTCGTGAACTTTGTTCTTAATGTCGCGAATGGTGAAAAGACTAAGAATGAAATAAACGGATACGAAGAAATTTCAATATTTAAAGATGGGGTAACACTATGAGCTTTATAAACGACTCGTTTATGCTGAAAACAGAAACTGCAAAAAGACTTTATGACACGGTAAAAGATCTTCCGATAATCGACTATCACTGTCATATAAGTCCAAAAATGATTGCGGAAAATCATAAATTCAAAAATGCGTTTGAGCTCTTTCTCGGCGGTGACCACTACAAGTGGCGTCAGATGGGAACAAACGGCGTAGATGAAAAATACATAACAGGCGATGCAGACGACTTTGACAAGTGGCTTGAATTCGCAAAGACTATGCCCTATCTTATAGGCAATCCGCTTTATCATTGGACTCACCTTGAGCTGAAGCGTTATTTTGACATTGACGAAACTCTGTGCGAGAAAAACGCAAAAGAAATGTGGGACAAGATAAATGCACTTCTTGAAAAGGACGAATACCGCGCTCAGGAACTTGTCAAAATGTCAAACGTCGAGGTTATATGCACTACCGACAATCCCTATGACTCACTTGAATATCACAAAAAACTCAAAGACTTCCCTGTCAAAGTAATACCCGCTTTCAGACCTGATCTTACAGAGATACGCGATGATATAACCGAGCGTATGGATTACTTCCACGAAAACGGTTGCCGTCTTTCCGATCACGCTGTTGATACAATGGACAACGATATTATAGAAAAGCTCGTCTTCCTCGGACGCGAATACGCAAAGCGCGGTTGGGTATGGCAGCTTCACATCGGCGCACTCAGAAACAACAACACAAGAATGTTTGAAAAGCTCGGTCCTGACACGGGATTTGATTCGATTAACGATTTTCAGATTGCCGAAGGACTTTCGAAAATTCTTGACACTCTTGACCGTGAAGATATGCTCCCAAAAACCATCCTCTACACTCTCAACCCCAAGGACAACTACGTTCTCGGTACAATGCTCGGAAACTTCCAGGGCGGCGGAATAAAGGGAAAAATTCAGTTTGGCTCTGGTTGGTGGTTTAATGACCAACGTGACGGTATGGAAAGTCAAATGCGAGCACTTGCCAATCTCGGCACAATATCAACGTTTGTAGGTATGCTCACAGATTCAAGAAGCTTTGTATCATACACGCGTCACGAATATTTCAGACGAATACTCTGTAATCTTCTCGGCAAATGGGTTGAAGACGGCGAATACCCCGACAACTTTGAAGTTCTTGAAAAAATAGCTAAAGATATTTGCTATTACAATGCAAAAAATTATTTTAATTTCTGAGGCAACAAAAATGGTAAATTATAACGGAAACAAAGCAGAAAATGTAAAAATTGCATATATCGGAGGTGGCTCGAGAGGTTGGGCTTGGGGTCTTATGTCCGATCTTGCTCAAAACGATGACATGTCGGGAGAGGTATATCTCTAAGACATTGACTTTGAAGCGGCAAATCGCAACGAAATTATTGGTAACAAAGCAAATAACGCAGAGGGCGCTAAATCACAATGGAAATATACTGCAGTAAAAACTATTGGCGAAGCTTGTTGTGCTCCATTTTGTACGGACAGCACAAAAAGAACCCCCTATGGTGAATATTAGGTTTTAAGCAACATACTGACTTCGTTTTTCAAGCGGAGTCAGTTTTGTTTTGGTTTGAATACGTTCATTGTTGTAGAAATGAA
>JAZSOD010000030.1:0-26532 GCA_045536775.1 Eubacteriales bacterium | reverse complement strand
CGCTAAGATGCAGACAACTGCCGTTATCCGTGCTGCTATCAACGTTCAGAAGGCACACGCAGACTGGACAGTTAAGCCCGAGATCATGATCCCGCTCGTAGGCGATATCAAGGAACTCAAGTACGTTAAGAAGGTTGTTGTTGAAACAGCTGAAGCTGAAATCGCAGCAGCAGGCACAGCTCTCGAATACGAAGTTGGTACAATGATCGAAATCCCGCGCGCAGCTCTCACAGCTGATGAGATCGCTGCTAACGCAGACTTCTTCTGCTTCGGTACAAACGACCTTACTCAGATGACATACGGCTTCTCGAGAGACGACGCAGGTAAGTTCCTCTCCGCTTACTACGATGCAAAGATCTTCGAAAACGATCCCTTTGCAAAGCTCGACACAACAGGTGTTGGTAAGCTTATGAACATGGCTGTAACCCTCGGCAGACCCGTAAACAAGAACCTCCACGTAGGTATTTGCGGCGAGCACGGTGGTGACCCCACATCCGTAGAGTTCTGCCACAGCATCGGACTTGACTATGTATCCTGCTCACCCTTCAGAGTACCGATTGCAAGACTTGCAGCAGCTCAGGCAGCTATCAAGGCTAAGTAATTCATATTTATTGAATAAGAAATCCGCCCGAATTTTTCGGGCGGATTTTTGGTATTAAAAAATGCCTTGCGATTAATTCGCAAGGCGTTTTTAGATCAGAGCAGTATTTTAGCGGCATCCTTGTCGTCAATGAAGACGAGCTCACCGTCGCGTTCAAGGTCGACGATAGCAAGGGAATGAAGATTTATACCCATTTCTCTGAGAGTCTTACCGCCGCCCTGAAAGGCTTTTTCTATGCATATACCTACACCGCATAAAGTAGCACCCGACTGTTTCACGAGGCTCATAAGACCAAGTGTTGCCTGACCAACGGCGAGAAAATCGTCTATTATAAGTACACGGTCATCTTTGGTGAGGTAATCTTTTGATACTCTTATGTTGTAGTCGCAACCGTGGGTAAAAGAGGTCACAAGCGCGGAATATGTATTAGCATCAAGATTTTTGGTCTGCTTCTTCTTGGCAAACACTACCTCAGCGTTGTTAAAATACTGTGCCGTAATGCATGCAATACCGATACCCGATGCCTCGACTGTGAGGATTTTGTTTATACCGAGACCATGAAAGATCTCAGCAAATTCGCGGCCCATATCGTTAAGAAGGGCAACGTCGATCTTGTGGTTAAGAAAGTTGTCAACCTTGAGTATTCCGCCGGGCAGAATTTTTCCGTCACGTCTGATTTTTTCTTCTAGTAAACGCATATCTGTACGACCTTTCTATTTATTTATCTATATTATATCATAATTTTACAAAAATTCAAGTGTACGTGTGAAGATTTAGAAATAAATTAAGTAAAACGCGCGAATAAAAGTTTTTGCAAAGTTTGGCTTGCCAAATCTTTTTAGCTTCTTTTCAAAAAGCGGGAGCTACTGAAGTTTTGCACCGTAATCGTTTATCATATTCTCATCATCCTCATCGGCGCGAAGAATCAGCGTGTATGCTTCTGGAATGTCACCAACTATAACTGTCTCGCTTATAGGTACGGTTGTTTTCAAAAGTATGTTTTCACTTCTCATCGGCTCCTTAACCGTAGTGTTAGCAGTCAATTCAAGACACAAACGGTGTAACGTCTGATTGATTCCGCTATCGTTAAATTCACTTGTAAGGTCGCAGGTTATACCAAAAAGCGCGTTCAGATCTACTTTAATCTTTGGCCCTTTTCCGTAAAAGAAGGCAATTCCCGAAAGTGTTCCCGCGCTTACATTTAGCTTTAGTGCGTTTTTTTCCTTTATATTTTCAATTATTTCCTTTGATAAAAACGCACGTATTTTGTTGGCATTAAGCATATTAAGCGAATACGTACTTACGTAACCGTCATTGTTGTAAGTGAATCGCATCGTGTCCTCAAAATATGCGTTTGCGGTATCACCGGCAAGCGCATCTGACACTACCTCGGTCAGCATTGTTTTGGCGTAAGCCTCGCATTCACGCCAAAGGATAGGCTTTACAATACCATTCAAATACGCGAGCATTACAGATAATGCAACTCCAAACGCACATATAAACAAAAATAGTTTTATTTTGAATTTCAGAATAAAACACCGCCTTTTTTAATATAATATGCAATTTTTAGAAAAAAGCAAAAAACGCGGCGTAAACGCCGCGTTTTTTCGGTTATTTATTGTATGGTATAGTTTCGTATCCGAGCCAGCCTGCGAGGTGACGCTGAAGAATTATCAGGTCAAGCGAGGTGGTTACTTCATCGCCGTCAAGATCAAAATTCATGCTAATAGCAGAATCGGCATAACCACTCCAATTCGCCAAAACTCTCGCTAACACTATTGCGTCCACCGCAGTGATCTCACCGTTTCCGTCATTGTCTCCCGGTTTGTATTCATACTTGTGGTAATCACCGCAGGTAGAGCAGAGCTTTTCGGTGTAAGGGTACTCCGTGTCTTTGGGAGGCGTAACCGTTACTGTATAGTTATGTCCTGTGTCAAGGTTTGCCTCAGTCGGAATCGAATAGCTATATGTATTACTGCCGTTATATATAACTTTTAAGTAACTGACATTATGCTCAAACTTGTCAACACCGACGGGCACTATAAAGCCGTCATCCAAGGTGGCATTATATACAAGCTCGTCAGCACTGAAATTTGGACATAATCTGTAAATTGAATCGGCGGTATTGTAGTAAATATTTCCGTCAAATACAAATGGAACAACTCGGAACTGTCCGCCGGAAACAGCGCCCCCGTTATATTTCCACGAAAGCTCCGACAGAGCGCGAACCTGCTCGGAGTCTTCGATCGCAGAGAGTTTAGAGCGTAGAATGTTCGCCGTATTGCCGTTGCTGTCGGTGTAGTAATAATAGCCGTCCAAAAGTGCCATAGTGGAATACGAGTCTTTCCAAAAAGCGTTTGCGTAGGTTTCTGAGGTCGCATAGGAATCTCTTATCCAGTCGCTTGCTATGTGAGGGTTGTTGTTGCCGTTAAATTCAGCGTCAGAGGCCAAAAAGTATTTGTAATCCACAAGCCCTTTTCTGTCAACTGTCGGGTCATCCCATGTAACGTCAATGTGGTACCAATTATCTCCGATTTTTACAATATTCCATATATGAGAAAGCGAATATGAGCGGACAGTGCTGACTTCAATTCCGACCTTCTTCAAAAGCAGGGAATATGCAAGCGTGTAACTCTGACAAACACCGATCTCCTCGACCAACACTCCGTATGCCGAGAAGGAAGTGGGGTGATTGTTGTTCTGGGTTTTATAAGTCTCTAAGTCATATTCCGCTTTCAAAACAATGAAATCGTGAAGCGCGATCATCTTGTCGATATCGGACATAGAATCGTCAATTACGGAAATAGCTGTATCAACTGCGGCATTGAAATTCTCAACTAAATCGGGGATTTCGTGGGTTTCAAAGCGATATATCGGTGTGATTCCACGGAATTCCTTTGTCTCCACATCATAGTGGAAAATAAAGTTGCTTTTAACATAGAAATATTCAGGGTTGTCATCGATGAGCTTTGAATAAAAAGCCTGTATAACCGCAAGGACCGGATCATCTTTTGGGGTTTCGGGACATATAAGAATCATATTCAAATTGGGCATTACAATCATTTCTTCCGAATACTCGTTCCATGATGCCAATATTTCATCTTTGTAATCATCAAGTGTATTTGTGCTTTTGCTTGATCCATTATTTGAATAATACTTAGCAGATGAAATTATATCATCGGGGGAGGGAATATACCCGTCCTGTATTGCAATACCCTCAAGCTCTCCATACGCAAGCTCTGTTGCCGACACAGATAAGCATAATAAAAGCGTAAACAGTAGCGATATAATTACAATCAAACTTTTTCTCATATAAACGCCTCCGTTATAAACGGTTTGGAATTCTTTACATAGTAATTATATCACAGTTTAATGCAAAAAGCAACAGTAAAAACCGCAAGCAAATAACTGCTTGCGGTTTTGAGCTTATTCAAGTGTGATTGTTTCGTAGTCTTCCATCCTGCAATGTGATTTGAAACAATTGTTAGAAAACTAAAAGAAGAGGTCGATAGACCTCTTCTTTTAGTTTTGGATTTATTCAGCGTCTGTAGCTTCGGTAGCTTCTTCAGCTTCAACTGTTTCTTCAGCAGCCTCTGCCTTTTCTGCATCCTCAACAATTGCGCGGATGGAAAGGCTTACCTTGCGGTTTTCTACGTCGATAGCAGTGATCTTTGCGTCAACAACGTCGCCGACTGCGAGCTTGTCGCTTGTCTTTTCAACTCTTTCCTTGGAAATCTGGGAAATGTGGATAAGACCGTCCTGACCGGGAACAACTTCAGCAAATGCGCCGAGGTTGTCGATAACTGCAGTGATCTTAACGTTGATTATATCGCCAACATTGTACTTTTCAGGAATGATCTTCCAGGGGTTTGTGTCTTCTGTCTTGTAGCCGAGAGAGATGTGTCTCTTTTCGGTGTCAAGGGATTTGATGAATACTTCGATTTCTTCGCCAACGGTAAGAACCTCGGAGGGATGCTTGATTCTTCTCCAAGAAAGCTGAGAGATGTGGAGAAGTCCCTGTACGGTGTCATTAAGAAGAACAAATGCACCGTATGTATCAAGCTTAACTACCTTACCCTTGTAGTACTTTCCAACCTCAAGTTCTGCCCAGAAAGCATCCTCGGCAGCCTTGCGCTCTGCGTATACAACGCTCTTGATGGAGCCAACTACGCGGCGTCTTGCAGCGTTAACTTCGATTACCTTGAACTTAACGGTAGTACCGAGCATCTGAGTGAGGTCTGCATCCTTGGGAAGACCTGTCTGAGAAGCGGGAATAAATACGCGTACGAGATTGCAGGAAACGGTAATTCCTGCGTTACCCTTGATAACTTCAACTACCTTGCCCTCGAAAACAGTGTTGTCTTCCTGAGCATCGGTGAAGATCTGGAAGTTCTTCTTGGCATCGAGTCTCTTCTTTGAGAGAGTAGCAACGCCGTCAACCTCGCTTACGCGAAGAGCGATCGTTTCCACCTCGTCGCCGATCTTGAACATAGTAGCAAGATCAACGCCTGTTACGTCGGTAATTTCGTCATAGGGAATAATTCCAGTAAACTTACAACCGAGGTCGACAGCAATTTCATTCTGTGCAATCGACAAAACAGTACCTGTTACGATATCTCCTGTATGAATAGATTTTAGTGATTCTTCGAGCATTGTTGCAAAATCGAATTCGCTCATTTTGGTTAATACCTCCTGTATTATGATGCCGGGGGTCGAAGCTCCGGCAGTAATAGCAACGTTAGAAAACGGAGAAAATACTGTTTGTTCGATTTGCGAGGAGTCTTGAACGAAGAAGCTGTTTGGGTTTATAGCCTTGCTGACCTGGTACAGCTTGTTCGAATTCGAACTGTCGAGACCGCCAATAACGACTACTGCATCATTTTCGGCGGCAAGCCTTTTGACTTCCGTTTGCCGCATTTCCGTCACACCACATATTGTATCAAAAATTATCGGATTTGTATATAGTTTTTGCAAAATTTTTTGACATTTTTCCCATTCGTACAAATTTTGGGTGGTTTGTGCGGTCAAAATCAACTGTTTTTCACCAAAAACGCCGCCGTTTTCTCCCTCGGCAAAAGCGTTTAACCGATCAGAATTTTCAAAAATCAGAACCTGTCCCGCGGCATAGCTTACGATAGACTTTACCTCGGGGTGCTCGGGTGAGCCGATCATCACGAAAAGGGTAGAATCAGAGGTGTTTTCTTCTGCAATCTTGTGAATTTTTGAAACGTTCGGGCAGGTGCAGTTCTCGAAGTGAAAATTCTTATGGATCGAGGCGTTGTGCTTTAGCTTTTCGAGTGTGTTTTTGACCACACCGTGAGCTCTGATCACAACGTAAGTATGCGTCCCGTCATCGCTCTCGTCGGCAACTCTGTCAATATCCTTCTCCTCTATTATCTTAACTCCGCGCGCCGCGAAGCCGTCGACAATAAAGTCGTTGTGGATAAGCTTACCGAGAGTGTAAATTCTGGCATTCGGATTTTCGTTAAGCAGCTTTTCGACCGTGTCGACGGCGTGCTTAACGCCGAAGCAGAAGCCCGCGTATTTTGCAAGTGTTATTTCAGGCATTGTACTTACCGCCGTACGCTTCTTTTTCAAGCGCGAATACGGCATCCTTTATCATTTGTGTTGCGTTTTCAAGCTCGTCTTTTCCGCCCTCGGAAAATCCTAACCTCTCGAACGGAACGGGAGCTCCGAAAATAATATCCGTTCTTGAAAAAAGCTTGAATTTCTGATTTTTTGCTTTGATAAAAGCGGGGATTATACCGACACCTGACTTGTAAGCGGCGAAAGCGGCTCCTGTCTTGAATTCGGTGTCATTAACGCTAATATTACGTGAGCGAGTACCCTGTGGGAACATTCCGACGATTTTTCCGTCCTTGAGATAACGTATAGACGTCTTGATCGCGGCGGCAGGATTGCCCTTGCGGTCGACGGGAAATGCACCGAGAGCTTTTATAAGTCCCGACAAAAGAGGAATCTTGAAAAGCTCCTTCTTTGCCATGAAATAGATCTGTCTGTTGCAGGCAACACCGAGAATGATCACGTCGCCGAGCGAAATATGGTTACATACAACAACGTAAGCGTTGGTTGACGGTATGTTTTCCTGACCTGAGATCTTCAAGTTGTAGATAAGCTTAAAAAGTCCCGACAAAAGACCTTTAAGAAAAGCGTATAATCTCATATAAGCTCCGTTTTGAAAAGGGAACAGATGTGGATCAAAGCAATCCCTTTTCCTTTATTATTTGTAAAATAGCACCGGCAGTACCCTCGAGATCAAGCTCGGAGTTGTCGAGTATAACGGCATCGTCAGCAGGAATAGCAGGCGCGGTCGCGCGGGTCGAATCGTTTTTATCGCGCTCTTGCATCTGTGCGAGCACCTTTTCGAGCGTGGTGTCCTCACCTTTAGCCTTAAGCTCTGCGAGACGTCTCTCGGCACGACTGACATCGTTTGCGGTGAGAAAAACTTTAACCTCTGCATTCGGAAAGATTACGGTTCCGATGTCGCGACCGTCCATTATGATGCTGTTTTCCTTGGCAATATTGCGCTGAGTGTCAAGCAAGAAGGTTCTGACCTCGGGTATTGCCGAAACTGCGGATGCATAAGCGGCAATGGTCTGCGTACGGATGGTGTCGCCAACGTCCTTGCCGTTAAGCAAAACGTGCTGACTGCCGTTTTCGAACGTAAGCTTCAAGTCGATCTCGGGAAGACAAGCAACGATCTTTTCATTATCGCTCTTGTCAATGCCCTTGTTGTAAACGTAGAGACCGATAGTTCTGTAAAGCGCGCCCGTGTCAACGTAAACCAGACCGAGCTTTGCGGAAAGAAGCTTTGCAACAGAGCTTTTGCCTGCTCCGGAGGGGCCGTCAATAGCTATTATCATATAAAACTCCATTCTGCCGCTTTTGCGGCTTAAGATTGTCAGTAATTAAGTGCGGCACTCGTGCCTGCAAGATATCCTGTTGAAAAGGCTATCTGAAGATTGAATCCGCCCGTGTACGCGTCAACATCGATGACCTCGCCTGCGAAGTACAGACCGTGAACGAGCTTGCTCTGCATATCCTTAGGCGATATTTCCTTCACGTTTATGCCGCCCGAGGTGATAATTGCCTCGTCAATGGGTCTGAAGCCGTAGATATCAAATGAAAAGGACTTGAAAAGTCCAACGAGTGCGCGTCGCTCCTCTTTTGTGATCTCATTGACCTTTTTATAAGGATCGATTCCCGATTTTTTTATAAATACGGGGATCATTTTCTGAGGCAAAAGGTCGGAGAGAGAATTTGAAAAATTTTTGTTGGTATATTTTGAAAAATCAGACAGAAGTCTTGTATCAAGCGTTTTTTCGTCAAGCGCAGGCTTTAGGTCGATGCTTGCTCTGTATTTGCTGTGCAGCATTGGTTTTAGATGAGCCGACGCGCTGAGCACCATGGGACCTGTTATTCCGAAGTGGGCAAAAAGCATTTCTCCGAATTCGCTGTAAACCGCTTTACCCGATTGTTTGTCGGTAATCGTGAGCTCGACGTTCTTGAGCGAAAGTCCACTCATGGCGGCACACACGTTCTTGTCGGCTTCAAGTGGTACGAGTGACGGTGTAGGAGCTATTACAGAATGACCAAGCTCTTTAGCAAGACGGTATCCGTCACCTGTTGAGCCTGTACGCGGATAAGAAACTCCGCCCGTGCATATTATGACCTTGTCAAAGCCGTACTCATACGGCTTTCCGTTTTCGTCAACGGTGCAAATGCCACTGACTTGATTGCTGTCCGTGAGAATTTTTATTACCCGCTGATTTATTATGTTAACACCCGAAATATAGGACGTCAGGGCGTTAACTATATCAGATGCCTTGTCGGAAACGGGGAACACCCTCGCGCCGCGCTCGGTCTTGAGGGGAACACCGAGATTTTCAAAAAGATCCATTGTGTCCGTGGTGGAAAAGGCATTCAGAGCCGCGTACATAAAACGCGGATTTGTGGGTATGTTTGAAAGAACTGTTTCGATTGGCGAGTTGCTCGTGACGTTGCACCTGCCCTTGCCGGTTATCATAAGCTTTGTGCCAAGACGCTTGTTCTTTTCAAAAAGCGTAACGTCAGCACCAAGATATGCGGCAGTTCCTGCGGCTATAAGTCCTGCAGCTCCGCCGCCGACGACTGCAATTCTCGGCATATTCACCCGTCCTTTCGTTTCTTGATGAGTATTTATGATTCTTCTGAAATTTTCTGGTAGACCTCGTATTTTTCCCAGATCTCCTCAAGCTTAGTAAAGGTGTTTGCGACCTCTTCCTTCTTTTTCATTCCCGTCGCCACGATAATGGCGTTGATGATGCTGAGTGGGGCAACGAGGGAGTCAACGAATGATGCCATATCGCTTTCTGCAAGTAAAAGACTGTCAGCGTATGTGGCGATAGGCGATATGTTACTGTCAGTTATAGCTACGACGTGAGCTCCTTGACTCTTTGCGTACTTTACCGCATTTATACTGCGCTTGGAGTATCTCGGGAAGCTTATTCCGATAAGCACGTCCTTATTCGATATACGCATTACCTGCTCAAGCGTTTCGCTTCCTCCCGACATATTAACGCATCTTGCGTTATCGAATATGAGGTTGAAATAAAACGCCATAAACGATGCAAGAGAGGAGGACGAGCGCATACCGAGTATATAAATGTTTTCGGCATTTACTATAGCGTCTATAGCAGTATTGAAATGATCGTGATTTATACGGTCAAGAGTGATGCGTATTTTTTCAATGTCCGACTGTACTACTTTATCGAGTATATCGTTGTTTCCGATACGGTCAGAGGTTATCTCCATACGCTGAAGCGTCGTAAGCTTGTTACGAACTATCTCCTGAAGCGAATGCTGAAGGGCGGGATAGCCGTCAAATCCAAGCTCATCGGCAAATCTGACGACAGTAGATTCGCTTATACCGACCTGATAACCGAGCTTTGCCGCGGTCATATAAGCCGCTTTGTCGTAATGCTCCACGATATAGGTGGCTATTCGTCTGTGACCCTTGGAAAGTGTGGGTATTTTTTCTTCGATAATTTTCAAGAGGTCTGTCTTAGTTGAGTCAGTGTTCATGATGCTCTCCGTTGCAGATTTATTATCGTTTGTTTTCAAAGCATTTCGCGGACACGGAGCACAACGCCGTGTCTGTCAGCAAGCTTCTGGGCTTCATCGATATCCTTATCGGGAATTGAACCTCGAACTACGCTGAACATTACGTTTGGAACGTAATTCTTGAGCTTTGCGGCAAAATCGATCAGCGCTGTATGTGCGGCTTCACCGAATTCGCTGTGACACACCTTTTGGTACTCGTCGGCATACGGTGAGTTAAGACTAACTCCTACCGTATCAAAAAGCCCCTCGAATTCGGGAGTAACGTCACGTCCGTGAATGAGGTTGGCTTGACCGTTGGTGTTCATTCTGATAGGAAGGTCTGAGATATTGCGAATGTGTCTGCAAACGGTCAGAATATCGTCAAGTCTGACGGTAGGCTCACCGTAGCCGCAGAACACCACCTCGTCATATTTGTGAGATGAGAGGGCGGTGCTTACCGCATCAATTATTTCTTCGACCGCGGGCTCACGTTCGAGCCACAGATCGCCGTAAAGCTCTTCGCCGTGATCTCTTACACAGAAGTCACAGCTGTTTGTGCACCTGTTTGTTACGTTGATATACAGCGAGTTATCGCAAACGTAGGTAATTGTCATAATTATCTCCGTCACGCAGGGAATGCTTGCGTGTTAAAATTTATATTCAAGGCTGAAATAGCCTCCATTAACGAAATTATGCTGCCGTTTATAAGCGGCAGCATAGAACATTCAGTCCGATTATTAGCCGAGAGAAATGGCTTCTACAGGACAACCGTCAGCACAAGCTCCGCACTCAATGCAAGCTTCTGCATCTATTACGTATTTGCCATCGCCTTCGGTAATGCATTCCTGAGGGCAAGTACCTGCGCATGCTCCGCAAGCTACGCAATCATCTGAAATTATGTATGCCATGTTGGACACCTCCGTTAAAAAATTTACAGATACATTATAGCACAATTTTTGAAAATATCAATGATTTTTTCAAAAAAATATTTTCTAAATTGTAAATTCACCGAAAAACGGCGTAAATTACAGGAAAAATCACTGTGCAGAGGACTTTTCTCCGCCTTTTTCTATGCGTTTGAGGTCGTCTCTGTGGAAGACCTTGATAACGGCATCCTCGCCTGCGCCGAGTCTCACCTTGCAAAGACCCGCAAGAGGCTGAGTCTCGCAAACCGTTCCGGGACCGTCGGGAGTCATTACGGGAGTATCAACCTTGGGGGTTTTACGAATTTCTTCGTCATAGGTATCGTATTCGTATCTGAGGCAGCACATAAGTCTGCCGCACGCACCTGAGATCTTTGCGGAATTTAACGAGAGTCCCTGCTCCTTCGCCATCTTTATGGACACCTGAACGAAGTCGGTAAGGAAAGTCTTGCAGCAGTAGGGAAGACCGCACGTACCGATACCGCCGAGAAGCTTGGTTTCCTCTCGTATACCGATCTGGCGGAGCTCGATCCTCGTCTTGAAGACTGAAGCAAGATCCTTGACCAGTTCTCTGAAGTCAACGCGGCCGTCAGATGTGAAGTAGAACAAAAGCTTGGAGTTGTCAAACGTGTATTCAACGTCTACGAGCTTCATTTCAAGCTTGTGGAAGGCTATTTTTTCGTTGCATATCTTCATAGCCTCCGCGATCTTTATTTTGTTTTCCTCGTGGTGCTTTACGTCAGCCTCGGTTGCTTTGCGCAAAACCTTTTTAAGAGGAAGCACGATGTCGCGTGTTTTAACCGTGGAGTTTGGAATCTGAACCGTGGCATACTCGAGTCCGCGGGCGGTCTCAACTATCACGTTTTCTCCCTTTTCGGCATTAATTCCGTTTGGAGCGAAGTAGTATATTTTGACGCCCGTCTGGAAACGGACACCGATTATCTCAACGGGAAGCTCGGGGTCATACCACTCGTTCTGAGAAGATGACGCTTCGCTTTTCGTATCCTTTGTTTCAGCCGTCTCGGGAATGGGCGCGACAGTCTCTGTCGGTGTTTCTTTTTCAAGGACTTCGTTAGTGCTTTCTTGCGAAACTGCTTCCTTGTTAGTTGCTTCGGCAGTCTTTCTGTCATTGTTGTGACCGTGTCTGCCGAATCTGTTTTTGTTTCTGAAGCCGCGGCGTCCGTGGTTTCCGTTTGCTTCTTTCGTGCCCTGGTCTTTAATCTCTGAGCCGGCATCTGATTTTACAGACTCAGTGATTTCTGCAGAGCGGTCTTCATCGGTCGATTTTTTCGGAAAACGGTTGTTATATTGCGGCTTGTGCGAGTGTGGTTTATGAGCGGGCGCGGCGTCACGGGGCTTCTTCTTGAAGAATTCCGCAACGACGCGGCTCACGTTTTCGTTAGTTTCCTTATTGTTCTGCATATATTTGCCTTTCTTTTCGCTTAATACTTGTCTCTGAGCAGAAAAACGTCGTAAGCGTATGCGGTTATGGTCGTTTGTAGATTTGCGTTTTGTGTAAGTGATAGTCTGTGCTTTTCAATGATCTCTATCATTTCAAGAGAAAATATGTTTGAAAAAGATGACGCTGCAGATAAAAGCTCATCCTCATACAAATAAAACAGAGGCTCGAAATTTTGTGTAAGCTTTGATTTTACTATATCAGAGAAAGCGTTCTGAAGCATTATGAAAAAAGCGCTTAACGTGTCCCTGTCATATCCCTGAGACTGAACGAATGAGAGTAATTCAAAAGCTCCCGAGCGTTTGCGGATAAGAGTTATAAAGTCTGAGCAGCTTTTATATAGCGATAGGTTTTGCTCTGCGGTCTCTCCACAGATGTTGTCGATAGCACGTCCGATACTTCCGTTTGACAGAAGAACTGCGAGAGAGAGTGCATCTGGAGAAGCAGATGAAAGCTCTCGTGCTCTGTCGTTGGTTGAAATGAGGTAGCTTCTGATTGTGTCAAAATTAAACCGTTCAGTACGAAGGATAGTGCCGCGGCTTCTCACGGTCACGAGCAGTGCGTCTGCGTATTCGCACAGCAGAATAAACACCGCATAAGACGGCGGCTCTTCAAATATCTTGAGAAATGCGTTTTGCGCCTCTACAGTCATCTTGTCAGCCGATTCAACAATATATATTTTGTAGTTGCTTTCGTTGGGCATAACGTAAACGTCGCTTTTCATAAAACGCACGGATTCGATGCCAAGTTGTGATTTTCCTTCGGGAAGGGAAACGTAGATAACGTCGGCGTGATTCTTGTTTAGGATTTTTTTGCAATTGTCGCACAAATAGCATACGCTCGGAGAGGTTGTGCAATTCAATAGCAATGCAATATACCTTGCTACCGTGCTTTTTCCCGAGCCGTCTGCCCCTTCGATTATAATGGCATGTGGCAGAGTACCCGACTCAACGTCGGAGCGAAGCTTGCTACCGAGCAACGTATTGCCGATAAATTCGTTAAATTCCATATTATTCCTTGATTACGATACCTCTTTCTGTAAGAGGAGTAACGTCCACGGGAATACCGTTAATGTAAAGCTCGACTCTGACTACGGTCACGTTTTCTCCCTTTTTGGACATAAGACCCGTTCTTCCGCTCTTTCCTATAAGCGTACCCGTTTCTACCTTGTCACCGTTTGTTACGTTTATCTCAGAGAGATGCTTATATACGCTAACGAGTCCGAGACCGTGGTCAACTGCAACGATATTACCCGCGAGAGTATTAGAGCCTGCAAAAATAACGGTACCGGCATTTACCGCCTTGACCTCGTTCACCTTATTACAGCTGTAATAAAGACCGGGATTTTCGAACTGTACATTGTTTTTGTTTATTGTGAGCAGGTCGCCATAATCGGCAGACTCGAACGTACCCTTGGGAAGACCGGAAATGAACTTTCCGCTGAATGCGCGAGTGTCGGACACCTTGTCAAAGAAGGTTTCAAAGAGCGCCTCGTATTCGCGGATGTTTGCATCAGAATAGAGGGAATCAAATACCGCATCCTCGACGTTGTATGGATACGAAGCCGTGTATCTGTTGGTTACGTCAACCGTGAAATTGGTTTGTGAGTGGTTGTTGTAGTCAACAGAGAAGCTGTACGAGCCGGGGATAAAGGAGGTTGAAACGGGAATAAGTGCGCGCATATATTCGCCGTCCTTGTAGAATTTTGGAATATAGTCGATCGCGGGCTCACTTGTAAAGTTTATGGAGCTTGTGTCCTCTGCGTACTGAACCGAAACAGTCAGAACGTCACCGATGGTAGCTTTGTTAGATGAGATGTAGAATACCGGAGGCTTCTTGAAATCAATGTCAAGGTCATACATAAGCTCGCCGCGGTAGTTTCTGTCGGCACTTTCGTACCAGGTTGCAACGATATGAGCGTTTGTTTTATTACCGCTGAAGTCGTGATTTGCAAGATCGCTGTAGTAGCCGTCGAAAATTACATCTCCGTCAGATTTGAGTGTGACCGTTAGGGAATCGGGCTCAATGTTGAAATTGAGAATGGGCGTGCCGTAGGTTTGTACGGCAGCGTTTTCGCCGTTTTGTGTAATGCTGTCGAAGAACTTTCCGCCAAGGCCCTTGAACTGCCACTTAGAGCTTGTTGTATTCATAATGCCGCCGTCGAGGAAAAGCGTGGGAGCAGAGGAGTTGTCGTAAATGCAATGAGCAAATTTGGTCGTAAGGAACTTTTCTGCATCTTCTCTAAGCATGTGAAATGCCATCCCGTTTGAGTCTGAGAAATATGCGTCGGTGCTTTGCTTTGAGAAGTAATAACTGTACGTGTTTTCCTTGCCGAAGCTGTGATAGGTTATCAAAAAGTAGGGATTGTCAAGAAGCGGCTCTGGAAGTGCGAGTATCTTTTCGGATGCAGAGCTTGCTGATACCATGAATTCTATAAAGCCGTCATCCTCACCCTTGATAAGCTCGGTCTTGACACCGTTTAAGTCGATTATCTCGAGCTTGTCCACGTTATCAACCGTAACGGGCTCCTTTTGTGAAGAGTGGTATGACGCAATTGCGATATAAGTTGGTATAAAAATCACGAGAATACAAAGAACGATTAAAAAAACTTTTTTCATATACAATAATCTCCTTGTGGGATGGGAACATTAACATTACAGCTGCAATAATTATAGCATATCTTTTATTTTATTTCAACACATATTTGCTCATTTTTACTATTTGTCGAAGTTTTTTTGGAGCAAAGAGGGTTGAGATGGAAAAAAAGAAAAAAAATAGTCTAAAGGACTTGATTTTTTTCGGAGAATATATTACAATGTCATAAATGACATTTTTTAGACAAAGTTTTGAAAGGAGTTTCCGATCTCGGAAAACGGAATCATGAATAAGTTCAGAAGAATTGGAGTACTTACCTCGGGCGGCGATGCACCCGGTATGAATGCCTGTGTCAGAAGCGTGGTTCTTTCGGCACTCGCAAAGGGAGTCGAGGTGGTTGGAATATATAAGGGATACTCGGGTCTTATCGGTAACGAAGTAAAGGTGCTTACACCTGCAGACGTTAACGGAAAGATTGATGACAGCGGAACCCTTCTTTACTCAGACAGATGTCCAGAATTCAAGACTGAAGAAGGAATGGCAAAGGCAATAGCTACCTGCAAAGAGCTCGGTATCGACGGTATAGTTGCCATCGGCGGTGACGGCACTTTCAGAGGAGCAACCGACCTTTCTATTCGCGGTATTCCCACCATAGGCATCCCAGGAACAATAGACAACGATATTACCTCAACCGACTATTCTATCGGATTTGATACGGCTATGAATACGACGATGAGAATGATAGACAATCTCCGTGACACCTGTGAGTCTCACGCAAGATGCGACGTTATTGAGGCAATGGGAAGAAATGCAGGCTGGATAGCTCTTGAATGCGGTCTTGCAACGGGCGCCGTTGCAATCGCTATCGGAGAGGTTGAGTTTGACGCAGATGCGGCTATTGAGAGAATTAAGACGCTCAGAGCAGAGGGACAGAGAAGCTTTATCGTGGTTGTTTCCGAAACCTTCGGCGCGGAATTCTCCGAGGGCTTTGCAAAGAGGATCGAGGACGAAACGGGTGTTGAGACCAAGTTTGCGAGATTTGCTCACATAGTACGTGGCGGCTCGCCCACTCTCCGAGACAGACTTACAGCAACTCTTATGGGTAAATACGCCGTTGATCTTCTCCTTGATGGTAAGAGCGATCTCGTTGTTTGCGAGAAAAACAGCAAGATAACCTCTACCGAGATCAAATTTGCGCTTATAGTTGACAGAATGTTCAAGAACAAGCTCAATGACGGCGATCTTGATAACTTCACCGCAGATGAAATCGAGCTTATGAAAAAAATATGTGCCGAAAAGCAAGCGATGTTCGATGAGTATATGAGCACTGCAAGACTTATGGCACAACACTGAAAAAACATTGAAAAAGCCGCTTCGAACGAAGCGACTTTTTTATTATGTTTTTTTCTTTTTTCTCAGCTCAGCGAAAAAATTGCTTAATAGCTTAGAGCATTCGTCCGAGCATACGCCAGAACAAAGCTCTGTTTTGTGGTTAAGAGGAAATTTATTCAGATTCATAACCGTACCGAATGCACCCGCCTTTGTATCGTTTGCGCCGTAAATTACGCGTTTAATGCGGGAATTGATAATAGCGCCAGCACACATAGGGCAGGGCTCAAGTGTGACGTAGAGCTCACATTTGTGAAGACGCCATCCGCCGAGCTTTTTGCAGGCGTTGTCGATAGCGGCAATTTCGGCGTGAGCGAGCGCGTTTTTGTCGGTCTCGCGGGTATTGTAGCCCTCACCGACTATCTCGCCGTTACAAACAACTACCGCGCCCACGGGTATTTCTCCAATTGAGCCAGCAATCCCCGCAAGGTCAATGGCTCTTTTCATAAATTCTATATCTTTATCCAAGCTTTGCCTCCATTATTCTGAACGCTATAAATATTATTGTAGTGATGTAGAGATAGGGCATTTTGAAAGCGCCCCGTTGTGACTTATAGCTTCCTGTGTGCTTGTGTTTTGGCATCAGCACCTTAAGCAAGATTCCGATAATTATACAAACAGGAACGATAATCATGATTAGGGAATTGTTTGTCGAGATTAAAAGTGCTGCCGAGTTGTTAATTATATGTAGTATTATCGAGCTTAAGGTACTTTCCGTTGAATAAGTCAGATATGAAAAGATTATTCCCGAAAACATTGCGTAAATAATTCCGCTTGTACCCTTGTGCATGAGAGCAAAGAAGAAGGACGATATCAGGGCTGCGGGAACAAATCCGAATCTTTTAAGTACTCGGAACACGCTTCCCCTCCAGAACAGCTCCTCGCAAACGGGAACAATAATTCCTGTCATAATAAAGACGGATGGGGTCAATTTGTAAGACGTCGAGGGTGAACCAAGGAATAAAGTGAGCAAAAAGGACGTTACTATCATTGACGGGAAAAAGATAAGTATATCGGAAGCATTTATGCTCATTACCTTTATATTTTTAACAGGAAATGATATAAGCAGAAAAATGATCGGAAATGCGTATGATAGAATATACATAACCGAGTAGACGAACAAATTAGGCGCAAGCGGCAAAAGATTCAAAAGAAGTAAGTGTAAAACGGTCCAAATATAACACAGATTTGTTTTGTTGTTTGGCAAAAAAATTCCCCCAATGGTACAGCGTTTTATTGTCAAGAATATAATACCAAAATTTTAACATTCTTGCAAGGGGGTTGATTTATTTACAAAAATGTTGTATAATGGCTCAGGATTTTTCGTGGAAGGAGTGAGCCGTAATAGCGGAAGTAACTAAGAAAACGTCTGAAAAACAAAATAATACGGGTCTGTACTCGGATTACAGTATAGAGGAGGCTAAAAGCGGCAAGACCCCCTTTTCGGAGCACCGTAAGGTAGCACTTAAAAACGGTCTTTCACCGTTAGAGGCATTTGCAAATGCTTTAGCATCAAAAATGGCTGAGAAGGGTGCTAAAAAGGATAACAAGGCATTTTCAAGGCCTGTTTATAAGATGCTTACTCATTCGGCAAGGGTATGGGACGGAGCTCGCGAAACCGTTGATAAAAAGAAACGCGAAAAGGGCATAGTAAAAAGATACCTTGAACGTTGCGACAGTCTTGCCAAGAAAGCCGTATTCATTCTGTCCGTGCTTAAGGAGCCAATAAAAAATCTTGCAGTTCTGCTTGTTGTGGTGCTATGTGGAGCGTTTATAGTTCACGCGTCTTCTCATGATGTTGTATTAGGAGTTTACGCAGACGGCGAGCTTGTCGGTTACTTAAACTCCAAGTCGCCGATGTCGCTTGCCCAAAATGCGATAGAAGCAGACTTAACGGCACTTCTTGATACCGAGTATGACCTTAATATGAAAATAGATTATTCTTTCGTAAACGTGAAGTCACCGAAGATACTCAGAGATGCAGATTGCTACCGTATTTTGTACGATATTGCGTCTGACGATCTTGCTGATGCGTATGCTCTTTATATTGATGATAAATATATTGCGTCTACGCTGAACTTTGACGAGCTGAATCAGCTTTTGAAAAGCGTACAGGGTACGAATGACGAAAAAAAGAGCATAAAGAACAATATCAGTATAGTTAATCAGCCTGCGCTTAAAACGTCTGTTAAATCTGTGAGCGAAATTGCCGAGCTTCTTAACGTTGAGGTTGAGCTTGAGTCGGAGGAAGTAAACACCTTGAGAGTAACCGCAGAACTCCTTGACGGAGGTTACAGCACGCTTGACACGGGAATACCGCGCTTTACAAGCGGCAGTTCAAAGTTTACTGTGCCGAAAACGCTTTCTGACGGTACGAAGATCACCACCGACAAGGATGAGCTTTTGCACGAGCTCGATCTGGTTTACACAAGAGAAGAGGTAATTACGGAATCACTTCCTTTTGATATAAGCTACGTTGAGTCTGACGACTATTACACCGGAACCCAGCTTCTCAAAACGGTTGGCAGAGAGGGTAAGGTCGAGATAACCTATGAGATCGAATATGATGCAAACGGGGTGATTTCAAAGACTGAAACGGGAAGACGTGTGATAAGTGAGCCGATAACCGAGGTAATAGTGCTCGGCACGTCGGCGGCACCCACCAAAAACCCAAGCGGAAGCTTTATATGGCCTACAAACGTACCCGTTGGTATATCATCGGATTACGGCGGAAGAATACTTTTCGGAAGCTACGATTACCACCGCGGCCTTGACATCCCGAACTGGTACGGCTACGATATATGGGCGGCTGACTCGGGCGTGGTATCTTACGCAGGATTCAACAGCTCATACGGCTACTACATAGTAATTGACCACGGTGAAGGAATAAACACTGTCTACGCTCATTGCTCACGTCTTTACGTAAGAGCAGGTGACGAGGTGGTGCAGGGAGATGTTATTGCTGCAATAGGAGCGACGGGAGTTGCAACGGCAGACCATCTGCATTTTGAGATAACAATTGATGGTGCGACGGTAAATCCTGCGGATTATCTTCCCGAACTTGAATAAAATAATATTGCCCGACAGAAGTCGGGCAAATATCCGCCCTTAGCTCAGCTGGATAGAGTACCGGATTCCGATTCCGTTGGTCGCAGGTTCGACTCCTGTAGGGTGGGCCAGAAAAAGCACTGCGAATGCAGTGCTTTTTCAGTTAAATCAAGCTTCGACGGATTGAATTTCATCTAAGGCGTTAGCTTGAAGACTTAATTTAAGTTGTTCATTTCAATAAAAAACGACGGATAATTATTCACCGTCGTTTTTGTCTGTTAAGCCTAAAATATAATCTGTTGATACCTTGTAAAGATCAGCAAGCTTTATAAGCATTGAAACCGGTATCTCTCGAAGACCTCTCTCATATCTTGCATATACCTGTCGATTGCAAGTGAGATGATCCGCGACCTGCTGTTGTGTCATATCGTTATCCACTCTCAAATCATATAATCTTTTGAAAAACATTAAAATCACCTCTTGATTTTGATGAATCACTCTCCGCTGTTTTCTATAAATTCCTTGATTTGTTTTTCCGTGTCGCGAACTTCCTTTTCAAATTCAAGTGCAGGTATCCGTACGGCACCGCTGCCAAATATTATCATCTGTACCTGTGCATCTGATGTCGCCACTCTCACGCGATAATTCTTGGAAAGCTCGGTCGAGGTCTTTTCGATGTATTGATCGGCGGTTTCTGCCTCCTTTGTGTAGACCACGGTAATGCCGTGTACCTTTTCGATCTCACGCTGACCACCCTTTACCTTGTATGCGTCAAACACCAATATGACGTTTGAATTAGTCATAGCTTGGTAGTTACATAGACGGTTGACAAGCAGATTGCGTGCAAGATCGAGACTCTCGGCGGCGGCTTCCTTGAGATCCTTCCACGCGTGAATGATATTGTAGCCGTCAACGAGGAGATAGGTCGGTCCTTGGGGCTTTGACTTCACTTTTACCTTGTCGAGCGAAACGTGCTCTCTCGGAGTGTGGAGCGCTTCGGGAGCGCGTCGCTTGATCTTTCCGTACGTCATCTCGAACATGCGTAGTATTTCTGCCTCGTCATCTATCATTTTGCGATAGTCGCGCTTGACTGATTTTACTTCGGGAAGTGCTTCCTTCACCTCGCTTTCAAGAGGCAGGTGCATATAATCGAAAACCTGATCCCACTTTACGAGAAAGCCTCCGCCGTGAGAGCAGAAGACGGAGTCGGGCGTGTTCATAAGATCACCCTCGGGATCGTAGCCGATCGAGTCGATTACGGTAATAGCATCGGGAGACGGAGCGTATTCCTTGAAGCTGCACGAAAAGCGTCCCTTGCCGTGTGTGTAGGAAATAACGCTTTTAGAATACTCACGTATAGCGGAAACAGGAGCCGCACCGACTATGATCGAAACCTCGCTATCTGAATTTCCAAGCTCAAAGCTTGCTTTCATTCGGTCAAGATCTGTGAGAGCTCTACCTACGTGTGCGGTAGGTATTTCGAGCGTGAACGAATACCACGGCTCAAGCAATACACACTCTCCTACGGCACGCGCTTGCATAAGCCCTTGTCTGAGTGCGCGGTATGTTGCCTGACGGAAATCTCCGCCCTCGGTATGCTTGAGATGTGAGCGGCCGTTTACAAGTGTTATTTTTATATCCGTGAGGGGAGAGCCTGTAAGCACGCCGATGTGAACCTTTTCACTTAAATGCGTCAAAACAAGATTCTGAAAGCTTTTGTCGAGCGTATTGTCGGGACAATCGGCAGTTAGAATTATGCCGTCGCCTCTGTTTGCCGGCTCGATTTTCAGGTGTACCTCTGCATAGTGGCGCAGAGGCTCGTAGTGACCAACACCCTCGAATACTGTGCTTATTGTCTCCTTGTAAATAATACTTCCGTGCTCGAATTCTGCGTCAAGTCCAAATCGGTCTGCGAGAACTCGTTTCAGAATTTCAAGTTGAATTTCGCCCATTATCTGAACGTCGATTTTTTGCAGATGCTCGCTGTAAAGCACACGCATTTGTGTGTCTTCTTCCTCAAGACGTCTGAATATTCTGAGTGCCTCGGTAACGTCGTATCCGTCGGGCAATCTGACTGAATAAGTAAACACGGGCTCTGTCAAAAAGCTTGATTCGCTTTTCTCTATTCCAAGACCCGTGCCGGGCAAAACTCCCGAAAGTCCGCATATTGCACAGATGTCACCGGGGAAAGCCTCATTTACGGGAATAAATTTCGAGCCCGAATACAATCGAAGCTCGTTTATCTTTTGGTTGTTTCCCTTTATGTTTACCGATGATTTAACGGTGAGTGAGCCGCCTGTGATCTTGGCAAAAGCGATACGCTTACCCTTTTCGTCGTCAGCGAGCTTATAAATACGTGCGCCGAAGCTCTCGGGATAAGAGCGCATAAGCGTGTAGGTGTCGATCGCCTTAAGGAACTCTTTGACACCGTCGCCTTTGAGGGCAGAGCCGAAGAAGCAGGGGAATACCTCGCGAGAGCTTACGGCATTCGCGAGAGCATTGCTTGAAACGGTACCGCTTGACAGAAACTCTTCCATCATCTCTTCGGAATTGACCGCAACGTCTTCAAAAAAATCACTGTCAAGCACAGAAAAATCGACACAAGAGCTCGAGAGTCCGGATTTTATGTCAGACATAACACGGTCTTTATCAAAGCCGTCGAGGTCGGTCTTGTTTATAAAGACCAAAGTAGGTATATTGTAGTGTGAGAGCAGCTTCCACAAAGTTATGGTGTGGCTCTGAACACCGTCAACTCCGCTTATAACGAGTATAGCGTAGTCAAGAACGCAGAGGGTACGCTCGGTCTCGGCGCTGAAATCAACGTGACCGGGAGTGTCGAGGAGTGTTACCTCGGTTGTACCCGTCCTAAACCTTGCCTGTTTGGAAAAAATGGTGATTCCGCGTTCGCGTTCAAGAAGATTGTTGTCAAGAAAGGAGTTTTTGTGATCGACCCTGCCAAGCTTCTGTATTTCACCTGAGGAATAAAGAAGCGCCTCGGAAAGCGTTGTTTTTCCCGAGTCTACGTGGGCAATTATTCCGATAACCAGCTTTTTCACAAAACATCCTCCCTTCGTTTAATTACAAAATAGAGTATATCATATTTTTCGCCGATTTACAACACTTGACACACAGGTTAAATTATTATATAATTTATCAAAACGTATCGAGGTGAAATATGAAAACAGTTGTACTTGACGGACACGCAGTCAATCCGGGAGATCTTAGTTGGGAATGGCTTGGAGAGATCGGAGAATACGAGGTTTACGACAGAACTTTGCCGTGTGATATAAAGACTCGCGCATACGACGCGGAATTTATAATTACAAACAAGGTAGTCTTTGATAAAGAAGTTATCGACAGTCTTCCCAATCTCAAATATATAGGACTTACCGCGACGGGATATAATATCGTAGATACCGATTACGCTGCAAAACGCGGTATTACGGTTACTAACGTACCCGCATACAGTACGGAATCCGTGGCACAGCATACGTTTGCTCTGCTTCTTGAACTTATGACTCACCCCGCAAAGCATAGCGAAAGCGTAAAAGCGGGCGATTGGGCGAGAAATAATTACTTCTGTTATTGGATAACTCCGCAGATAGAAATAAGTGGTAAAACTCTCGGTATAATAGGCGGAGGCTCGATCGGCAACAGAGTTGCCGAAATTGCAAAGGCATTTGGGATGAATGTACTTGTAAGCGGAAGGACAAAAAAAGAGGGAAGAGTAGACTTTGATACATTGCTTTGTGAGAGTGATATTATATCGGTTCATTGCCCGATGACAAGCGAGACGGCGGGTCTTATCAATAAGGATACCATAGCAAAAATGAAGGACGGAGTTTTCGTTGTCAATACCGCAAGAGGCGGTATCATCAATGAAATCGATATGTCGGACGCGCTTAAATGCGGTAAGGTCGCAGGCTTTGCGGCAGACGTGATCAGCTCCGAGCCGCCCGAGAACGATAATCCTCTCATCGCCGCACCGAACACCGTGATAACTCCCCACATAGCCTGGGCGTCGTTTGCCGCAAGAGGCAGACTTATGGAGATAGTGAGAACAAATCTTATCGGCTTCATTGACGGTGATATCAGAAATAAGGTCAACTAAAAAATACGAGAACGTCTGTTGACGTTCTCGTATTTTTTAGTTTCCGAAGCAAAC
This sequence comes from Eubacteriales bacterium, assembly GCA_045536775.1. Classification (GTDB taxonomy): domain Bacteria; phylum Bacillota; class Clostridia; order Oscillospirales; family CAG-272; genus UBA4717. The sequence goes on along the minus strand of JAZSOD010000030.1, from coordinate 3,250 downwards.
CTTGCACGGCGTATAACCGTACCTTAACGCAACCTGATATTTAAGCTCGTTACCATTGTCTTTCAAGTGACGGCATCCCTCAAGATGAAATTTTTCTCCGTTTGGCGTAACATAAACTATAGTGTCATATTTGAGAGCCGAAAGCTTATCGCTGTCATCCTCGTATTCCTTACTCCAATCGGGCGAGAGGGCGTCGGGGTGATATATTGCGACGGCATTGTCAACCATCGTGTAGGAAAACACGTCAGGTATGTTTTGCATCGGTTGGCACACTTCGCCCTGTTCGAGTGGGTCGACTCTGTCGTTTATCATAGCGGTCATTACGTCGCGTTTAAAGTTGACCGCATCGGTCACGTAATCAACGGAATATAAGAAAGCAAGCGAGTACCCGTAGATGACGAAAACCGTAAGGAAAATAAGCAGAGTCTTATATTTGCTTGATTTTATCATTAAAAACGCGAGCTTTATCGGTAGAAACAGTGTCCACAGAATAATGTTTGAGATAACGGATTCAATCTTCTCGACTATATTGCGCTCTTTTTTGAAATCGTAGTTATTTTCGTTCATCGTTATACTCTCAGAGCGTCGGCAGCCTCTCGGTCAGGGGTCACGTACGCGGTGTAATTGGTGGAATAAATAACGTATCCGGGCTTTGCGCCGTTCGGCTTTTTTATGTTTTTGACAAGCGTGTAATCAACGGCAACTCCCTCTCCGTCGGAAAGCTTTGAATAGCAAGCGGCGATGTTTGCCGCTTCTGTAAAGTCCTTTGCATCGGGCTCCTCTCCGTTGCACACGAGAACGACGTGTGAGCCGGGCGCATTTTTTACGTGGAACCAGTAGTCGAGTTTAGATGCTGTCTTTGTGGTGAGCAGGTCATTTTGAACGTTGTTTTTGCCGCAAAGTATTCTGTATCCCGAGCTTGATCTGAATTCAAGGGGCTTCGTGGGTTTTTGCTTGTGTTCGTAATAGTTTCTCATCTTTGAGGCGTATCCCGAATGGTAAAGCTCGCTTCTGACCTCGGTTATATCGGATTCGGTCTCGCATCTTGTAAGCGAATCGAATACCGTGTAGATGTATTCAAGCTCGCGCTCGGCAATCTCTATCTGCTTTTTTAGTACGTTTTCAGCGGTTTTAGCCTTGTTGTATTTTTTATAGTATCTTTGGGCGTTCTGAGCTGGCGTCAAGCGTTCGTCAAGCTTGATAACGACGTCGCTCGGAGGATCCTCGTAATAATTTGTAAGAACGGCCTCGCGCTGACCCTTCTCTAGCGCGTATATGCTTGACGTTATAAGATCTGCCCATATCTTGAATTTTTCCTTACCGTCACAGTCGGCAAGCTCTGCCTTCTGTGCGGCAATTTTCTTGGTGAGACGTGCTTCCGCATTGGTAAGAAGTCGCAAAACGTCTCCTGCGCGCTGGTGAATTCGTTCGGCTCGTTCCTTCTCTCCGTAAAAGGTTTCAAAAAGTTTGCCGAAGCTTTCGAGCTCGGAGGTGACTCCCGTAAGTGAATACTGCGTGATATCCGTGTACGAAAACTCAAGCATTTTCTTGTCGCGTGTAGTGATTAACACGGGCTTGAATATACCGTTTGCAACATTCTTGAAGATGGTTGAGAAGTTGTGCCAAAGCTTGCTTCGGTCACATTCTCCGACAAAAGAATCAACGTTTTTTGTTGTACGGTAAATGATCTCTCTTGAGATGAGTGGGCTTATTCCCATAAATGACGAAACGAGGAATTTATCTGCCTTTGAGTCGGGTACGGCTTTTGAATAAAGCTCTCCAAATTCTGATTCGGTTACCTCAAGGGGATTCAGTCTTCCGCCGGATGGAGGAAGCTCGTAGGTCATACCGGGTATTATCTGACGCTTCAGACTTGCGGAAAAGTCAATGATCCTTAGCGCACTTATTATTTTTTTGTCCGAGTCGAGCAGAATTATATTGCTGTACTTACCCATAGTTTCTGCGATCACATACTTTTCGCACCTGTAGCCAAGCTCGTCACGGCAATCAAACGTAAGTATTGCAGCGCGTTCAAAGGAAAGCTGTGCTACTTGCGTAAATTTTGCACCCGTAAGGTGCTTTCTCAGCAGCATACAGAACATTGGAGGTGCAGAAGGATTTTCCTTGACCTCGTCGGTTATATTGATCCTTGGGGTATTGGTAGACGCTGACACGGAAAGCCTTAAATTCTTTCTTTCTCCGTGTATCAGCAGAATTATTTCGTCGCGTGTGGGTTGAAGAACCTTTTCAACTCTGCCGGGAACGGCAAGAGCTTTGATTTCATTTATGCTTGCGGCAAGCATTCCGGCGTCAAATGCCATAGTTTTGCTCCGTTTCGTTTGGAATGATTATTTTCTTCTGAATACGTAATCGTATTCTATAGCTTCGCTTTCAAAACCGAGTGATCGCGCAAGCTTTACTGAGCCTGTGTTGCTCTGTGAACAATAGTATATGGGCTCAGCTCCTATTTTAGCGAGTTCTGTAATAAGGGCTCTCATACAGTCCTTCGCGTACCCGCAGCGTCTGTATTTAGGCGCGGTTTCAACACCAACCTCGACCATTTTTGCATTAGGGGGTAAGTTCGTGTATGCAACGCATACAACGCTTTCACCGTCAAGCACAGCGCAAACCGTATGCCCAAGCTCGATCAGGTCACGTATAGGCGCAGTTGTCAGATTTTTAGAATAATCAGAGACGGTTTTAAGCCTTACCGCTTTAATTGGTGGTGTAACGTTAACGTCGCCAAGTGTCATTATAAGGCTTACTTTTCTGCTTTGCCTGTTGTCAAGAAAGCCGATGGTGTCCATAAAGGGACGTATGCTTTCTCTCAGATATGCGTGTGCGTCCTTTGAAAAAAGTCTGCCGTCAAAATCCTTTTCAAGTGTTTTAGCAACCTTCTTGAGCGACGGCAAGACCGTGATCTCGGCTTCTTCTCCGTGTTGCTGACGGATGCTTATCGGAATCGCCGTATCGCAAAAGCCGAGCGAAAGCAAACGCTCAAGCGACTTTTCTTCGGTAATTATCATAGACGCTTCCTCCGTTAACAGTAATCGGTAACGTCGATCTCGCGTCCGAGACCGAACGAGTAGATATAAACCTTATTTACCTTCTTTTTGCTAAGCATTTCGAGGGCTCGCTTGTAGTAGGAAAGCTGATTTTTGTGGCGTTCTGCTATCATTTTCTCAGCTTCCTCTGGCTTTTCTGAAAGCTCGGGAGGAATGCGGTCCGTCTTGTAGTCGATGAGCGTGTA
>JAZSOD010000029.1:0-8339 GCA_045536775.1 Eubacteriales bacterium | reverse complement strand
GGGAAGCTTCGGAGGAATCAACCTCGAGGATATCGCGGCTCCCAGATGCTTTGAGATAGAAAGAAGACTCAAGGAGATATGCGACATTCCCGTGTTCCATGATGACCAGCACGGTACCGCTATCGTAGTTGGCGCAGCTCTTCTCAACGCGCTTAAGGTGGTTAAGAAGAACATCGCTGACGTAAAGTGCGTTATCAACGGCGCAGGCTCGGCAGGAACGGCTATCGCAGAGCATATGATGAAGCTCGGCGTTAAGAATCTCGTTATGTGCGACCGCTTCGGTATAATCTGCGAGGGTGACGAGACACTCAGCGACGCTCACAAGAAGCTTGCCGCAGTTACCAACAGAGAGCACGTCAAGGGTCAGCTTGCAGACGCTATGCGCGGCGCAGACGTGTTTATAGGCGTTTCCGCACCTAACGTAGTAACAAAGGAAATGGTTACGTCAATGGCAGATGGCTCTATCGTATTTGCTATGGCGAACCCCGTTCCCGAAATTCTCCCCGATCTTGCAAAGGAAGCAGGCGCGGCGGTCGTAGGTACAGGCCGTTCTGATTTCCCGAACCAGATAAACAATGTTCTCGCATTCTCCGGTATCTTCCGCGGTGCGCTTGACGTAAGAGCAAGTGATATCAACGACGAAATGCAGATGGCTGCATCCTATGCTATTGCAGGTCTTGTTTCGGATGCCGAGCTTAACAGCGAGTACATTCTTCCTTTCGCATTTGACGAAAGAATAGGCAAGACGGTTGCCGCAGCAGTTGCAAAGGCTGCACGTGACAGCGGAGTTGCAAGAATATAAACCAAACGGAGACATAAATGAAAATTGAATGGAAGACCTGCTTCAGGGTGGGTATCAGCATTTTCGTTCTTTATCTTTGTATTCACTATTGGAGCGCAGTACAGAATCTTCTCGGGCTTCTTATCGGCTCGGCTTTGCCTCTTATAATCGGCTGTGCGATAGCGTTCGTGACCAATATTCTGATGAGCTTTTACGAAAAATACTATTTCCCGAAGACAAAAAAGAAATTTCTCATATCAAGCAGAAGACCCGTCTGCATAATCGCGGCGTTTCTTACGGTACTTCTTATCGTCGTGCTTGTTGTGAGCCTTATCGTTCCTCAGCTCGTGTCATGCGTTAAGCTTATAGTAGCTGAGCTTCCCGATGCTATAAGATTCGTTATAGCAAAGGTGGAGGCGTGGGGAATAGTTCCCGAAAATATAACCGACGTGCTTGAGAGCATTGACTGGAAGTCGCGTATCGGCTCATTGATCGAGGCATTTACCTCGGGCGTCGGCAACGTGATGGACGTTGTGTTCTCAGCGGTCACCTCGGTGTTCTCGGGTATTATAACGGGATTTCTCGCTATCATCTTTGCTATATACATTCTTGCATCAAGGGACAGACTTGCCGCACAGTTTAATAAGCTCGGCAAAAAATATATGAGCAAAGAAGTCTTGGCGAAATTCACCCACGTGCTGTCCACTCTGAATGTTTCATTCAGAAACTATATAGTCGGTCAGTGTACCGAAGCTTTGATACTCGGAGTTCTGTGTACACTCGGAATGCTTATCTTCCGACTTCCGTACGCCGCAATGATAGGCGCGCTCATTGCATTTACCGCGCTCATACCCGTTGCGGGTGCGTATATAGGGGCAATAGTCGGAGGGTTTATGATACTCACGGTTTCACCAGTGAAGGCGCTTATCTTCCTCGTATTTATCGTAATACTCCAACAGCTTGAGGGTAACATCATTTATCCAAAGGTGGTTGGCTCATCGATCGGACTTCCTGCAATTTGGGTACTGGCAGCGGTAACTATTGGAGGCGGTATGTTTGGTGTTGTCGGAATGCTTGTGGCAGTACCGATAGCGGCGGCAATTTATACCTTCTTAAAGGAAGAGATCAACGAATAATAAAAAATCCGCATCGTGAGATGCGGATTTTTTGTATGTGTTAAAATCAAACCACGCCGTGAGCGAGCATAGCCTCTGCAACCTTGATAAAGCCTGCGATGTTAGCGCCTGCGATAAGGTCATCGCCGAGACCGTACTTGTTAGCGGTAGCGATAGATGTATCGAAGATGTTCTTCATAATGCCCTTGAGCTTTTCATCAACCTCTTCAGCAGACCAGCTGTAACGCATAGAGTTCTGGGACATTTCGAGACCCGAAACCGCAACGCCGCCTGCGTTAACTGCCTTGGAGGGAGCGATGATAACTTTGTTTGCCTTGAGGTAAGCAACAGCCTCGTTAGTTGTAGGCATATTGGAAACCTCAACGTAGTACTTAACGCCGTTAGCAACGATCTTTTCAGCTTCTGCAACGCCTACTTCGTTCTGCGTAGCGCAAGGCATAATGATGTCAACCTTTGTGCCCCAGGGCTTTTCGCCGGGGAAGAAAGGAACGCCGAACTTGTCTGCGTAGTCCTGAACCTTGTTGCGGCAGGAAGCACGCATTTCGAGCATAAAGTTGATCTTTTCTTCGGTGTTGATACCGTTTTCGTCGTAGATGTATCCGTCGGGACCCGAGATGGTAACTACCTTACCGCCGAGCTCGGTAATCTTCTTAACGGCACCCCAGGCAACGTTTCCGAAGCCGGAGATAGCGAAGGTCTTGCCCTTGATATCGTCACCGAAGTGCTTGAGAAGCTCAACGGTGTAGTAAACTGCGCCATATCCTGTAGCTTCGGGACGGATGAGAGAGCCGCCGTAGGGAATACCCTTACCTGTGAGAACGCCGGTGAACTCGTTTCTGAGTCTCTTGTACTGACCGAACATATATCCTACTTCTCTTGCACCGACACCGATATCACCTGCAGGAACGTCTGTGTCTGCGCCTATGTACTTGGAAAGCTCTGTCATAAAGCTCTGGCAGAATCTCATAACCTCGCCGTCGGACTTGCCGGTGGGGTCGAAGTCGCTACCACCCTTACCGCCGCCCATAGGGAGGCTTGTGAGGGAGTTCTTGAAGGTCTGCTCAAATCCGAGGAACTTGATGATGCCCTCGTAAACGGAGGGATGGAATCTGAGGCCTCCCTTGTAAGGACCGATAGCGCTGTTGAACTGCACTCTGAATCCGCGGTTTACCTGAACCTTGCCGTTATCGTCAACCCACGGAACTCTGAACTTGATGATTCTTTCGGGCTCAACTATGCTCTCAACAACACCCTTTTCAATAAATTCGGGACGCATCTCGAGAACGGGCTCAATGGTTTCGAGCACTTCACGTACTGCCTGATGGAATTCAGGCTCGCCTGCATTTCTTTTTTCGACCCTTTCCATAAGGTCTTCGAGATATTTGATCTTGAAACTCATTATAATCCTCCTAACAAGATTGAATAAAAATAATACCTTAAAATTTTACCACAAAAAAAGTGTAATTGTCAATAAAATCAACAAAATCCAATCCAAAAAATTATAAAAAACGGAAATTTTACAACAATGAGACAGGTGTGGCCCTGCAAATTTGTCTATATATACTATATGTGTTTTTTGAAATTAGTGATAGTATTGACATGACTGGTTATATTTGATATACTTTACCAAACGGATAGAGTACGAAAGGAGTACCTGAAATGAATCTTGAAAATATTGACAGATTGCTTGAAGAGTATACTAAGGCGGGCGTTCCGGGATGCAGCGTGGTAGTGTATAAGGAGAATAAAGAGATCTATCGAGCAAAGGCGGGATATGCCGATCTCGAATCGAAGACCCCGATAAGCTACGATAACCTTTTCTATATATATTCTGCGACGAAGGTGATTACGTGTACGTCGGTAATGATTCTCGTTGGTCAGGGTAAGATAGAAATAGACGATCCCCTGTCAAAATATATTCCCGAATTCAAGGACGTTAAGGTACTTAATTTCCACACGAACGGAACTCTGCTCGGTACACGTCCGCCTAAGAGAGAGATAACCATCAGAGATCTTCTCTCCATGTCCTCGGGACTCGATTACGATGTTAACAGCGCCCCCATAAAGCGCGTCACAGAGGAAACAGACGGCAGATGCCCCACGCTTCAGACTATGCGCGCGCTTGCCGAAAAGCCTCTGTGCTTTGACCCGGGAGAGCACTACAAATACAGCCTCAGCCACGATATGCTCGGAGCAGTTATCGAGGTAGTGTCGGGTATGACCCTCGGCGAGTTTATGAAGAAGCATATATTCGATATTCTCGGTATGGAAAGCACCTCGTTCAAGCTTGCCGAAAAGGACAAGAGCCGTATGGCTACTCTGTATAAGTACGACGCGGCTGAAGGCAAGGCTGTACGTGCCAGCAGAAACGTATACGTTCTCGGCTCGGAATATGAAAGCGGCGGCGCGGGACTTATTTCAACCGTTGAGGACTATGCTAAATTCGTTGACGCTCTCGCATGTGGCGGAACGGGTGTCGGCGGACGTATAATTTCCCACGAGCTGCTTGAGCTGATGCGTCAGAATCAGTTTACGGATCAGAGAGCAACAGACTTCTTTGATACGGCGGTCGGCTACGGCTATGGACTCGGTGTAAGGGTTCATATAGATAAATCTAAATCCCTCCTTCCCACACCCCTTGGTGAATTCGGTTGGGGTGGTGCCGCAGGTGCGAATATGCTTATCGACCCTGTAAATCATCTTTCGATGTTCTACGTACAGCATCTGCTTGCGAGCCCCGTAAAAGCCAGAACGAGAATAGTGAACGTTTTATATTCCTGATAAAATAACCATTCGGAGAACTTTATGCTCGAAAAAAACAAAATATACCGCGCCGAGGTTGTTGACGTCAATAACTTCGGTGATGGTATATGTAAGCTTGACGGACTCGTGGTGTTTGTCAAGGGCGGCGTTACGGGAGACGAGCTTGATATAAAGATAATCAAGCTTACCAAAAGCTACGCCGTTGCAATAATAGATAAAATAATAAAAGCTTCGCCGTACAGATGTGAAAACACCTGTGCGGCTTATAAGCGTTGCGGTGGTTGCGTTACAAGACATATTGATTATGACTATGAGCTCGAGCTTAAACGCGGATACGTTGTCGGTGCGATGAAGCGTGCCGGGCTCGGTGATATAACGGTGCACAAAACCGCCACCGCGGGCGTGACCGAGGGCTACCGCAACAAAGCACAGTACCCCGTGGGAATTGACAAGAAGACGGGCAAGGTGAAAATAGGATTTTACGCGGGACATACCCACGAGATCGCTGACGTGGACGAGTGCAAGCTTGCACCTGCAGAGTTTACGCGCATAGTTGCCGACGTGAGAGAGTTTATCGAAAGCCGAGGCGTCAGCGTCTACGATGAAGTCACGGGTAAAGGACATGTCAGACATATCTATCTGCGCCGTGGCGAAACCACGGGAGATATTATGCTTTGTCTCGTTGTAAACGGACGCGACTTTGCCCTTGCAGACGATTTCGTAAGCTTCATAACATCGAGATGCCCCGACGTAACGGGAATACTCCTTAATTTCAATACACAGAACACAAACGTCATACTTTCAAACGATTATAAGCTCCTCTGGGGACACGATTATATAAATGACACCCTCTGCGATAGAGAGTTCAGGGTGTCGAAAAGCTCGTTTTATCAGGTCAATCGCAGAGCGGCAGAGCTACTCTATAAAAAAGCGGGCGAGCTTGCGGCGCTGAAGCACGGCGGCGTGCTTGTAGACCTCTATTCGGGGGTCGGTACCGTCGGTATGAGCACCGCAGATAAGGATACCACTCTGTATGGTATCGAGATAGTACCTGAGGCAATAGAAAACGCTAAGATCAACGCGGAGCATAACAGCTTTACCGACGCGCACTTCGAGGCAAGCGACGCGGCACGTTTTAACGAGTTTATAAAGGACAGACGTGACGGCGACCTCGTCATAATCGTTGACCCGCCGCGCAAGGGACTCGCGTCGTCGGTCATACACGATATAGCGGGGAACAACCCAGACAGAGTGGTGTATATCTCCTGCAACCCCGACACTCTCGCACGCGATATAGTCGAGTTTGGTAAGTACGGGTATGTTACGAATGAAGTATATCCCTATGACCTTTTCCCGCGTACCGGGCACGTCGAGTGTGTAACAACACTCAAGCGAAAGGAACACTAAATGAAAAAACGTAATTTTAGCGGACCGGCTATATTTATGTATAGCGTAATTCTGCTGACCGTTCTTATCGCGGCGGTGTGCTTTTATATGTATTATTCAAATACATATAAAAGTGACGTTGTTTTATGGATAGGGATAGTGTCATTCATGATACTTTATCATTTCGGCTTGAGAATTCTTATGGGAAAGATAACGAACAGCTTCAAGATCAACTACTCTCACCCATGGTACAGACCCAGAAAATTTGAAGATGGCTTATACAAGCTTTTGAAGGTCAGACGGTGGAAGGAAAAGGTTCTCACGTTTGAACCCGATAAATACGACTTCAAAAACGTGACTCTCGAGGAGCTTGCAACAACAATGTCAAAATCCGAGCTTGACCATTGGATAAACGAGCTTATCTCTATTTTCAGTATAAGCTTTGCATTTATATGGGGATGCGTTCCTGCGTTTGTTATTACGGCAGTTGTGGCAATGCTTTTTGACGCACAGTTTATTATCGTTCAGAGATTCAACCGCCCCATCGTCATTCGTTTGATGAACAGAATAGAGCGCAAAAAGGTAGCAAAGCTCCTTGTTGATTGACAATTTTTGCTAATTATGGTACAATAAATCAAACACAAACAACAGGAGGACTTTATGAATAATAAAGGAAAATCCAACTTTTCTCGCTGGGGATTTATCCTCGCGGCGGTAGGCTCTGCCGTTGGTATGGCTAACGTATGGGGCTTCCCTTATAAAATGGGTGCTAACGGAGGTGGAGCATTTCTTATTGCTTATCTCGTATTTATAGCGCTTTTCAGTGTGGTAGGACTTTCTGCTGAATACGCGATCGGACGCCGTGCCCGTACGGGTACTCTCGGCGCATATAAAAACGCGTGGGCAACACGCGGCAATGGTGCGGGCAAGGTCGGAGGACTTCTCGGTTGGCTTCCGCTTGCAGGCTCACTCTGCATAGCGCTTGGCTACGCTGTAATCATCTCGTACGTTCTCAAAGCGTTCTGGGGATCAATAACGGGAGAGCTTATGACTGTTGATCCGGCACCCTGGTTTGACAGCTTCTCGCTCACGAATTATTCGGTTGTTCCGTTTCACGTTATTATAGTGGTAATAACGCTCTTAACACTTTTGCTTGGTGCAAAGAGCATAGAAAAAACAAACAAGATAATGATGCCCGTGTTCTTCATTATATTCCTCGTTCTTGCGGTACGCGTGGCGTTCCTTCCCGGTGCTGTCGAGGGCTATAAGTTTATGTTCTCTCCCGATTGGGCAAAGCTCAAGGACCCTATGGTCTGGGTGTGGGCAATGGGACAGGCGTTTTTCTCGCTCTCGGTAACAGGTAGTGGTATGATAGTTTACGGAGCATACCTTGACGACAGTGAAAGCGTTGTTCCGCTTGCGGTGCGTACGGCGATCTTTGATACTATCGCGGCACTTGTTGCGTCGCTTGTTATCATTCCCGCGTGCTTCGCATACAACCTTGACGTAGGCTCGGGACCCAAGCTCCTTTTCGTAACACTTCCGCGTATTCTTCAGGATATCCCCTTCGGTCAGCTTTTTGCGATAATCCTCTACGTAGCAATGATATTCGCAGGAATAAGCTCGCTCCAGAATATGTTCGAGGCGGTCGGCGAATCGCTCGAAAACAAGTTCACGAAGCTTAACCGCTTTGCAGTACTCGGAATACTCTGCGTGCTTTGTCTCGGTATAGGCTTAAATATGGAGCCCATTTCAAGCTGGGGACCCTGGATGGACATTGTATCTATCTATATTATCCCGATAGGTGCAACAATAGGCGCTGTCTCGTGGTTCTGGATAATGAAGAAGGAAGACCTTCTCGCCGAGATAAACAAGGCAACGGACAAGCCTCACGGAAACCTCTGGTACTATGCGGGAAGATACCTCTACGTACCCTGCTCACTCATACTCTGTATTGTGGCGCTTTGTATGAAGATAGCGTTCTGAAAATACAACAAAAAGAAGTCGGCATTTGCCGACTTCTTTTTTGTTGTATTATTTCTTACTGTAATGATACGTGGGAACGAGCTCCTTGACTATCTGACGGACGTCAGCAGAGTCATCGTACATAACCTTTTCAAGCTCACCGAGCTTTGCAAAAAGCTCGTCCTCTTTAATGTCTAGTGGGTGACCGATATGTATGCGCTCGTGTTCGGTAGCCGTGAGTCCTTCTTCTTCCATCAGAAGCTCCTCGTAAAGCTTTTCACCGGGACGCAGACCTGTGAACTCGATCT
>JAZSOD010000076.1:0-21112 GCA_045536775.1 Eubacteriales bacterium | reverse complement strand
AGGAGTTGATCATTTGGTTTGTCTTCCTAAGACCGCTTGGCCTCCGACTTATTTGCGTTGACGTGGATAGCGGTAACCTCACCGTTTTCGTCGGTATCAACGCCCGCGTACTTAACGATGTACGCACCCATAAGTCTTACCTCTCCGTCGGGCTTAAGTCTGAAGAACTTGGGAGGCGGAACAAGAGCGAAGTCACTCTTTTCGATGTAAAGCTCCTTGGTAAACGGAAGCTTTCTCGTACCTGCCGATTCATCGTTCGGATTGTTCGTAACCTCAAAATATTCGGTTTTATCATCGGGGTAGTTATCAACTATCACCTTTACGGGCTCAAGCACCGCTATACGGCGCTGTGCCGTCATATTGAGCTCTTCTCTGATGCAGTGCTCAAGAAGATTGATATCAACAAGGCTGTCCGCCTTTGAGATACCTGCTCTCTTTACGAAGTCAAAGATAGATGCGGGGGTATATCCGCGGCGTCTGAGACCGCAGAGAGTGGGCATACGAGGGTCATCCCAACCGTCAACGAGTCCCGTTTCAACGAGTTGACGAAGATATCTCTTACTCATTACCGTATAGGTAACGTTGAGTCTTGCGAACTCTCTCTGCTTGGGCTTCTTTTCAAAACCTATGTTATTTACAACCCAATCGTAAAGCGGACGGTGGTTTTCAAATTCGAGCGAGCAAAGCGAATGGGTGATACCCTCAAGCGCGTCCTGTATCGGATGAGCGTAATCGTAGAGAGGATAGATGCACCACTTGTCGCCCTGTCTGTGATGGTGACAATGTACTATTCTGTAAATAGCCGGGTCACGCATATTCATATTCGGACTCGCCATATCTATCTTGGCTCTGAGCGTATGAGTACCGTCCTCAAACTCGCCGTTCTTCATTCTCTCGAACAGGTCGAGGTTTTCTTCTACGCTTCTGTCGCGCCAGGGACTGTTCTTGCCAGGCTCGGTAAGGGTTCCTCTGTATTCGCGCATCTGCTCTGCGGTGAGGTCGCAAACGTACGCCTTGCCGTCCTTGATGAGCTTTATCGCGTACTCGTAGCACTTATCAAAGTAGTCTGAGCCGTAGAAGATACCGCCGCTTGGCTCCGCGCCAAGCCACTTGAGATCCTCATAGATGCTGTCAACGTACTCGGTGTCCTCTTTCGTGGGATTGGTATCGTCGTAACGGAGATTGAATTTGCCTCCGTACTTCTTTGCCGTGGACCAGTTAATATAGATCGCCTTTGCGCTGCCGATGTGAAGGTAACCGTTAGGCTCTGGCGGAAAACGCGTGTGTATGGAATCTACCGCGCCTTCCCTTAAGTCCTCGTCAATAATGTCGTGTATAAAATTTGAGCTTATAACTTCTTCTGACATTGTATTCTCCATTCTGCCGTTTTGACGGCAACTTAAATAACTGTTTTACGCGTTTGCCGCAGCCTTTGCTCTCGCACGAACTCTGTCTGCACCGAGAATAGCGCATATTGCGGTAAGGTCGGGGGAATTAGTTCTTCCGGTCATCGCCACTCTTATGAGAGTGGAAATATCGGTAACCGAGCCCTTGAATGCGCTCGGGTCCGCCTTGTACGCCTTCATATCGGTGGTGTAGCCGTACTTTTCGGAAATTGACTTTATCTTTTCAAACCACGCGTTGTTGTCGTCCTGTGCCGAGTATGCGTCTGCGTAATCGTTCAAAATTGCGATACGCTCGTCAGCGGGTACGTTTGCGGGCATTTCGTCCGTTATCTTGAAATAATCGTCGTAGAAGAAGCCCATATAATCCTTGACCTCACTCCACACGGTTATATCCTTACGAGGCTTCTTTCCGCCTCTGCCAATGGCAAGTATGCTCTTTGCGTATTCGGGGTCTGACGCGAGCTTGTCCGCGAAATCGGTGTCGTACTCCTTCGCCCAATCAAGAACCTTGTCATATACCTCGTCCGCGCTCATTTTTGCAACCGTGTTCTTGGTCACGTCGTTGAGCTTATCGAAATCGAACAGACAACCCGAAGCGCTCATCTTCTTTATCGAGAACGGGAATTCGGTGTAGGGCTTATCGGGGTTAGCCATTCTTTATTTCTTGTAGTTGGAATTGAGAAGGGTCATTACGTACTCCACAACAGCCTCGGGACAGTAGCCCTTTTCCTTGTAGAATCTCATATCAACGCCCGCGTCACGCTTGGAAAGCTTCTTTTTCGAGCCGTTTTCGTCAAGCTTCATAAGCTGAGAAATGTGTAAGAACTTGGGAAGCTTGAAGCCAAGCGCACTGAAGAGCTGGAGATGGAACGGAAGGCTCGGAAGCCACTCCTCTCCTCTTACTACGTGGGTAGTACCCATATAGTGATCGTCCACCGCGTGTGCGAAGTGGTAGGTGGGGATACCGTCGCTCTTCAAGAGAACGTGGTCCTTATCGTTTTCCGTGATCTCAATATCGCCCTTGACGAGATCGGTGAACTTTATCTTGCGTTCCACCGAGCCCTCGCTCTTAAAGCGGAGAACGAACTTTTCGCCCGCCTTTATCTTTTCCTCTATCTTTTCGATTGGAGCATCGCGCCATATTGCCCACTTGCCGTAGTAGCCCGGGTCTGCCTTTAGCTCCTCCTGCTCACTTCTTATATTTGCAAGTTCTTCATCTGTGCAGAAGCAGGGATATGCTCTGCCCTCGCGGATAAGCTTTTTAGCAAACGTCTGATATATTTCGCGTCTTTCGCTCTGGCGATAGGGTCCGTAGATTCCGTTGTCCTGACCTCCCGCAACCGCGCCCTCGTCAAATTTGACGCCGTAATACGCGAGTGTTTCGATAAGGTTTTCCTCTGCTCCCTCGACCTCGCGCTTTGCGTCGGTATCCTCAATTCTGAGTATGAGCACTCCGCCGCTCTGGTGAGCGAGTCTTTCGCTTACTCTTGTCGGAAAAAGTCCGCCGAAGTGAACGAAGCCCGTGGGGCTGGGTGCAAATCTCGTTACCTTTGCTCCATCGGGAAGCTCACGCTTCGGAAATCTTTTTTCGATATCCTCGGGCGTAGTCTTTATATCGGGATAAAGCAGGTCTGCAAGATAGTTAAAATCCATTGTAATCTCCATTCCGCCGCCATTTCGGCGGCACAAATAACTTATAGAAATCCTCGGTATTGCACATAGTGCAACAAAATGGGACGGGACTCGTTTTGCAAGGAGTTCGAGCGTGAAATTTGAAAACCTCACTTAAAGAAAACGAAGCTTTCACGCTATTTACCTCGTCAAAATAGTCTTTATATAAGACCCCTGCAGCTTACGTAGGGGTTAAATCTTCTTTCGTGCTCAAGGCTTGTTGCCCGTCCGTGTCCCGGATACACCGCCGCGTCGCCTTCTATAGAGTAAAGCTCTTTTATTGATGCCTCGATCGCTTCAAAGCTTCCGCCGGGGAAATCCGTTCTTCCGATGCTTTCGTAAAACAGAGTATCACCCGATATTATTCCGCTATCGGTTATAAAGCATACCGAACCGACCGTATGTCCGGGTGTATGCACAACTCTTACCCTGCTCTCTCCGACTTCTATCTCCTCATCGCCGTCAAGCAGTACGTCCGCGTCGCCAAACGTGTCGCTTCTGCCAATATGCGTCATGAGACTGAAGGTCGGGTTATTGAGGCAGACGTTGTCAAGCGCGTGTATATACACTCTCGCGCCCGTGTACTCGCGTATTCTGTCAAGCGCGAGGATATGGTCGAAATGTCCGTGAGTGAGAAATATATACTTCACGTTCGCCGCGTTTGCATTGATCTGTGAGATTATATACTCGCTGTCTCCTCCCGGATCGACTAACGCCGCGTCTCCCGTTGCGGTGTCCTTCAGAATATAGGTGTTTGCACTCATATATCCCGAGGAAACGTTTATAATATCCATAGAAATACCTTTCGCTCGGTGTAAACTGTCGGTCAGCTCATAGATGGGCATAAAAACCGATAATAATATATTATAACAACATTTATGCGAAATTGCAATAGCAAAATTCAAGTTTTTCGCTTAAAGCACCGCTTTTTCCAACCGTATTGACAAAGCCGCGGGATTGTGCTATAATACTCTCAGCACACTGTGTGCTGAAATCTTTGGGAGGTGTTTGCTTGCAGGAAAAGCCAAATGAGCTTATACGCGACGAAATGTGCGAAAAAATCATTGATGCCGCAGAAAAGCTTGCGACCTCAAACGGTGCTCACACCGTCACGGTGAGAAAGGTTCTTGAAAGCCTCGGCATTACAAACAGAGTCTTTTACAACAGATTCAGAAATATCGACGAGGTGCTCGAGCTTGTTTACAGAAAAACCATTATAAAAATACGTGAGATCATCGCTCGCGAGATCGACGAGGACCGCGATTTCTTCGAGCAGGTCATGGAGCTCGTGATAAGCTCACTCATAACATCGTACGACGCAAAAATGCAGTTTAACCAATACGTTTTTGAGAACGATTCCCTCTCGCGCGGAAACTACGAATGGTGGACTGCGGAGATCAAAAAGCTTATAATTTACGCCATGAACAAGGGGCTCATAAAAGAGGTCGATCCGGACGTTATGAGCTACTCGATATGGTGCTTCTGCCGCGGATACAACGCCGATGCGGTACAACGTCAGCTTGACCGCGACGAAGCGGTGAAAAATTTCAGATACAGCTTCGGCTTTTTGCTTGAAGGACTCAAGGCATAGCCGTCATACACTTTTCTCTTATTGAAAGGAAAACCATTATGAAAAAAGGAATGTTACACGAAAAGATCGAATGCAGAGACGTAAGAGCGCTCGTTGAGTTTGCAGGCGAAAAATACGCAGAGCTTTGTGCGTACTCGTACAGAATAAATCCGCGCGACAAGGAGGTTCAAAAGGCAACCTTCAGTCAACTCAGAGACGATGTCCGCGCTCTTGCAAGCAAGCTTCTCAAGCTTGGATGTGCAGGTCGTCACTGTATTCTTATAGGTAAGTTTTCGTACGACTGGGTACGCACGTATTTTGCGGTGCTCAGTATCGGCGGCGTTATAGTTCCCCTCGACCGCGACTGGCTTTGCGAGGACCTTGCCGAGACCGCGAAAAAGGCAGATATTGCCTTCTTATTCTGTGACGAGGAGCTCTCTGAAAAGGCGGAGTACATCGAGTCCGAGACCGACACCGCGCCCTGCATCTATCTTTGCGCCAAGGAAAAGGAAAACTCCCTTGAAAACCTTATAGAAAGCGGAAGAACGCTTTACAACAATGATCCCGACGCGTACCATAATGCAGAGATCGACCCCTTCAAGATGTCGCTTCTCGTATTCACATCGGGAACTACCGGCAAGGGCAAGGGCGTTATGCTCTCGCAGGACGCGATCTTACGCGATATGTCCGAAATAATTCCCTATATTGACTTCCAGAAAAAGACGGTCGGAGTTCTTCCCCCTCACCACACCTACGGCTCTACGGTAATGCTTGTCGGCCACGCGTTTATCGGTACGGAAATATACATTTCCTCGGGCATACGCTACGTTCAAAGAGAGCTTAAGGAGCAAAAGCCCGGACACCTTGTGCTCGTGCCTCTCTACCTTGAGACCTTCTACCGCAAAATTAATGCAAACATCAAGGAACAGGGCAAGGAAAAGCTTGTTGCGGGAATGATGAAGCTCAGTAATATTCTTCTGAAGCTCGGAATCGATATCCGCAAAAAGCTCTTTGCTCAGATACGCGAGGCGTTCGGCGGAGAGATAGAAATGATAATCTCGGGCGGCGCACCGATAAACCCTGAAATCATGACCTTCTTTGAGTCGCTCGGCATATCTATGCTCAACGGCTACGGAATCACCGAGTGTGCTCCCCTTATAGCTGTAAACAGGAGCCTAAACGTAGTTCACGGAAGCGTTGGCGAAATTCTCGATATGGACACGGTCAGAATCGACGAGCCCAACGAGGACGGAGAGGGCGAGATACTCGTAAAGGGTCCCAACGTAATGCTCGGCTACTACAAGGACGAAAAGGCCACCGCAGAGGCGATGACCGAGGACGGCTTCTTCAGAACAGGCGACTACGGAAAGCTTGACAAAAACGGCATTCTCTTTATAACGGGAAGAAAAAAGAACCTCATCATTCTCTCTAACGGAAAGAACGTCTATCCCGAGGAGATTGAAAACGAGCTTGTGGCGACCCCCGGTATTATCGACATTATCGTTTACGAGGGTCAGAGCAAGAGAGGCATTGAGCACAACGCCATAGTTGCCGAAATATACCCTGACAACGATTTCTTTGAAAACAACAATATTGAGGACAAGGAAGCATACTTCAAGCCCTTTATCGACGAATTCAACGAGAAGACCGTGCCTTATAAAAAGATATCCGTGCTCAAAGTAAGAACAGAGGAATTTCCGAAAAATACGCTTCGCAAGATCATGAGATTCAAGATAGACACGTCTATAGAGTGACCAAAAGCAGAGCTTTTGTAATATATTTTGCAAAAATCGTAATATTTTTGTAGAAAAATACACTACCGCAAGCTTATAATTTAGACAAATAATATTTAAGATTGGAGAAATACTATGCATTTCAATGACAGAGACGAGATAATCGCGCTTACTCCCTTGTGGAAGGGCGACAGACTTGACGACGGACGTCCTTACGTTCCGGACAGATACCTCAAGGCTCTCAGAAAGCTCACACTTGAAGAGGTATGGAAGCCTATCTTCGTTAAGGGCTACGAAAGCCAGTTTGAAGGCAGACTTCACACACTCCACGATGACGGAAGAAAGCTTATCGGCCGTGCCGTCACCGCTACATACTGCCCTTACCGTCCCGACCTTGACGGTGTTGTTAAAGACATTGGAAGAAGCGAAAACAGAACGGGTACTTACAACCAGTGGGTCATCGACTCGCTCGTTGAGGGTGACGTTGTCGTTATCGATATGTACGACAAGATATACAAGGGCACATTCCTCGGTGGAAACCTTACAACCGCTATCAAGAACAAGACCAAGACAGGCGGCGGTGTAATCTGGGGCGGCGTTCGTGACGTTGAACAGATGAAGAAGGTTGAAGGAGTTCAGGTTTATTACAGAGGCATTGACCCCACTCCCATCCGTGACTTCATTATGACAGGCTTCAATACCGCTACCAGAATCGGTAACGCTATATGCTTGCCCGGTGACATCGTATTCGGTGCAGGCGGCGGTGTGCTCTTTATACCCAGCCACCTCGTTCCCGAGGTTGTTGACGGTGCAGCTAAGACTCAGGTAAAGGACCTCTTCGGCTTCGAAATGATCACGCTTAACAAGTTTACAACTGCTCAGATAGACAAAAACACCTGGTCCAAGGATATGCTCGACTTGCTTATGGAGTTCATCGAAACAGACGAGCGTGCCGCAGAGTACAGAGGTATGGACTGGTCGCTTGAATACGATCTCGCAATCAACGGCGACCCGAACGATACTCAGTCTGCTCTTTAATTCAGGTGCAACAAAATGACGGACAAGAAGAAAAATAAAAAGCCGCTTCCTCCCACAAACTGTGAGATGTGTGTGTACTTTGACTCAGACGAGGAAACGGGAGAAGAAATGTGCACGGTAAATCTTGATGAAGATGAAATGGTCAGCTTTATGACGGGTGACAACAGCCGTTGTCCTCACTTCTATCTTCACGACGAGTACAAAACCGTCCGTCGCCAAAACTGATATATCGCATTCAAATACTCTCATTGGTAGATCCGATGAGAGTATTTTGTTATCATGAATAGTCTGCTATCAATCGGCAAAACTATATATTGGTCTATATTACCATTGACTTTAAGACACACTTTTGGTAAAATATTCCTTGTTTAAGATGTAATATTGATATAGAGAAAGAAGTATACTTATGTTAGCATTATTAGCGTTCTTGCCCATACTGACCACTCTGGTTCTTATGATGGCATTCAACTGGCCTGCGAAGAGGTGTCTTATCATTTCGTGGGCAATGGCGTTCGTGTTCGGTAAATTCATTTGGAAAATCGACATCCTTGGGCTTCTTGCAGGTTCGCTCTACGGTGTGCTCAGTTCTCTCGACGTGCTTATTATCATTTTAGGTGCGATCTTGGTTATGAACACTCTCAAAACTTCGGGCGCAACTGCCGCTATCAACCGCGGATTTATGAACATCTGCCCCGACAAGCGCGTTCAGGCTTGCATTATCGGTTTTTCGTTCTGTTCTTTCATTGAAGCCGCTGCAGGATTCGGAACTCCCGCCGCTTTGGCAGGCCCCCTTCTCGTATGCCTCGGATTCCCGCCTATGGCAGCTGCGATGATTACGCTTACGTTTGACTCGTCCGCTGTTTCATTCGGCGCAGTCGGAACACCCGTTACCGCCGCACTCGGTTTGCTCAATATGAATGATAATGCCGCATTTATTTCGGGATTCTCGTTCTGGACAGCTCTCCCTCACGCGGTTGTAAGCACCCTTCTCCCTCTCATCGTTTTGATGATGACAACAAAGCTTTTCAGTAAAGACAAGTCGTTCAAGCCCGCACTTAAAGCGGCTCCGTTCGCACTCTTTACAGGTCTTACTTTCTCGGTTCCGCTTTTGCTCATTTCAATATTTATCGGTTACGAGTTTGCGTCCCTCGTTGCGTCGCTCATCTCGATAGCTACAACCGTAATTGCGGCAAAGAGCGGTTTCCTCGTTCCTAAGGAAACCTGGTCATTCGGTGATCCGTCCGAGTGGGACAAGGATTGGCTTGCAACTAGCGAAGTATCCCCCGTTAAGGAATCGAAAATGCCGTTGTTAAAGGCTTGGATTCCCTATTTGTTGATTGCGGTTATACTCGTTATAACACGTATTCCTCAGCTTGGAATCAAGGGGCTTCTCACAGGCGGTGCTCCTTTCGTTATAAAGGTTGATAATCTTCTCGGCTTTGAAAACCTCGATTGGAGTCTTAAGTGGGCATATTTGCCCGGCACCTTCTTCGTGATCGTTGCGCTTATAACCAACATTATTCACAAGATGGACAAGCAAATGATAAAGCGCTCCTGGATCGACACACTCAAGCAGGTTTCGGGCGCGGCTCTCGCTCTCGTATTCGGTCTTGCGCTCGTTGAAGTTATGAAATACAAAAATGCAGACGGAATGAGCATGATAAATGAAATGGCGTCAGCTCTCGCTATGGTCGGCAAGAGTCTGTACGTTCTCATTTGTCCGTTTATCGGCGTTTTGGGAGCTTTCGTTTCCGGCTCTGCAACAGTTTCAATGAACCTGTTTTCAAATCTCCAGTTCAATACCGCAACAGTTCTCGGTCTTCCCACCGTGTTTGCACTCTCAATGCAGTGCGTAGGTGCGGCTGTCGGCAATATGGTTTGTATCAACAACGCAGTTGCCGCAAGTGCAACCATCGGAACCTCGGGTAGAGAGGGTAAGCTTATCAAAACAAACGTAATTCCGATGCTTATATACACACTTATCACGGTTGCAATCTTCTATATTGCCTTAGCACTCGGAATAAATCCGCAGTCATAATAATATTAGGTTAATAAAAACCGCATCGGGAAATCCGATGCGGTTTTCGTCTTGTTTATGTATACTCACTTAACGTCTGCTACGGTATAGCAGTTATCGTCCCCGAGTCTTGCTTTTTCTATCTGAAAAGCGACTATTTTGTTTAGGAAATCATTTTCAAAGGTCACTTGCGAATACTGCTTTATAACCTCGTCAAAGCTTCCGCTTCTTCTGAGCAAGTCTGCCTTTTGAAGCAGTAAGTTATCATTGCTGCCCTCTTGCTCAAATATAATATCAAGATACTCTGCCGCAAGCTTTCGGCAAAACGCAGCGTTATCCTTGTCGTCTGCATCATCACACGCCCACGCCGCGTACACGAGCGAGTTAAATGCCCCTTTGTGCTTTTTAAGCTCTCTGTTTATTACGTAGTGCTTATAAAACCTTACGGCAAGGTCACTTGTAAAATATCTGTCCTCGGTAAATGCGTATTGGTGCGACAAAAGGATCGCCTTTACGGAATTATCATCGTCAACGTCCGCGGGTAGCTTTGATACGTCGTGTGAAACGTAACCGCAGGAATCACATTCTTCCACCCACGCAGGCATAGTGCTTCTTCTCATTTCAGCTGGGCGAAGGTCAAGATCGCACGGACCAAATTCGTTAGTACTCGCAACTTTGGGATAGCTTCCCTCTTTCCCGCAAATTACACAAGTTTTATTTTCACGAATAATCATTGACATACGGCAATTCTCCTTCTCTTTTAACAATTATAAATCAAGCTTTGTCGGGTAAAAAACGAGTTGCGTATGGCAACTCGTTTTTTTACTGATTGTTTTTCGGAATTAATACATTCCGCCCATACCGCCCATTCCTGCGGCGGGTGCTGCTGCGGCTGCTTCTTCCTTCTTGTCATATACAAGAGCCTCGGTCGTAAGAACTGTTGCTGCAACCGATGCCGCGTTCTGAAGTGCGCTTCTCGATACCTTCGTAGGATCCACGATTCCTGCCTTGATCATATCAACGTATTCCTCGTTGTATGCGTCAAAACCGTAATTGGTCTTGCCTGCGGTAAGAATCTTGTCTACTATTACAGAGCCCTCGAGACCTGCATTAGCCGCGATCTGACGGATAGGCTCCTCAAGCGCCTTGAGAACGATGCTGACACCTGTCTTTTCGTCGCCCTCAACTGTGTCGATGATTGCCTTTACGTTGGGGATAACATTGAGGAACGCGGTTCCGCCTCCTGCAACGATACCCTCTTCAACTGCCGCACGTGTTGCGTTGAGCGCGTCCTCGATGCGAAGCTTCTTTTCCTTCATTTCGGTCTCGGTTGCCGCGCCTACCTTGATAACCGCAACACCGCCCGATATCTTAGCGAGTCTTTCCTGAAGCTTTTCACGGTCAAAGTCGCTTGTCGTTGTTTCAAGAGCAGCCTTGATCTGACCGATTCTGCCCTTGATAGCCGCAGAGTCGCCCGCACCGCCTACGATAATTGTATTTTCCTTGTTTACCTTAACCTGTCTTGCGTAACCGAGCTGTATGAGCTGAGTGTCCTTGAGCTCGAAGCCAAGCTCGCTCGAGATAACCTCGCCGCCCGTGAGAACAGCGATGTCCTGAAGCATTTCTTTTCTTCTGTCACCAAAGCCGGGAGCCTTAACTGCTACAACGGTAAACGTACCGCGGAGCTTGTTGAGCACGAGAGTTGTGAGAGCCTCGCCTTCAACGTCCTCTGCAATGATGAGAAGCTTCATACCGTTCTGAACTACCTGCTCGAGAACGGGGAGTATCTCCTGAATATTGGAGATCTTCTTGTCTGTGATAAGAATGCGCGCGTCATCGATAACCGCTTCCATCTTATCTGTGTCTGTTGCCATATAGGGAGAGAGGTAACCGCGGTCGAACTGCATACCCTCAACAACCTCGCTGTAGGTTTCTGCCGACTTTGATTCCTCAACCGTGATAACGCCGTCTGCGGTAACCTTTTCCATAGCGTCCGCGATAAGCTGACCTATAACCTCGTCGCCTGCCGAGATAGTACCGACTCTTGCGATGTCAGCAGAACCGTTTACCTTCTTGGAGTTAGCGATGAGTCCTTCAACTGCTGCATTAACTGCCTTCTGGATACCCTTACGAACTATGATGGGGTTAGCGCCGGCAGCTACGTTCTTCATACCCTCGCGAATAAACGCCTGAGCAAGAAGCGTTGCGGTAGTCGTACCGTCACCTGCCGCGTCGTTAGTTTTTGTTGCAACTTCCTTAACGAGCTGAGCACCCATATTTTCCATAGGATCGTCAAGCTCGATCTCCTTTGCTATGGTAACACCGTCGTTTGTGATAAGGGGTGCACCGTACTTCTTATCGAGAACTACGTTTCTGCCCTTGGGTCCGAGTGTTATCTTTACTGTGTCTGCAAGCTTATCAACGCCTGCCTGAAGCGCGTTTCTCGCTTCAATACCGAATGCAAGTTCCTTTGCCATGATGCATTACTCCTTTGTGTATTAATTACTCTACTATTGCAAGAATGTCGCCCTGACGTACTATAATATACTCAGTTCCGTCGCATTTCACTTCTGTTCCCGAATATTTACTTGTAATAACCTTGTCTCCTACCTTTACGGTCATAACAACGTCCTTACCGTCAACCATTCCGCCGGGACCTACCGCAACTATCTCTGCTACCTGCGGCTTTTCCTTTGCCGTGCCTGCGAGAATGATACCGCTTTTTGTGGTCTCCTCTGCTTCAACCATCTTTACAACCACGCGATCTGCAAGAGGCTTGAGTGTCATAATATATTCCTCCAATTCTGTTGGCCGTTTGCCAAAATTTATACCGTTTAGCACTCGGAGCCTCCAAGTGCCAAACCACACCTGCTATTGTAGCCCACAAGACATAAAAAATCAAGGCTTTTTATTATAGTTTACATTGTTTTAACATTTTATGCCACCTGACGTAATATTTGACTCCAAAGTACTTTTTCTGCGTATTTTTTCATAGGTTTATATAAGAAATATTCTATGTGAAACATGGAAAAAGGTGAGCCTTGATGATAATAAATTTTCTTAACACTTACATATTCGGCCCTGCCCTGCCTGTTGTCGTTTTTTCGGTCGGACTTATCATGTCGGCAAGACTAAAATTCTTCCCCTTGCTAAAGCCGAAGAAAACCTTTGCGCCTCTTTTGAGAGGCTCGGGTACGGGAAACTCGCCCGCAAAAGCTCTGTCGGTGGCGCTCGCGGGAACACTCGGTGTCGGTAACATTGCAGGGGTTGCCGGTGCTATTTCACTCGGCGGTCCCGGGGCGGTGTTCTGGATGTGGTTATCGGCGCTTTTCGCATCGATACTGAAGTTTTCGGAAATTCTGCTTGCCGTCAAGTACCGCCGCAGCATACGCGAAAACGGGAAACGTCGCTTTACGGGCGGTGCATTCGCGTATATGTCTGCTCACGGTCACAGACGTCTGGGCTTTGTTTTCGCGCTGTTGTGCGTTATAACCTCAATCACTATGGGAAGTATCGTTCAGTCGAACTCTATGGCGGTAGCGTTTGAGAAAAGCTTTGGACTCAGTCCGTACGCCCTGGGCGCGATAACCGCAATTCTGACGCTTCTCATTATTTCCGGGGGCTTTTCGTCGGTGGCAAGCATCACGGTGCGTGCTGTGCCCGCCTTTTGCATTATCTACACCGCCGTGTCGCTGTACGTAATACTTACCAACGCCTCAAGGCTTCCCGGGGTGATAGAGATGATACTAAAGGATGCGTTCAGCTTCAGGTCGGCAGGCGTTGGGGTTGTCTCGTACGGCTTTATACGCGCTATGCGCTTCGGCGTTGCGCGTGGAATACTTTCAAACGAGGCAGGCAGCGGAACCTCCCCGACCGCCCACGCGGGTAGCGACACAAGCTCACCTTGCGAGCAAGGCTTTTTCGGAATAGCCGAGGTCTTTATCGACACCATACTTCTCTGCTCACTCACCGCATTCGTTATACTTTTGTCCGGCAATTATTCGGGTGATGACGCTATGCTCGTATCCATTGACGCTTTCGGGGTCTTCATCGGCAGCGCCGCGCCATACTTCATAAGTCTGTCGGTGGGATTTTTCGCATTTGCAACGATTATATGCTGGTCGGTATACGGTATCGAGGCGCTGAGATTTTTACTCGACGATTATTTTACGGGGGCAAAACGCGGCATTTTGCTCTTTGCTTATAGGCTTCTGTATTCCCTCTCGGTGCTTTTGGGCGCGGTCATACCGGCATCCGTTATGTGGGAGCTATCCGACCTCTCGGTTGCGGTAATGACGCTCATCAACTGCGGATACATACTGTATTTGTCGGGGGAAATAAAAAGCGACACAGACAAATACTTTTCGCAAACATAATCGGTAAAGCTCGCTAATATAATTTACTACGGAAATATGAATTTTCAAAGGAGATACGGTATGTTTATCTATTCACTCAGAGCAAACACTCTGAAATTTTTCGGCGTGGTGGGAGTAGCGGTGATCGCGCTCGTAGCGCTGATAGCGTTCATACCCGGCTACGAGCCCGTTGTGGTAAGCACGGGGGAGACGGTGACCTCTCAGGAGATACGATTCGACAATGTAAAAACCTCCGAGGACGTTATAGCATTTCTCGGACAGTTCGGCTGGCAGGTAGACTCAAAGCCTCTCGAGGAGGCTGAAGTAACAATTCCCGAGGAATTCGACAAGGTGTTCACCGGCTACAACGAGCTTCAGAAAAAGCAGGGGCTTGATCTCTCGAAGTACAAGCGCAAAAAGCTTATGCGTTATACCTTCAGCGTCACCAACTACGACGGCTACAACGGCACGGTTTACGCAAACGTGCTGGTCAAGGGCAAGCGTGTTGTCGGCGGCGACATCTGCTCCGCCGACACAAACGGATTTATTCACGGATTTTCAAAGGACGTAAATCTCAAATAAAAAAATCGGCAGAGGTATGATATCTCTGCCGATTTTTTATTGCTACAAACGGTACACAAATACAGATTAAATTTTTATAGGATAATCGCCGAAGCCCATACAGCACGAAACACCTTTTAATGAATAGCATTGCATTTCAAGAGTTGCAAAAAGAATACAAAGACAAGTATGGTACATACCATGAATTTCATAGGTAAAGCCCAAGGACTTATGCTTTGATTTCTTCTCTATAACAATTCCCGACAAAATCAAGGTATCAACAGATTTTCTCAGTGTGTTTTCATCAAAACTTAACTTCTCTTGTATCTCCGAAAAGCTTATATCACTCATAGATATAATCGCCAAGCATACGAGCATATTATTCTTGTTTGAAATAGCAGGTAGTATTTTCTGAGCAAGCTCTACGGTGCTTTGATCAATATTTTCAAAAAATGACCTTGTCACGACAGCTCCAAAACCTTTTCCTGACAGGAGCGACAATCCGTTTTCGTTAGAAATGTGTGCAGGGTCATCATAAATTGCGCAGTCTCTGGTTTTCAGATTTCCATGCGTTATACCGTGATGTGCATATGCGAATATTTTGAGCACGTCCTCATACGCCTGTTTACTCATTTGGTTTGGAATGCTTTTGATTTTTTCAAATACCTTTTCATAGATTTCCGAATAGATGATTTCTCTACCGAAATAAAGATAATCAATACTTACGTCAAAATATTCTGCAATGAGAGGGAGTGTTTGTGCGTCGGGCAAGGAAGTATTCGTTTCCCACTTTGAAACTGCTTGAGGAGAAATATTCAGCGCAAGTGCTAACTGCTCCTGAGTAATACCTTTTTGTTTCCTAAGTTCAGCTATATTCTTTGAAATGTTTGTTTCTTTCACAGATTTATATTCCTTTCCAAATTTCACCGTGAGCTCTTTGATGTATCTGAATTATAGCACAAAAGACAAGCAAAGTAAACAACTTGCTCGTCTTGAAACTCAACCAACAGTTGTCCGACACAAAAATGATGAATAACCTATGTTTTGAAATAAAAAAGGGACGCGAACATCTGCAAAATTAGCGGTAAAATTGAATTTAGCCACCACGATTTCGTGGTGGCTTTTTCATACGCAGAAAGCAAAGGAAATGCCCCGCGCGAGGCGGGGCAAGGATTATTGAATCACAGATTTTTTGAACTGAATATATGCTTCATCTTCTCCGAAAAAGGCATCGTATTTACCCAATGCCTTTTCGGGATATATGTTTGACATATATTCTTCTCCAAGCTCTTCGGAAATGTTTGAAAAATATACGGGGTTACGAACAGCTATATTAAAATCACTGCTCTGTGCAACGGCCCTAACTTGTTCGGCAAGTACAAAGAAGCGTTTTAATTCTGCAAGACATTTTTCTTTGTCACCCATTTTCATATAAACTTTTGCTTTATTTTCACAGGCAATGATTTTGTATGTAGCATAAAAATTGGAACAACCACTATCAAAAATCGAAAGCAATTTGTTGTGGGCATCATAGAAAGCGATTGCCTTTTCGTATTCCTTATTAACCGTATAAGAATGCGTCATATACTCAAAAACATGACTCATTGTCCAATACAACTTAAAAAGGGAATCCTCAGCAAACTGTTCTTGTTCTGCATAACATTTTTTACCGCCCAACATACTCACCATACCAACTATACGATCTCCAAAATGGTCAGCGCTTATTTTAGAAATTGTTTCTGCTGCTTTTTCATAGTTGCTGGTTTCGTTGTAAATGCGCGTCAGCATATTAAGAGCATTGTCTACCTGTTTGTTATCTCCGCAAGTATCAATTACTTCGGTGCAAAGTTTAATCGCTTTTGTGACGGCTGCCTTTTTTTCATTCTCGTCTTTTGACATACGATTAACCATAGACAGAGAGAAAGCAAGATATATCTTCAAATCGGGGCTGTTAGGAAATTTCTTTAACCCTTCACTAATAATCTCAATTTCCTTATATGTATCCATACTATCGTCTGCGGCTTTCACTATTGCCTTCACTTCATCTGCATAACTGTTCATATGATATCCGAAAAGGCGGTCAATAGAAACACCAAAATAGTCTGCAATAATTGGAAAAAGGCTTACATCAGGAGCACATTGATTGTTTTCCCATTTGGAGATTGCCTGATCCGACACTCCAAGCTTTTCAGCAAGCTGTGCTTGAGTGATTTTCTTTTCCTTGCGTAAGGTATATATATTAGTTCCAATATTCATAAATTCAACTCCTCAAAACAGATTTTCGTGATCACTGTAATAAGTATAGCGCAACACGCAGTTATTTCCAACATATCAAAAGGATATTTTACATAAACAAAATACAACCTTGGGTTGATTTTTCCGTTTTCCCAACGCTCGCGTCTGGGGCAAGCATAGCGCGCGGCAATCCTCGCACAATCGGGCAGTAGCCCGAACCCTCTATCCGCAGAAAAACAAGTGTTCGTAGGGCGGGGGCTTGCTCCCGCCGTTTTTGTTCTCAACACGTGTTACCGTAGGGGAGCATTCCATATGCTCCCGAAAAAGAAAGGGCGGATATGGAATCCGCCCTACGATATTGTTGAAATATATTTGTTTCTTCGGCGGGAGCAAGCCCCCGCCCTACGTTATGAAATTGATTTCTCCGCTAAGAATGTAGAGGCGATGCGTCCCTTTTTTATTTCGTCTTATTCTGAGGCTTCCTCGCAGGGTTCTGTGCTCTGTGCACATTCGCACTCACATATTGCGTCGGACTCGATGCCCTCTGTCACGATGTCTCTCTCAACTATCTTGTATTTATCGCAAAGCTTCTTAAATACCACCAAAACGCCTGCCGCAACAACGATAGCGCCTGCAATTACTGCGATCGCGGTTATTATTCCTGCTTTTGAGTTTTCTCTTTTCATAGCTATTCTCCTATCCGTGAAGTTTCTTACACTTATATTATATCAAAATCCCCACGATATGCAAGACAATCTTTGGAATATTTTGTAAACAATTTTCGCATTGTGCCGTCTTTCGCGGTAAAGTTTTCAAAAAACAGTTGCACATCGGGCGTTTGCGTGGTAAAATTAAGAATAGCACAAGCCTTGAATTCAGTATAAAGAGGTTGTTTATGCCAAACATAATAAAAATATCCGCACAGGACATACTTGAAATGAAAAAACCGCACCCGTGCGGAAGTACTATGATGAAGGTGCTTCGCGCAGGCTCGGATATACGAATCAAGTGCGTTATCTGCGGACGTGACGTTACGGTCCCGAGAATAAAGCTTGAAAAAAGCATCAAGCGCGTTATTCCCGCAGATCAAGTTTTGAATTAGGAGATTTCCACGATGGACAGAATTAAAGAAAAGCTTCGCGGCTTCAAAATGGACGGCGCACAGTTCAGATTACTGTCGTTCTTAATACCATTTCTCACCTTTTTCCTCGTTTACGTTTCGAGGCTTGTATATCCGTTCGGCAACGGCACGGTGCTCGTGCTTGACCTGAACGCGCAGTATATATATTTCTTTGAGGCGCTCCGCGACGCGCTTGTCGGTGAGGGTAGTATCATCTACTCCTTCGAGCGTGCTCTGTCGGGTGAGTTTCTCGGAATTTTCGCCTACTATCTCGCGAGTCCCCTATCTCTTTTGGTCGCGCTTTTCCCGAAGGAGAACATTCAAGAAGCTATGCTTCTGATAATTCTCGCAAAATGCGGTCTCTGCGGTCTTACGGCTAACATTTATCTGACCAAGACCCGCAAGCTCTCTGAGGTCGGTGCGCTCATCTTCTCTACCTGCTACGCCCTCTCGTCATACGGCATAATATATGCGTCGAACACGATGTGGATAGACTGTATGTATATGCTTCCGCTTATAATGCTCGGAATCGAAAAGCTTATACGCGAGCGACGCTATATGCTCTACACCGTGAGCCTTGCTATCGCGCTCTTGACAAGCTTCTATATAGGATATATGATATGTATATTCGCGGTAGTGTATTTTCTCGCTTACTATTTCTACTGCACACCGAGCGAGCGCGGTGAGGAGCTTGAAAACAACCACTTTTTGAAATCGGGACTGCGCTTTTCACTGTTTTCGATAATATCCGCAGCCATGGCATCGCCGCTGATTTTCCCCGTACTTTATTCACTCAGCTTCGGTAAGGACTCATTCTCTGACCCGAAGACCGCATTTACAGTCAAGACCGAGTTTCTTGATATTTTCACAAAGCTTCTGCCTGCGTCCTATGACACGGTGCGCCCAGAGGGTATGCCGTTCATATACTGCTCGGTGCTTTGCGTGATACTTGCCGCGCTTTACTTTATCGTGCCCACCATAAGCTCACGAAAAAAAGCGTCAATGGGTATCGTTGCCGCTGTACTTGCGATAAGCTTCTGCGGATCGACCATTGACCTCATATGGCACGGATTCCAGTTCCCGAACTGGCTAAACTTCAGATATAGCTTTATCTTCACATTCATAATGGTGGTGATCGCTGCAGACGCGTTTGAAAAGCTATCCGACATAAAGTCGTCTCAGATCACTACAGCCGTTATAGCGTTTATCATCCTGTCCTCAATCCTTCAAAAATTTGAATATGCATATCTCAACGAGTTCGCAGCAATATGGGCAGGTGTCGGCTGTGCAATAGCCGTTCTCGCAGGACTGCGCGCCGCAATGAAAAATCCCGCGGGCGGCTCGGTGGCTCTTTTGTGTATAACGCTTATCGAGCTTCTCGGTAACGGAATCGCAGGGATCTATATGATGGATGATGACGTCGGCTTTTCAAGACACAGCTACTACAACGACTTTGCCGAAAAGTACAGAGGTGACGCCGAGTATATGAAGGAAAACGATCCTTCTCTGTACCGAAGCGAAAACCTTGTTATGAGAAAGGTCAACGATAACTACGCAATTGGCTTAAACGGAATTTCAGGCTCAACCTCGACACTCAACAAGAGCGTTATAAGCTATCTTGCGGATATGGGCTACTCGTCGCGCTCACATCACTCTAATTACTCTGACCCCAATCCTGTCGGCGATTCTCTGCTCGGTATCAAGTACGTTTTAAGCGACGGTCAAAAGGAGGCCGACCCCTCGTATGAGCTTATATACACCGACCCCGATGACTCGACCGTAATATACGAAAATCCGTACGCTCTTCCCATTGCCTACACGGTTAATTCCGAATACGCAGGTTTTGACAATTCGGCTTATGAAAACCCATTCGAGCTTATGAACGCTATGTGCGGCTCTATGCTCGAAAGCGAGGGAATGCTTAATCTTTTCAAGCCAAACAAGCAAGAGATCAAGCTTGAAAACGCAGAAAGAACCTCTAATACAAACAGGAAAACCTACGCGCGTACCCGTACAAATCAGAGCGCCCGCCTCAACTTCGTTGTGACTGCACAAAGCGACGGAGTTATGTATGCCTTCTTCCCCATCACCAACGGCTACCGTAAAAAGACCAACATCAAGTACAACGATATCGAGGTAAAGGATTACTTCCTTACAGACAAGCACGGAATCCTTTGTCTAGGTGAGCACAAGAAGGGCGATATAGTCCACCTTTCAATGTCGCTCGAGGACGAGACCCTTATCTTAAATCACTCAAACTACTTCTATACCCTCGATGCAGGCATATACAGACACGCAATGCAAAAGCTTGCCGAGGGCGCGGCAGAGCTTGACACAGAGCACACCGATACTCATTTTTCGGGACACGTTACGGTGGCAAACGAGCGCAACACCCTTATGCTCACAATGCCGTATGACAAAAACATAACGGTTATTGCAAACGGCGAGAAGCGCGAGACCTTCAGAGTCGCGGGCATATTCACGGGAGTTAATCTTGAGAACGGCGACTATGATTTCGAGGTCAGATATATCTCGAAGGAGCTTAACTTCGGACTTCTCACCGCCCTGTTCGGCATAGTTCTTCTGCTCATATACGTCCTCGCGGAACAAAAGCTCAAAGCGAAAAAAGTCATTGCAGCAGCTACAGACGTCAAGGCCGAGCCCGAAGACCAAGATGGAGAGGTAAAGACTGAGTCCGATAGCGATGATGACGGCAATGACGAAGACCCGTCAGTAGAAGATTCGTGATACGAAGCAGGAGATGACCACTACCGTCAGCATAGTACAAATACCCGCCGCTACCGCGTGGCGGGTATTTTTTATTTTCACCGCGGAAAAATAGACCGCTATTATGTAAAAAAGCGTGTCTGAGCTTCCCGCGATCACCGATGCCGTAAATGCGGCGAAGCTGTCGGCGCCAAGCTCGGTATAAAGCTGATTCAAAACCGAATTTGATGCGCTTCCGGATATAGGTCTGACTATCAAAAACGGCACTATTTCAGAAGGAATTCCAAGTAATTTGGTTATGGGCGACACAAGCACCGACAAGTACTTCCCCGCGCCCGATGCTGAAAACATTGCTGCCGCCGTACACATTATGACAAGTGTCGGCATAAGCGAAAACGCAGTTTTAACACCCTTTTCGGCTCCATTTAGAAACGCACCGAAGCAGTCTTTTTTTGAAAGCAGTATTATTAGCGAGCAAAAGCACAAGACCGCAGGCACAGCGAGAGAGGATACAATCTCCATCATTTGCCGCGCCTCCGTTTTCCCCCGCCAAAGCGCGAAAACAGCTTGGCGTAGACCACGGACAGTACACATCCGAGCGTAGAGCATATCCACACCAAAACAAAAGTCGGAGGCCAAAGCGGTCTTAGGAAGACAAACCAAATGATCAACTCCTTGG
>JAZSOD010000054.1:0-6030 GCA_045536775.1 Eubacteriales bacterium | reverse complement strand
ATAGGTCTTGTCACCTGACAAAACAAAGTTTTTAATCATATCGGCGCCCACGTTAGGCTCAGCCTCAACCATATTGAATTTCAAATTATATGCTTCTTCGATCGCAAGGTTTCTCTGGAAGATAGCATCGTTTACAAGATCACCGGTTTCTTCTTCAGCTACAAGATACTTAAGAGTACCTCTCGCACCGAAAATTCCAAACGTCTTGTCACCGTAGTCAAGCTCGCCCGCTTCGCTGAGTTTATATTCAAACTCTGACTCGTCACGCTTGTTGTTACCGGAGCCCTTATTGCCGGCAGTATCCTGACCGCAAGCCATAAGAACAGGTGTAAGCAAAAGAACAAATGCAAGTAATAAAGCTATTTTTTTCATAAAGCTTCTCCTATTTTATCAATTGTCTTAATTATATCACAGTGGAAGCTCCATTTCCACTCATATCTTACAATTCTTTGGCAAGAAATTACAAATTATATGGAAAATTCGACGGCAGTCGCCTTCGAATCACATTTTATTCATTAATTGTAAGGGGTGTATTGTTAAATCAAATATTTTCAGTGTTCCTAATGTATATTGAATTGAAGTCAACGTTATCAATGTGAGGCAGAGCTGTGCAGTGATCGCGAATAACACAAATTCTTCTTGGTGTTTCAAGTCCCCCTTAAAGCACCTTGAAAAATTCAAGCTCTTCCCCGTCGGGACCTTTTACAAATGCTATTCTGATGGTCATTCTCTCGGGTTCAGATGCAAGAGGTACACTCTTAGGATATGTAAGCGGCTCAGCTCCGCCTCTGACCGCGATTTCAAACGCTTCGTCAACATCCTCTGTTTCCATCGCAAGGTGTATCCATTTGCCGTTGTCGGCATAAGCATCACCGCCGCCTGCGAAAAGCTCGAAAATACCTCCGTCGCCGATAGAGAGCATCTGTATGCGCTTGTCGCCCTCTCCCCATGCTGCGTACTTTTTCATGCCGAGTACGTTTGAGTAAAAATCAATGGATTTGTCGAGATCCTTACACTTAAGTCCTATGTGATGAAATTTCAGTCCTTTAATTATATCGTTTGCCATTGTTGTCTCCTTCGGTCATTTTTTCATAATTGTATACTCTTTCGCCGTGTTTTGCAAGTGCTTTTGATTAATTAATGATCACAGGTGTGAATTTCATAAATTCGTCGGCACTTCCTTTTTTTTCAAGGGACAGTGAATACAAGGCGTGTGCCCTTTGCGCCTTTTCAAATGCCGCCGTCACCCGCTCGCCGTGACTCTTGTAGTCTGCAGGCTTGGTTATCACAGGGATGCGCGCACTTTTTTTCATTTCCTTCAGAATTTCAAGTCCCGTTTTGTTTGCGCCGAGCACCGCGGTGTATGCAGGCAGAGCCTTCATATCGGCTTCACCTACGCCGAGCAGACTTGATATAACCGCGCGTCTGATTCTTGCGTTCGTGTATTTTTTCGTTGCGGCAAGAGAGAAAAACTCATCAAGACCTGTGGCTGTTGCCGCACACTCGCATAGCCTGAATTCGAGTCCGTCCGACATTTCTGCAAAGTCCGAAAGCTGACGCGGATCGGCAAGACGGAAATATGCAAGTATTGCCGCTTCAAGACGGTTTATATCCGACACCGCGCCCGACTCTGTCGCTTTGCGGTAAAGCTCCTCGCATACTGTCGGAACAAAGCCCGATATTTCCTTTCCATCCGATATCAGCTCGCGCAGATAGGTCGCGCTGACAAACCGCCCTTCTCCGCTGACGTCATTGTAGCCGTCGCCCTCACGCCGCACAGTGTGAAGCTCAAGTTTGCTTTCAAGCTCGCGCACCGCCTTCACGTATTCGAGAGCGAGAATGTTGTTCGGCGACGATATCGCGTCTGCAAACTCCTTACCGCAAAGACGTTCGGACACTTCGCAGACCGCCTTAAGATGACCGAGGCTTTTGTCAGCCTCCTTGGCTTTTTCCACTTCTGCGCGAAATGCTTCGTCGCGGAGAACGTCACAGTAGCTTGTCAGGGTATCGATATCACCGAGCTCACTTCCGAACGAAAGCGTGTCGCACACGCCTGTGGCTTCGGCTATATACACCCCTGCACGTGCAAAATACTCGGCGCTTGAATACGAGTAGGGGAACGGAAGCTCTAAAACGAGGTCACATCCCGCGGCAAGCGCCGCTTCAGCGCGAACTCCGCGTGAGAACACCGCAACGTCCGCACGCTGCACAAGCTCTCCCGACATCACCGCAACGATTCTCGCCCCGCCGTATTCTTCCTTTATTCTTTTTATCTGATATTCGTGTCCCGAATGCAGAGGATTATATTCGCAAATTATCGCAACAGTCTTCAATTTTTATCAAATCTCCTCAAAAAATTTACTTTATCTCTTGATATTGGAGAAAAAAGATAGTATAATGTATTCGTATCGTTTGTTTACATTGTAACACAATAATTAAAATTTTGCAATCCACGGAGGAATAAAAATGAACGTACTCGTAGTTAACGCAGGAAGCTCCTCTCTCAAGTATCAGCTTTTCGATATGGACAATGAGAAGGTGCTCGCGAAGGGTATCTGCGAAAGAATCGGCGACGGCGGTATCTTTACCCACAAGCTCCCCGACAATCCCGATCTCAACGTAAAGCTTGACATCGTAATGCCCAACCACGCAGATGCAACAAGAATCGTAATTAAGTATCTTACCGACCCCGTTCACGGCTGCATCAAGTCAATGGATGACATTGAAGCGGTAGGTCACAGAATCGTCCATGGCGGCGCTACCCTCAAGGAGAGCGTACTCATTGACGATGAAGTCATTAAGAAGCTCGAGGGCTGTCTTGACCTCGCTCCTCTCCACACTGCCGCTCACCTTATGGGTATCAAGGGCTGTATGGAGGTTATGCCCGGCAAGCCTCAGATAATCGTTATGGACACAGCGTTTCACGCAACAATGCCCGAGGAGGCTTATACTTATCCGCTTCCCAAGGATATGTGCGAAAAGTACCACATCCGCCGTTACGGCTTCCACGGTACCTCCCACAGATACGTTTCAGGCAAGATGCTTGAGCTTCTCGACAAGCCTGCCGAGGACACTAAGATCATCACCTGCCATCTCGGAAACGGCTCGTCCATCTCCGCAGTTAAGGGCGGCAAGGTTATCGACACAAGTATGGGCTTTACTCCCCTTGACGGCTTCATTATGGGTACACGTTGCGGCTCTATCGACCCCGCTATCGTTCCCTTCGTAATGGAAAAGGAAGGCTTCACTCCCGACGAAATGAACAACTTCATGAACAAGAAGTGCGGCTTCCTGGGCGTATCCGGAATTTCGGGCGACTGCCGTGACATTGAGGACGGCTACTTTGCAGGTCAGCCCGATTGCGTAAAGACAATGAAGATCCTCGCATACCAGATAAAGAAGTTCATCGGATCTTATACCGCTGCAATGAATGGTCTTGACGCTATCGTATTCACAGCAGGTATCGGCGAGAACACCCCCCTCATCCGTGAACTCATCTGTAAGGATATGGAATATTACGGAATCAAGCTTGACCCGGAAAAAAATGACGCTACAAAGTGTCAGGGCAACATCGTTAAGATTTCTGCCGAGGACTCCAAGGTTGTAATTTACGTAATTCCGACAGACGAAGAGCTTGTTATCGCAAGAGATACAGAAGCTATCGCAAAGTCTGTAAAGTGATTAAAATACATAAAAACGGTTCGCAAAGCGCGAACCGTTTTTTTACGTCGAAACTTTTCACCATAGGCTCTCCCGTCGGGAGAGGTGTCAGCGAATGCCGAATGAGAGGGCTATTTAATAAGCTTGAAATTCTTTTCGTAAGCTGCCTTTACTGCATCCATTACCGTGCCACGAAGCTTACCCGACTCAAGTGCGTGAACACCCTCAATGGTAGTTCCTCCCGGACTGCAAACCTCGTCCTTAAGCTTGCCGGGGTGCTTCCCCGTTTCAAGAAGGAGCGCCGCCGTACCCATAAAGGTCTTTGCCGCAAAGTCAAGCGCCTTGTCACGCGGAAGTCCGCACTCGACACCGCCGTCGGCAAGAGCCTCTATCATCATACATACGAATGCAGGTCCGCAGCCCGAAACCGCGCTGCCGGCATCAATAAGCTTTTCGGGAAGCTCGGAAACGAGTCCTGCCTTAGCCATATCGAATCTGAAGTCGGAAACGTCTGCATCGGAAACCTTGGAGTTAGCAGTATACAGAACCACACCCTCTCCTACCGCAACGGGCGTATTAGGCATAATTCTGATCACGGGATATTCGCCGCCTGCCATCTCGCAGAGCTTGTCCATAGTGATACCCGCCGCCATGGTAACAAGAATAAACGCTTCTTCTCTGTCAGCTAAAATATCCTTTATCTCTGCAAGCGTGTCAGCCATCATCTGAGGCTTGACTCCGAGCACTATGTGTCTGCTCTCCTTCGCAAGATCAATTATATCCTCAATGCTAACGCCGCATTCCTTCGCCAAGGCATCGCACTTCGCGGTATCACGGTCACAGATACATATCCTCGCACCGTCAACCTGCTTTGATACAGCCTTGACGATAGCACCGCCCATATTACCGCATCCGATAAATCCGTACTCGTATCTCATAACATAATTCCTTTCGCAAGCTTATTGCTCGAGCTTATTATACAACATATTCCATATTTTTTCAAGTGGTAGCCAACACAAAAATGCGGGAGGCATTACGCCTCCCGCACCTTTTTCGTTTCCTTATTTCAGATCAGCAACCACCGCAGCAGCAGAAAAGTATAAGCAGCGCTATGATTATGATCCAGATGCACTTATCGTCGAAAATATTGCAAAGACAGTTGTTGTTCATCATATAAGCTCCGTTTCTCCGCCGTTTGAAATTGCAAGAGAACTGCCTTCGGCGGAAAAACAGCCCCGTTAAACCGGCGCTATTTCTCGCCGGGCAAGCTGCTATGTACGCAGCCGAGAGCTTTTGACTCTCTGCTATTATCTTATGCCCGACAACAGTTTTTGCTACTTATTTAAGCTCAAGCTCGTAACATTCAAGAAAATCGTCCGCATCGTGACGTCCGAGCGCAGGAATATCAGCGCTTGCCTCACAGTTTTTGCAGAACACCTTGACGTAGCCGTTGCAAAGGGTGTAGTCAAGGTCCTGAGTGTCACATTTGCATTTTATTGAATCTGTTTCGAGAAGGTCACGGAGCACGAAAATTATAGTGTCAAGAACGTCAACGTCCTCGACTGTGTCCTCTTCCTCCTCGGGCTCGGGATTCTTGTGCGGGAGCATATCCTCGGGATTTTCGATGCCCATACTCTTGTAAAGCTCGACTACCTCCTTTTCGTTCTCGTCAAGAGCCGCCTCCACCTTTTCTTCAACACCGATAAAGCAAGAATCAATTCCCGTGTATGTGCAAGGATATTTGAAAAGCTCCTTTTTGAAGAAGGAGTCCTGAGCGAGAGTGAATTTGTGCTCGTTTCCGCACATAGCGCAGGGGGTGGTTATGGTGTACTTGCCTTCCTTTGCCTTATCAATGTTGAGAAAGCTGCCGCCGCACGGACACTTAAGACGCATACGGTCACCCGTGAGAGAAAAAATGCCGACAACACTCTTTACGCCCTGTCCGCACACGGGGCAACGGTATGCAATATTTGTTTGCTTGGGTGTAATAACCATTACGTTTTCCTTTCAATATCAGGAGATTTCAATGTGATTTGAGTTAATTATATCACCTGCCTCGAGCAAAGTCAATGAACTGAGCGAAAAGTGTGCGATTTACTTGTATTTTTATTTTTGCACACTTGACAAACCCGTATGCGTGTGATATAATGTTTAGGCTTTGTTGGTAACGGCAAAGCAATCGTGAAATTTAATACGGAGAGGTATCGAAGTGGGGACGTTTGCGAGCGCTGCCGGTGGCAGATGAAGCGAGCAAAAAGGAGTGGCAGCGGTCGAAGAGATCGAGCACCTGCGGTTGCGATGATCTTTCGGGCACCGCAACAGGGCATAACGAGGCGGAGCCGAGCAAGTTAATACGGAAGGTTATCGAAG
>JAZSOD010000004.1:0-54643 GCA_045536775.1 Eubacteriales bacterium | reverse complement strand
ACACCGCCAAAGGTAACCGCTGAAGACAAAAGTACTATGTTCGATTTGGTTGAAAAAACGGTCGCCCCTGCGCATCCGCTGACGATTTCAATAAACGGTCTTATAACTTTGATTATGAAATGGTTATGGCAAATATTTGATATAGCATCTCCAAGTACGTTGAAGATAATTATGTATCCGCACATTATTGCACTTGCCTTGATGCCGCCTTCGAGCGACTCGGTAATTGCGGTGAGCAAGCTCTTTGTGTACGAGTCCGAATATACGTCCTCGGGTATAGTTGCTATTTTATTTCTGAAAATCAGGCACGTCATGATAGATGAGAATACCTGTATAACGTAAACGGTTAAGCCAAGACGAACGTTATTGAACATCTGAGTTCCTATAAGTATGACGGGAAGAGCCGGCCCCGTGTTGTTTGATATTGCACATAAACGCTCTGCATCTTCTTTTGTCAATAGACCGTTCTTGTATAATTCAACAGAAGCAACGACTCCTGACGGATACCCCGATAAAAACGAAAACATATATACAAAAAAACCGATTCCGGGCAAACCTGTAAGTCTTGAAAATATCTTTCCGAACGGTTTGCTAATAATGTAAGCAATCCCTGAGTTTGTAATTAACTTTGAAAGAACGATAAAACAGAACAAAGAAGGTATAACTCCGTAAAGACAGTCGTTAACGGAGGTTATAACGGACTCTGAAACAGATCTTGGCATTAGTAAAAGATATAATAAAATAATACCGGTTGATAAAAAAGCGATAATTGCGCTTTGGTATCTATTGTGTATGATAATAATCACCCCTGACAATCAGTATAATTATAGTAAAATATATTTTAACAAGGTTGTCGGTATGAGAAATAATATACATACGTTCAGGGAGAAAATAAAAAACAAGTTATTTGGCAAAAACGGAAACGGCCCCACAGTATTTCTTGATTCAAACGGTGAGCTTTCGATCTTCAGATGTGTAGGACTTGAGGAATACTCCGAAAAGCTCGTTAAGATCAAAACAAAGAATTCGTATATTTGTGTTACGGGAAGTGAGCTTGTTCTGAATACTTTTTCCAACAGCGAAATAACGGTATGCGGTAAAATACACACTATATCGCTCGGAGGGGAAGTCTGAATGGGAAAATTGCGACTTCAGGATTATATTTTTGGGTACTCACTAATTGAAGTTAATAAGGCGAATGCCACGAGAATCGCCGAAATATTGTTTAAGTATAATGTTTCGTACAAAATCATAACTAAAGATGAGATTGTTGTATTAAGATGTTCTTTCGGCAAAAGAAAACTCGAAGAAATTCTCGGAACGGAGATTGAATACAAAGTCACTGCAGGCGGAATACCGACGTATATATCAAGCAAAAAAGCTCGTGTAGGTTTGGTAGTCGGACTAATACTTTGTACTATAATAACGTTTCTTTCGTCAACTATAATATGGGAAATTGAAGTGTACGGAAACGAAGCGCTTTCAGATGATTACATTAAAGACATTCTCGTTGAATACGGTCTTGAATTAGGAGAATCGATCCATAGCGTTGATCTTGATACGCTTCACCATCAGGTATTACTTGATAATGGAGCAATCGGTTGGCTCAGAGTGAATTTCAGAGGTACGGTTGCCGTTGTTGAGGTTATGGAATATATCGGAAAAGATAAAGAAGAGAAGTTTCCAAACGGATCGAATCTGGTCTCGTCGAGAGACGCGCTTGTTTTATCTGTCTTCACCGTTGACGGTACGCCTGCGGTCAAGGCAGGTGATACGGTCAAAGCAGGTGATTTACTCATAGGTGGAATAAGCGATAGCAATCTACGCGGATACAGCTTGAAAAACGCAAACGGAAGCGTGATTGGGGAGGTTTACGATGAGTTTATTATAAAAATACCGTATAAAACAACGGCAAAATCATATACGGGCGAAACTTTTAGTGAAAAAAGCATCGAAATTCTCGGAAAGCAGATAAAACTTTCAAAAAACAGTAGAAATTTCGGAGGCGAATGTGATATAATAATAAAAAGAAAAAGACTTGAGCCGTTTGACGTTATTAAGCTTCCGTTCGAGTTGTGTGAAGTTACCTATAATAGTGCCGAAATTACAAATATTACTTTAACACGCGAGCAGGCAGAGGATGCGGCAAGGGCAAAGCTTGATGAGTATCTTCGAGAGGTATCGCTTCTCGGAGACGTTGTTAGTATAAGCAGCGAAATGCGTTATGAAACCGAGTACGCCGCCTTGGCGTGCAGGGTTTACAGAACTGAAGATATATGCAAGAGGGTGGCTCTTTCCATAAAAAACTCTGAATAAGCAAAGGAGAACTTAATGTCGGAGATCAAGATCGTGACAGATTCACTTGACGAGCTCTCGCAGCTCTTTGGTGCATTTGATATTAACGCCGAAATAATCGAGCGAGCGTTTAAGGTAAGGCTTCACAACAGAAGCCTTAGTGAAAGCGGAGACTCAGCTCTTACTATTTCGGGCGATGACGGCGACTCTGTCGAAAAAGCGGCAGAAACTGTAAAGTATCTGCTCAGGATAATAAAAAATAGCGGTACTGTAAATGAACAAAACATTTCCTATATCATTGATATGATAAATGACGGTCGGGATGCAGAGCTTGGCGAGCTAAACGATGACTGTATATGTCTTACGAACAGGGCAAAGCCCATTAAGGCAAAAACTGTTGGTCAGAAAAAGTACGTTGATGCTATAAAAGACAATACCATTGTATTTGGGATCGGTCCTGCAGGAACAGGCAAGACCTTCCTAGCCGTAGCTATGGCGGTTAAAGCTATGAGAGAAAAGCAGATCAGCAGAATAATTTTGACAAGACCTGCAGTTGAGGCCGGAGAAAAGCTCGGCTTCCTGCCGGGCGACCTTCAGAATAAGATCGACCCGTATTTGAGACCTCTGAACGACGCTCTTTTTGAAATGCTTGGTAGCGAAGCATATACGAGACACGTAGAGAGGGGAAGCATCGAGATAGCTCCTCTCGCTTATATGAGAGGACGTACGCTTGACGATTCTTTTATAATTCTCGATGAGGCACAAAACACCACCCCTGAGCAAATGAAAATGTTTTTGACACGTTTGGGATTTAATTCTAAAGCTATAATCACGGGTGACGTAACCCAGACTGATCTTCCGTTCGGTAAGAAAAGCGGTCTTGTTGAGGCAATAAAGATACTTGATAAGATCGACGATATAGCGATTCATTATTTTAGCGAGCGTGACGTTGTACGTCATAGACTTGTGCAAAAAATAATACTTGCATACGAAAAGTACGCAAGTGACAACAAAAACAAAGCTAAATTTACAGTAAACAAGGACAAGCAGTGAGGATATAACCATGAAGAATTTGATATTAATTGAAAACTGTCAGGAGATAGAGCCAGTATTTCCAGAAACTAACAATCTTATAAAGGTTGTAATAAATAAAGCTCTTTCTTATATGGGGATTGAAAATAAATGCGAGGTTTCGGTCACCCTGACGGATGATGAGCAGATACGCAAGCTTAACCGTGAACACAGAAACGTAGATAAGTCTACCGATGTCCTTTCTTTTCCTCAGTATGAGGCAGATGAGCTTGATTATTTTGAATCCAATGAAGAAATCGTTCTTGGCGATATAGTTATATCGCTCGAGCATGCTCGTAAACAGGCGAAGGAGTACGGACACAGTTACGTGAGAGAGATTGCATTTTTATGTGTGCACTCTGTTCTTCATTTGCTTGGTTACGATCATATCGATAAGGCTGACGAGGAAGTAATGCTCGGACTTCAGAAAGAGATCCTCGATGACATTGGTATTACAAGGGGATAAAAACATGAAAAAGACAGGATTTATAGCAATACTCGGACGTCCCAACGTTGGAAAATCAACACTGCTTAACGCGCTTCTCGGAGAGAAAATCGCGATAGTATCAAAGAAGCCTCAAACCACGAGAAACCAGATACACGGAATTTTAACCGTTGATGAAACTCAATACGTATTCGTTGACACCCCCGGCCTTATGAAAAAGTCGTATAATAAGCTTGGTGATTATATATTAAAAAGTGTCAAGAGTGCGATCGGCGGCGTTGACGCGGCATACCTCGTTGTTGATGCGGCGAAGCCCGTGTCTGATGCTGAGAGAGATATATCAGACAGACTCAAGTCGAGAAAAATTCCCGTTATTCTCGTTGTAAATAAGGACGACACCGTAAATGCGGCAAGACTCGCAGAGGCAATAGCTGAATATTCCGCGCTTGCAGACTTTAATGCGGTCGTTCCTATGTCTGCGCTCAATAAACGCGGATGCGATATTTTACTCGAGGAAACAGACAAGTTTATCGAGGAAGGCGATTGGCTTTTTGACGAGGATATGATCACTGACCAGCCCGAGAGAAGCCTTGCGGCAGAGGTGATAAGAGAAAAGCTTCTCAGAGTCCTTGAGGAAGAGATTCCTCACGGGACAGCAGTTGTAATAGAAGCTTTTGAGGAAAAGTCGAAGCTTCTCGTTATCAGAGCAAACATTTTCTGCGAAAAGGCATCACACAAGGGTATAATTATCGGGCGCGCGGGTGCTACACTCAAAAAGATCGGATCTTACGCAAGAGAAGACTTAGAGGCGTTCTTTGGAGTTAAGGTGCACCTTGAACTTTGGGTAAAGGTCAAGGAAAACTGGAGAGACAGCGAAGTAAATCTTGCCAATTTTGGCTTCAATCAATCGGATCTGTAATGGGAAGTATTGATATAAACGGTCTTGTTCTCGGCGAAACAAATCTGAACGATAACAAGAAATATATAAAGTTACTTACGGATAAGCTCGGTAAAATATCAGTAGTTGCATACGGCGCAAACGGAATAAAAAGCAAGAATTTTGCACCTATCAAGCCGTTTTCGTATTCTGCCTTTACTTTAAGTGAAAAGTCCGGCGCATATACGCTTAAGGAAGCCGAACTTAAGACGAGCTTTTTCAAGATCAGCTCGGACGTTAAGTCACTTGCACTTGGCTCGTATATAGTAAGCGTTGCCGACTTTGTTTCAAACGAGTCTGATGACAGTGCCGAACTTTTGTCACTCACCTTAAACTCTCTGTACGCTCTTGCGAATTCATTAAAGCCAATAGAGATAATTAAATCTGTTTTTGAACTTAAATGCGCCTCTATTATCGGTTTTACACCATCTGTTATAGGCTGCTTGAGCTGTAATAAAAACCTTTCGGAAATTAATTCTTATATGAGAATATACGATGGAAATGCAGTTTGCTCAAAGTGTAAGGATAAAACGGCCGTTAACGATTATGAGGTGCTGATACCGCTTACACCGTCTGTTATATCCGCTATGCGATACGTGATTTTTTCCGACATCAAAAAGATGTTCGGATTTACTCTTGAGGGCAGAGAGCTTGAGTGTTTTTCGGAGCTTTGCGAAAAATACCTATCCGCCCATATTGAAAAAGCATTTTCTGCTTTGAAGCTTTATAAAACGTTGACTGAATGACTATCGGAGGATAAAATGTCCGGATTTGATAAATCCATTAATACACTTGAATTTAATAAAGTACGTGATATGCTCGTGTCTATAGCTTTGACCGAGGGTGCAAAAGAGCTTGCACGGAAGCTTGTCCCCGAAACAAGAGTTGATAAGATAAAGCTTTTGCAGACTCAGACGAGCGATGCTAAGCGTATGTCCGCAACTAAAGGAGTGCCGTCTTTTTCCTCTGTGCACGA
This sequence comes from Eubacteriales bacterium, assembly GCA_045536775.1. Classification (GTDB taxonomy): domain Bacteria; phylum Bacillota; class Clostridia; order Oscillospirales; family CAG-272; genus UBA4717. The sequence continues at coordinate 48,919 of JAZSOD010000004.1, read as the reverse complement.
TATAGGTGATGCGCTTGAGCGAGCAGGAAAGGGCGCAACTCTATCTATGCGCGAGCTACTTGACGTTGCTGGTCTGCTTCGTTCCGCAAGAGCACTTATTGAGTATTCAGAATCGTCGAACGCACCTGCAGGGACTCTTTCTGTAATTTTTGCGCGTCTTATTACTGATAAAAAATCCGAGGACAGGATTACCAAAGCAATTATATCTGAAGAAGAAATAGCTGATGATGCAAGTCCCGAGCTTTCTGATATCAGACGCAAGATTCGTGTTGCAAACAATAAGGTCAGAGAAAATCTTCAGTCCTTTATTACAGGACCGCGTTCCAAGTATTTGCAGGAAAATATAATAACCACTCGAAACGGTCGTTTTGTAATTCCCGTAAAGGTCGAGCACAAGTCCGAAATCAAAGGACTCGTCCATGACACCTCGTCATCGGGTGCGACTCTTTTTATTGAGCCCATTTCTGTCGTTGAAGCAAACAATGAAATTAAAGTACTTCAAACAAGAGAGGAAAAAGAAATAGAAAGAATACTTGCGTCTCTTTCTGCAATGTGTGCCTCAATTTCAGATACCCTTGCTCTTAATTATGATAATATTAACTTGCTTGCGTTTATATTTGCCAAAAGTGAGCTTTCATACAAGCTTGATGCAACAGAGCCGTTAATTAATGAAAACAAAACAATAAATTTCATCAAAGCTCGTCATCCATTGATTTCATCGGAAAAGGTTGTGCCGATAGACGTAAACCTCGGCGGCAGCTTTGATACGCTCGTTATAACCGGACCAAACACGGGTGGTAAAACCGTTACACTTAAGACCCTGGGGCTGTTTTCGCTTATGGCGCAGTCAGGACTTCATTTGCCATGCAAGGAAGGCTCGGAGACGTGCGTATTTGATAGTATCTATGCTGACATTGGTGATGAACAGAGCATCGAGCAGTCTCTCTCCACCTTCTCGTCACACATGGTGAATATTGTCGATATTACCGAAAAAGTTAACGGTAAGTCACTCGTACTGTTTGACGAGCTTGGTGCAGGAACAGATCCTGTAGAGGGAGCAGCACTTGCGGTATCAATACTTGAACACGTCAGAAAAAGAGGTGCATTATGTGCCGCTACCACACATTATGCCGAGCTTAAGACCTATGCGCTTGAAGAGGACGGTGTATGTAATGCTTCCTGTGAATTTGACGTAAATACCTTAAAGCCTACATACAGGCTTATCATTGGTACTCCCGGTAAATCAAACGCATTTGCTATATCAAAAAAACTCGGAATATCCGGTGAAATAATCGAACGCGCTGCAACTCTCGTATCCCGTGAAAACAAACGGTTTGAGGACGTGATCGGTAAGCTTGAAGAAACCAGGCTTGAACTTGATAAGAATCGCACTGATGCCGAAAGAATCAGACTTGAGCTCGAAGAGCAGACTCGTCAAAAGGAAGCCGAGTTAAAAGTTAAGCTTGAGCAGGCTGAAAAGCAGCTTCAAAAGGCACAGACTCAAGCTGCCGGAATAATAAGAAGCGCACGTGCAACGAGTGATTTTATACTCGGTCAGCTTGAGGAAGTAAAAAAAGCGAGAGAAAGCGAAAAACTTGCCGAAAAGCTTGAGGGTGCGCGTTCGCAAATACGCAAAAAGCTTCGTGAAGCAGGTGATAAGGTAGATCCTGTTACAGAGAGAAAGCTTGACGGTTACGTCCTCCCTCGTCCACTCAAGGTTGGAGATTTAGTACTTGTTGTTGACATTAATAAGCAGGGAACCGTTATTGAGATATCCGAGCGTGACAACAAGGTTACGGTCAAGGCAGGTATTATTACCTTCAGAACAAAAATTTCAAATCTTATGCTTGAGGAATCAAAGGGAGAGAGTAAGCAGACTAAAAAGGTAGCGGCTTATTCTAAATATCATACCTCAGTCAGAAGCGATTTTACAGACGAGCTTGACATAAGAGGTCAGCTTGGTGATGACGGTTGCTTTATGATAGATAAGTATTTTGACGAGGCAAAGATCGCTGGCATTCACGTAGTCAGAATTATTCACGGTAAAGGCACGGGTGCTCTCAGAACTGCAGTTTGGAATTTTCTGAAATCCGACTCGCGCGTAAAAAGCTTCAGACTCGGTAAATACGGCGAAGGCGATCTTGGCGTTACAGTTGTAGAGCTGAAATAATTAGAGGGCTTACAGATATTCTGTAAGCCCATATTGTTATTTAGAACAACCGCAGCCGCCTGTTCTGTCGTTGTTATCGCATGATCTGCTTGTAAGGTCAGAGAAGCTCAAGCTTTTGGGTTGAAATTCTCTTATCGGGAAGTCCATTGTTTTGAAAACCTCACAAGGATTTGTGTCATCGTCGGTGGTAGAGAAGCATTCTTTTTCGGGGACGCTGTATTCAGTAGCATTTATAAGGAACTGCTCGGGACGCTCAATGCGTATAACCGAGAAGAAACCGAGGCTGACGAGGAGTCTTCTGGTATCGTTGTTGCATCCGCAAAGTCCACCGTTTACCGAAGATACTACACAGTCGGGTATTTCTTCACAAGAACAGCATCTGAAGCATCTGCACTCACATGCGGGGTCGCTTACTCTAACGTTGAGAATGACAGGATCAACCACCTCAACGGTAGCCGAAGGAAGATTGCTTCCTGCTTCGCAAAGATTGGGAGCAGAGCAGAAGCCGTTAATGCCGGGTGTGCTCTTGAATATGTTTACGTTACCTTCACCGCCGTAAAGAATGACTGACTTTTCTACTACGGCAATTCCTTCAAATTTGCTGGGTCTGCCCGTACATACACAAGCTTCAAGCTCAAGCTTTACGTATAAGCGTACAGTTACCTGATAAAATCCTCTGTTGAACTGAACGGGTTCAACAGAAATGTTGCTCCAGAGAATGCAAGCGCGAGAAACCTTGACGTTAGACGTTCTATCTATAAGCTCTTGACCATCATTTGAAACGTAAACCACTACGTCTTCGAAGCAATCACGGTCACGGCAAGCGTCAAATACGCGACTCGTATCTATTATGACAGATCCGCTCGATGTAGTTGACAAGCCGGTTCTGCCGCAGGAGCATCCGTTTCTGTTATCTGCCATGGGGATATCCTCCATATAAAAATTCCGACACAGTCGGTCGAGAGTATATAACTCTCTATACCATACTATGCCGGAATATGATTGAAGGTGAAAGAAGGCGCCGTTTGCGGCGCCTTCTTTCTATTATAAGTACTTTTTCATTGTATCGGTTGCTTCTTCATCGGGAAGCGAGGAGGTAATGAAGCATTCGAAGCCAATCTTTTCGGAAAGCATGTTAATCTCGTCAAGGAATTTGTCAAAAGCTTCAACGTCGTTTTTACAAATTTTAAGAGCAGAGTCTATAAACAGATCTGTGAGGTCATGGTCACTTGCTGATATACCTGCGATAAAACCGTAAAGAGACTGTGCGTCATCTATATAATAGCTTTCTGCCGAGATAAGACGTGCAGTATATTTAACGTCGGTAGTAAGCTTTGTGCCTTTTTCGATACATACAACGGAACCGTTACTTTCCGTAGAAGTCTTGTTAACAAGCTCGATAAGCTGTTTTGTTTTTCCGGTGCCCTTGACACCAATTACGAGTTTAATCATATTAAATACCTCCGTGTATTTGTTGGGAATTTCTGTACCCATATATATAATACACTAAATTCTCGAAAAAATCAAGTACTATTTATGTCAAAATGACCATAAAATTGACAGTTAACATTTTGTTAACAAAATTACTTCATTCTTTCCTCGAGTATAGCTTTCTTATCCTCGTATCCGGGCTTTCCGAGAAGAGCATACATATTATTTTTGTATGCTTCAACACCGGGCTGATTAAAGGGGTTTACGCCGAGAATGTATCCGGATACAGCACAAGCATATTCAAAGAAATATACGAGATGTCCGAATGACTCCTCGCTTCTGTCAGAAAGCTCTAAAACGAGATTGGGCACGCCGCCGTCAACGTGTGCAAGGAGAGTTGCCTTCATAGCAGTTTGGTTAACAAAATGAAGGTCTTTACCTGCAAGGAAGTTGAGTCCGTCCACGTTGGCTGGATCATTGGGGATTATAACGTCATCATTTGACTTTTTAATATCAACGACAGTTTCAAACATCATACGCTTGCCGTCCTGAATGAACTGTCCGAGCGAGTGGAGATCTGTTGAGAAGATAACAGATGAAGGATAGAGGCCCTTGTGATCCTTGCCCTCGCTTTCGCCGAAGAGCTGCTTCCACCATTCGTTCATCATAAGCATAGAGTGCTCGTAAGAAACGAGTATCTCGGCAGAGAAGCCTTTTCTGTAGAAAATGTTTCTGATAGCCGCATATTTAAGGCAATCGTTTTCTTCAAAGGACTTGTTGAGATAGAGTTCGCGCGCCTTTGCAGCGCCCGCCATAATAGCATCGATGTCACAACCCGCACAAGCGATAGGAAGGAGTCCTACGGCAGTAAGAACAGAGAAGCGTCCGCCAACGTCATCCGGAACAACAAATGTTTCGTAGCCTTTCTCGTCAGAGAACTTTTTAAGTGTACCCTTTGCCTTGTCCGTTGTTGCGAATATTCTTTCTCTTGCACCGTCCTCGCCGTACTTTTCAACGAGAAGATCTCTGAAAATTCTGAATGCAACCGCAGGTTCTGTTGTGGTGCCTGATTTTGAAATAACGTTTACGCAGATATCCTTACCCTCACATATAGAGAGAAGCTCGGCGAGTGCGCTTGAGGAAATATTGTTTCCTGTAAAGTAAATATCGGGTGTATCCTTTTTAAGAGAATTGTATACGGGAGACTTGATAAGCTCTATAGCAGCGCGTGCGCCGAGGTAAGAGCCGCCGATGCCTATTACAACGAGTATATCGCAGGACTTCTTGATCTTTTCTGCAGCAACCTTAATTCTTGCAAATTCTTCCTTGTCATAATTTACGGGAAGATCTACCCAGCCGAGAAAGTCTGCGCCGAGACCCGTTTTGTTCTTGACTTCTTGATCGGCGAGTACCGCTTGTTTTACAATGCCATCAAATTCATCAGCACCGATAAATGATTTTGCATATTTGTCAATAAGCTTAACTGACATATTAACCTCCGTTCCGAACATTGTCGGTATAGTTAAGTATAAAATTACATAATATATTTTACTACAAATGCTGATAAATTTCAACAGTTTTGTATAAATTTAGCAGGTAACAATCGTATAAATTTTAAGTAAATTTTTTTAATTAAACTATTGCATTTGTCAAAAAGATGTGCTATAATACCTAATGTTAGTTTTGAATTTGTACTTCTCAGCGAAGTTATAAACAGGAGGTGTCCGTAATGGCAAAGTGCGATATCTGCGGAAAGGGCGTAGTTTTCGGTCTGAATGTTTCTCACTCTAACCGTAAGACAAACAGAACCTGGAAGCCCAATATCAGAAAAGTTAAGGCAGTGGTTGACGGTACTAATAAGACTGTTCACGTATGTTCTCGTTGCCTTCGTTCAGGTAAGGTTACAAGAGCTGTCTGAATATTTATGTAAATTAGACTGTCGCATGACAGTCTTTTTTCATAGTTGAGGTGTATATGACCTATAAAAATATATATTTCTCCGAGCTTGCGAGTTCAGGTGTTTATGATTTTTTTGCGAAATTATCCGAGAAGCTCGTAAACATCGGACCGAATCCGTCTCTCCCTCAACCAATTGCAACTCACGCTGACGTCCAGATGCTTTTTATAGACGACACCCTGATACTGACTCGCGAATTATACGAAAAAATCGCGTCTACTATCCCGTCTGATATAATTATTGCTTTTTCAGAAAAGAATCATACGGATAAATACCCGGGCGACGTTAATCTTAACGCGCTGTATATGGGGAAGAGTCTCTTTGCTAACTATGAATTTTTGGATCCTACCGTAAAAAAAGTTTGTCTCGATAAAGGTATAGGCATAATTAACGTTAATCAGGGATATGCAAAATGTTCATCTTTGCCGATCGGGAACGACAGTCTTATAACCGCAGACAAGGGAATTACAGAAGCGGCAAAAAGAAACGGTATAGACGTTTTGCTTATAACACCCGGTGGGATCAAGCTTGAGGGCTATGATTACGGTTTTATAGGGGGCGCATCGTTTTATGACAGCGTTAATAGAGTCGTTTATTTTTTCGGTGATTTGAAAGCACACAGTGACTGTGACAAGATAGTAGATTTTTGCAACAGCAAGAACGTCAAAGTCAAATTCTGTGACTCTCATCCGCTTATTGATATCGGCGGCGCGGTCGCAATTTAATATAGGAGTAAAATTATGCTTAATGAAAAAATTTATTTGAGACCGGGTAACGATAATGTTTATCTTGACACGTACGTAGTTGATGAAAAAAATGCTAACGGACCAAGACAGGCAATAATAGTTTTTCCGGGAGGCGCGTACATTGGTCTTGCACAGCACGAGGGTGAAAAGATAGCACTTAACTACGTTGCGGCAGGTATTAACGCATTCGTACTCAAGTATTCGGTAAGAGGTACTAATCCCGATATGAGATATCCTATGCCGCAGGTAGATGCGTCTAATGCAATAAAGTACGTTAAGGATAACGCTGAGAGATTTAACATAGATCCCGATCAGGTTTACGTTCTCGGTTTCTCTGCAGGAGGTCACCTTGCAAGCACTATGGGAACAATTTGGCACAGAAAAGAGATATATGATGCCGCAGACACGATGGAATACGGATATAACAAGCCTGCAGGTATGATCCTTTGCTATCCCGTTATTACTCCACATCCCGAAACGGGTCATACGCGCTCGTTCAAATATCTTCTCGGCGATGATGCGACAATGGAAGAGATGGAAAAGCTTTCGTCTGACAAAAACGTAGATGAGAAAACTTGTCCTGCATTTTTGTGGCATACTGCGGCCGATAACGCTGTTCCTGTTAAAAGCTCACTTTTGATGGCTGAAGCACTTGATAGTTATAAAATACCTTTTGAACTTCATATATATCCAAAGGGACATCATGGTATCGGACATCCTGACGGATACGGAACTAAACAGTATGAGGACTCTCACGCTGCTACCTGGATGCCTCTTTCTATCGAGTGGATAAAAGCGAACAAAAACAAATAATCCTTATTTTTGTAGCTAATTGAATAAAAGCTATGATTTGAGTCCAAAATATATCCGTAAACGTGGTTAAACCACAAAGTGAAAGGATATATTATGGAAAAGTCAAACAAAAAGCTTGCCAATACTTTGCTTTATTATGTAATTGGACTTTGTTTAGCCGTAGTTATTGCCGTAACACTTATGACGGCTTCTTCAAAGAAAAATCCTCCGGTTACCGATTCGTCAGAATCCGTGTCAGAAATTCCCACCTCTCAGTCTATATACGGAACAGAAAATCCTGCGTCGGTAACAGAAAAGAATACTGAGACCGACACTCCACATAGGGAATCGGACACGGTTGCTAAAGAGGAAAGTACTAAGGACGCTCCGACAAAGCCTACCGTAAGCGACCATAAGGAAACCTATTCTGCGCCTGTAAACGGATACGTTTCGAAGGAATATACCGTTGACGTTCCCGTTTATTCCGTTACAATGAACGATTACCGCGCACACACTGGGGTTGATTTCGTAGTTGAGGAGGGGGCTGCCGTTGCGAGCTGTGCTTCGGGTGTTGTAAGATCTGTATACAATGACCCTATGATGGGCACGACTGTTGTCATCGAACATGCTGACGGTATTTCTTCATACTATATGAATCTTAGTGAATCTCTTCCTCCTGATATAAGCATCGGTGCATCGGTGTCAAAGGGACAGCTTCTGGGGGCAGTAGGCTCTTCGGCTATTATTGAAATAGCGCAAGAACCTCATTTGCATCTCGAGATGACGGCTGCAGGAGCTTATATCGACCCTCTGTCTGTTATTGATATGTCAACTATTACAGTGATGAGCGACCAGGCATTTGAATAATAAAAAAAGAAGACGTATTTTACGTCTTCTTTTTTGTAATAATTTTCAAAAGCCGATAATAAAATTAAGTGAATAAATTGCCGTCCAAACGGGCGGTTTGGAGGTTAATATGAGCGAAATGAACGAAAAGTACACAAAAGTTATGTATTCGATGCATCCTATAGAACGTAGTGAGGATTTTATCTTGCCGGATTCATTTCCCGACGTAAAAAATGTAATTTCGTGCAAGGCGAGGCTTGCGGAAGTAAAAAAATATTTCGGTCCAACCGAAAGTGAACTCATTCTTTGCATAATATATAATATACTGTTTACAGCGATTAACGGTGACGGCAATACAATTCTTTGTACCGTCAGTTTTAAGGAGGAAATCAAGGAAAGTGTCAGATATAAATATGAAAAAAACACGGGAGTTTCTATTAAAAATAAACTTGTTCAAACAAACTGCAGAATGGCGAATCCTAGGAAATTTTCAGTAAAGACCCTTATAAAATCTTATATATTCGAAACTGTTGAAGAAAAGGTCTATCCCGACTTTGAATGTGATCCTCCAAACAATGCAGAAATGCAGTATCTTTTTGATGATGTAGATGCAATGTGTTGTGCCTCTCTTGTGTTGGGAGATCACAGCTTCAGCGATAATGTTGAGCTTGATGCAAGATGCCCCGAGATCAAAGAGCTTGTTTACTGGAATGCAGAGCTTTTGGTTAACGAAGACAAAAGAACTGACGCTGAGATGCCAATAAAACTTAAGTCAATATTAGGCATAACCTGTGTTTACAAGGATAACGAGGACAAATATCGGAGCATAAACCGTGAAATTCCGTTTGGTATAACCTTAAATGACGATGAAAAGGCAATGCTAATGGGCAGGGGTGACTATTCGTTTGTTTATCCTACCGCAAACATCTCTGCTATGAATTTGAATATAGGAAAAAATCAATACGGTGAAAATAAAGTGCTTGAGTTTGATGCAGATTATGATATAGATGTGCTTATGCTTGGAAACAAGAAGGTGTCTGTAGTAAAAGATGCATACTCGACCGCTTATGCCTGTGTTACTAATATTGGTAAGTCAAGCTTCGTACATATTGACGGTTTCAGTAAAACAAATCTTACTTGCTCTGAGACAAATGATTTTACTTCAAACGAAGATGTTTGTGCTTGTATTGATGCACAGAATTTTGTTGATGAAATCTCAATTACGAGTCCGGATAAAATTAGTGGAAAGCTTAGAAACAAGATAGCAATTATAACGGATGACGGCAGCATTGTTACGAAGGACATAGTGTCACCGTTCGCTTGTAAATCGGATAACATGCGTTCGGAAAATTTCGTTGGAGCTATAGAGACTCTTTCTGCCAAGACACGATACGATGGAGATAAGATATATACAGACTCCGAGCTGTATATAAATGTATTATCCCTTAAGGAAAGTGATATATCCGTTTGCAGAAGTGTTTCCGGATTTACCCCTGATAAAAAAGCTTCTGATCACGTTTTCAGTATATACTATCAATCGTCTTTTGATAGTCTTTGGAACACCGCTAAAGAAAAAAAGACAACAGTCGAGAGAATATTGAAGTCTAACCCGGATTACGATACGCGATTTGCGTCAGGGATTATAATTGAATAAAAACAAGGCTGTCGCAAAGCGACAGCCTTATATTATTACAGGTTGGTCTATTGTATCTGCGGTAGAAAGAGACATAACGAAATCTTTTACTATAAATGCTTTGTGGTTTGTATTTTTATAAAGACAGTCAGATATGCAGGTGATTTCGGGCCTTAATATGAATTCATGCTTTTTTATGTCTGAAATCCCTTTGCCCGTCATCTTGATTGCCGACTCCTTGAGTGTCCAAAGGGTGTAGAAATCTGCAGGAGTAAGTATTTGATCCATTTCGCGCTTGGTATACAGTTTTAGTATATTTTCGCGTATTTCGGATATTTTTTCTATGTCAATTCCAATTTCCGATTCCGATATCGAGCAGGCAACAGCCCCTTTAGTATGTGATATACTGAATTTGATTTTGTAATCAGCAAAACAAGGCTTCCCGTATTCGTTTTCAATGATGTCGGTACTATTGATATCAATGTTAAATCTCTCTGACATCATTTTGCCAAGGAGTGCATATCCTGTCGCAGAATGAAGGATATATTCATTTGATTTGATTCTATTCAGCTTGTTTATCACGTAAGGATTGTTAAGTGAATATAATTTCGGAACATTCTCGTTTTCAATAAAAATGAGCTCTGTATACGTCACTATTAAATATCTCCGAATAATAAATAATTTTGAAAAACTATTGAAATTAAACAAGTGTTGTGTTATAATACTACCGTTAGCCAAATTTACACTATGCCGGTGTGATGGAATTGGCAGACGTGCCGGACTCAAAATCCGGTCCTGGCGACAGGGTGCGGGTTCGACCCCCGCCACCGGCACCAATATGAAGGTGTAGCTCAGTTGGTTAGAGCGCTTGCTTGACATGCAAGAGGTCATCGGTTCGAATCCGCTCATCTTCACCAGCCCGACTAAGTCGGGCTTTTTTATTATATCATAATTTTTTGATCATATCAAGAAGAAGCACCACTTTTACAAAAAAAGCGGTGCTTCTTTGAATTTTGTTGTGAAAATCGGGGAATAATGTTATAATTACTCTCTTGCTTCAAGGGGGGTATAATACTTGCGGTCGGCGATAGCCTTGTATGCAGGACGTATTATCTTCTTGGCTGTTGTTAGCTCTTCCATTCTATGTGAGCACCAACCGACTATACGTGCAATAGCAAAGAGAGGCGTATACATTTCGGTGGGAATACCGAGCATTCGGTAAACAAGACCTGAATAAAGGTCGATATTAGCACAAATATCCTTGTCAAGTCCAAGTTTCTCTCGAAGAATGTCGGGTGCAAGTCTCTCGATTGCATTGAGTAGATTGAAGTCATCCATATATCCTTTGGTTTCGGCCATTTTACGAGCATACTTTTTGAGTATTACTGCTCTTGGATCAGATCTTGTGTATATCGGGTGACCCATGCCGTAGATAAGACCGCTGTTATCGCCTGCTTCGCTGTTAACTAACTTTCGCAGGAAAGCGGCTACTTCGTCATCATCTTTAGTGTCCTTGACGTTAGCCTTAATGCAGTCAAACATTTCTTCAACCTTGATGTTCGCGCCGCCGTGACGAGGACCTTTCAGAGAACAGATCGCAGATGCTATTGCTGAGTAAGTGTCTGTTCCCGAGGAGGATACAGTTCTGCAGGCAAACGTAGAGTTGTTACCGCCGCCGTGCTCGGCATGAAGAATTAGACAAAGATCAAGAAGCTTGGCCTCGTCATCAGTGTAATTTCCGTCATGACGAAGAATACGTAAGAAATTCTGTGCTGTATTATGGTTGTTTAGAGGATTATGAATGGTGAGACTCTCGTCACAGAAGACATTTCGGTAAATAGCGAACGTTTGTGCTGCGATTATAGGAAGTCTTGCCATAAGCTGCATACTTTGACGAACAAGATTCGGAAGGGAAGTATCGTCGGGGTTTTCGTCATAGGAATAGAGCGAAAGAACGGATGACGCAAGCTTGTTCATGATCGATCGGTTAGGGGACTTCATAATTACGTCTTCTGTAAATCTTGGCGGAAGCTCACGGTAATGGTCGAGAAGTGCATCATAATCCTCGAATTGCTTGCGTGTAGGGAGATCTCCGAAGAAGAGTATGTATGATACCTCTTCAAATCCAAAACGGTTTTCTTTAGCGTAATTTTCAACGAGCTCGTCAACTTTGTATCCGCGGTAGTAAAGTTCACCGTCAATGGAAACTTTATCTCCTTCGTTGATGATATAACCGTGTGCATTACCGATTCTGGTAATGCCTGCCATCACACCCGTTCCGTCGGGATTTCTGAGCCCTCTCTTTACGTTATAATTAGTAAAGTATTTTTGCGGTATGTCATATACCGTTTTGGAATTATTCTGAAAGCTACCGAGAATCTCAAGTTGCTGTTCAGGTGTAATTACCGTGTTGTTCATAAAAGCGCCTCCTTGGAGCGATATTGCGGTACTAAAATTTGAAATTATGAATATAATCTAATATCTTATTACAAGAGATACATTAAATATGTTTACTATTTTACTACATAAATCAGTAAAATGCAAGAGAAAAATGATAAACTCGCAAAAAAAATATTTAAGGCGGTATAAAATGAATAGGATCAGTATTGTTTTAATAATAGGAATTTTGCTTATATCTTTACTTGGATTTTCTGAAACCATAATATTCGCACAGGACGTATATACTCAAAATTTGCCAAAATACGAGGGGGACGTTCTTATACAGAATGAAGAAAACACAGAAATGATGCCATGTGGTCAACCTGTTATTGAATGTGTCGTCGAAACAAAGATTATGAAAGACGAATTGTATACACTTGCATTTATCACGGACGAGGGCATAAAAAAAATATCGCTTGATGAGTATCTTATAGGTGTAGTAATGTCCGAGTTACCGTATACGTTTGAAGCTGAAGCAATCAAGGCGCAAGCGGTGGCAGCACGGACTTATGCAATCAGAGAACTTGAAATAGGGGCCAGACATGGCGAGGGCGCTCTATGTGACGATCCTTCTCATTGTAGTGCCTTTATAACTGAAAAAGAGTATGAGGACAGATATGGGAGCGAAGCTTTTGAGATAGCTTATCAAAAAGTAAAAGATGCAGTAAAACAAACGGATGGCGAAATTATAACCTATGGTGGTGAGCCATGCTGCGCGGTTTATCATTCTGCATCAGACGGTTATACTGAGAATTCATATAATCTATGGGGGACCGAAACTCCATATCTAAAGAGCGTGGGAAGTTATGAGATTGCACCCACAAGTGAGATCGAGATAAAAGAAGCTGATATGACGCGTATGTTATCTAACTACGGGACACCAAAAGGTTGTCCTGATGAGGTGCTTGTTTCACATAATGATTCGGGTAGATGTAAGACCGTTACCATTAACGGTGTAAGTCTGAAGGGAAAAACTGCTCGCACTATATTTGGACTTAAATCTTGTGATTTTGATTTGTATTATAGAAACGGTATTTATACGTTTTGTGTTCGTGGATATGGGCACGGAATCGGTTTGAGTCAATACGGTGCTAACGAAATGGCAAAAGCGGGTAAGACCTATGATCAAATTTTGCTTCATTACTATTCCGGAGTTACATTAGAGAGTATATAAAAATGACCGGCGCATTTTGTGCGTCGGTCATTTTTATATTAAAGTCCGAGAACCGCAGCTCCAATGATACCCGCATCGTTACCAAGCTCTGCAGTCTTGATTTTAGTAGTCTTTTCGGTTTTTCCGCCGTAAGTTTCTCCTAGAATCTTCTTATTGAGAGGGTTGAGAAGATTATCGCCTTCATTGCAGATACCGCCTCCGATAACAAGCACCTCGGGCATGAAGATGTTGATCATATTGGAAAGTCCGCATGCGAGATAGCTGATATATTCATCAACAACCTCTGCGCCTGCTGCGTCCCCCTGCTTCATAGCTGCAAAAGCTGTTTTGCCGCTGATCTTGCCGTCTCTTTCGGCCATTTCTATCATAAGAGTGTCATGGCCGTTAGCTTTGCATTTTTCTATTTTTTCCTTGGTCATTTTGATAAGACCCGTAGCGGAGCTATATGCTTCCCAACAACCGCGTCTGCCGCAAGAGCAGGGCTTTCCATTGTACTCAATAACTGTATGTCCAAGCTCACCACCTGCGAAATTGAAGCCTGAGTATATCTTACCATCAATAATAATTCCGCCGCCGACACCGGTTCCGAGCGTTATCATAATAGCATCCTTGACGCCCTTTGCAGCACCTGCTACAGCCTCTCCCTTTGCAGCAGCGTTAGCATCATTTTCAACGTAAACCTTTTTGAGCGGAATGTAGCTCTTGAGAATGTCTGCAATTGGGAAGTTCTTAAAGTTAAGATTGTTCGCGTATTCGATATATCCTGTCACGGGGTTTGCGGTTCCGGGGGATGCAATACCTGCGTATTCGATATCATCAAACGTAAGCCCGGCTTTCTTAACGAGGTCCTCACATAGAGTTGCCATATCGCGAATAACAAGCTTTCCGTCGCGGTCTGCGCCTGTGGGAACGCTACCCTTAGCAACGATCTTATAATCCTTGTCAACAATACCGACAGCAATGTTAGTGCCGCCGAGATCAATACCAATATAATACATAGTTTTACCTCACAAATATTTACTATGGATATTATAATATCATAATAATTGTTTGTCAAGGAATATACATTAAAATATTAAAATGTTTTTATGATACGGTTTTGAAAACCGGTCTTAACTGTTGACCGTCAAGCGCGAGTGCTGTGGATTCTTCAATGAGATCGAAATCAGCAACCAGAGAGTAAGGCTTTTTTATAACGTCATCTTGTAGCATTGGAACGAAAAATACCGATTTTTTGTTCATCAGCTTACCTATATTGGAAAGATTTGCAGACATTCCGTCATTGCTTGCAAGCGAAATGAGAAGAGGTCTTGAATTTCGCATGTGAGCCTTAGCCGCCATCGTTACCGATGTGTCTGTTATACCGTTCGCCAGCTTAGCGAGTGTATTTCCCGTACACGGCGCTATTATAAGAAGGTCAAGTTTGATCTTTGGTCCAAGCGGCTCGGCATCCTTGATTGTAAGTATAGGCTCTATTCTGCAAATATTAGTGACCTTTGTTATAAGATCTGTGTGAGTGCCGAAACGTGTGTCTGTGCTTGATGCATTTTCGCTTATTATCGGCAGAACGTTATGATATTTCTCTTTAAGTTTTTCTAAAATTTTCAGCGACTTATCATGAGTACAGAACGAGCCGCATATTGCATATCCTATCAAATTTTTGTGCCTCCGTTTTCTATATATGAAATTATACATTTGCCGAGCACCTCGCCCGCGGATTCAGGGGCGCAAAGGCCCGGCAATCCACGTAAAACGTGCGAGCTTTTGCCGAGAGTTATCGCAAGACTGTGATCGTATCCTCCCGGTGATGATGCGAGTTCGGAAATATAAGCGTTTGATTTTGTGTTTATAAGTGTATCTTTGCTCAGTACGCGAGACGGAATTGTATTAATGACGATATCATAACGGTTAATTATTCGATTAATATCTTCTATGGGGTATGCATCGATTCCGTTGTCCTTAAGAGCTCTGAGCATTTGTTTGTTTCTAAGAGCTACCGATACCGAGCTTGTAAAAATGGTTATAAGCTTATGCAAATACTTTGCGATTCGCCCCCACCCCAGTATCAAAACAGATGATGCTTTCAATGTTTTTTGCGAATACTGAAGCAAGTGTCCGAGAGCACCTTCGGCGGTTATATATGCGTTATCATGCAAAAAATCTTCGTTTTGGGAATAGTTATAAAACTTGTTGCTTTCAAAAACGGCTTCATCGGGAGTCTGGCTTGAAATGACGACCGTTTTATCATTGATGCGCGAATACAAATCGTTAATTTTTAGATCTTTGGTGCCGTTTACATTTACATTATCGCGTGTCAAAGGCATGGGAAGCACGATCACATCATGATTTTCAATAGCTTCGTAGTATTTGTTCAGATCAGATTCCGTAACGGTGTTAATACAATTAGAAATATATCCGGACGCAATCAGATAATTTGCGGCATATACCATTCTTTCGTCTCCTCCAAGAAGGAGAATTTTATTCATTATACGATACCTGTGCTTTCTGCGGAACCTAATAATAATTTATGCAAGAAATAGCGTAATGATAAAAAGCAACGCCAAGTATGGCGTTGCTTTCAAATTATTCACCAGGATATTTGAAGGAGTATCCAACTGCGTCAATAAAAATGCGGTCATTATCATAAACTACTTCGAGATATTGTTTTCTTGACGAGCCACTTCCTATATCGCTCCTGAAGGTGCCGTCATTTTTCATTATCATGTAGGATGTTTCAATAATCGCCTTTTCTACATTGCCGTAGATAGGGTCGTCAACCCTTGCGGAAGCAATTAACTCTATGTTTATGTTGTACAAGCGTTGCGGAGCTATCTGATATGGCTTGAAGTTATATGTAAAATACCGTTCTGAGTGAAGAGAGAGATAAGCTTCCGTGTCGCCCGCTTTGAGCGAGTCGAAATATTTGCCAAAAAACTCAACAAGCGGACCGTAATCAGAGTAGTTTTCTTCTGTTATACATTCAGTAATGCCGCCGTTCGTATAGTAAACGTAAGGTACTTGCTTCTGATAATCCACATCTTTGGTGATGTCAGCGTTATAATCAGGTGTATAGAAGATGTAAGACGGGTGGTCTACCTCGAATTCATAAACAAAAGAAGAAATAAACTCGGGTTCTTCTTTTTTTTCGAAACTGAGATAAACGATACCGATAACCGTAATTATGAGCATAGATATGACGGCTATTAGCATATACTTTTTCTTTTTGTTCATATTATGCTCCGCCTTTCTTTTTAAGCTTCGCAAAGGTCGCCATAAGCTTTTTAGTACCAACACTGTCAAATGCGACTTCATACAGAGCATCTGCGCCCATCTTTTGTACGGATAATACGATACCGTCACCAAAAGTTGGATGAACAACCGCCTCACCGACCGTGAATGATTCGGAGGGTGCGCGTTTTATAGGAGCAGAGGCGGTATGCGGAGACGTTAGTTCCTTTGAAATCTGTGTCCTTTGGTATGTTGTTAAAGCTGCGGAGAAATCTCGCCTTTGCTCATTCTGGTCGTCAATATATTTTTCGGGAATTTCCTCTAAAAATCTTGACCTTTTGTTGTATCTTGTTTTTCCGAACATCATTCGTTCACGTGCGTTCATTATAAAGAGCTTTTTCTTTGCTCTGGTCACGGCAACGTAAGCAAGACGGCGTTCTTCTTCAATTTCCTCATCGTTTTCTGCGTTCATAAGGCTCGGAAATATTCCTTCCTCGAGACCGGGCAAGAAAACTATTGGAAATTCAAGTCCCTTTGCGCTGTGGATAGTCATCAGAACAACAGCATCTGCATCCGAATCGTAATTGTCCGTGTCGCTTACAAGTGCGACTTCTTCCAAGAAGCCCGAAAGAGAAGGCTCTTCGGCGCTTGACTGATATTCGGTTGCCATATTTACAAGCTCGTCAATGTTTCTAAGCCTGTCAAGACCCGTTTCTCCTTCGGCTATAAGCATGTCGCGGTATCCAGTTTCTTCGACGACAGAGGTTATAAGCTCAGCAATTGAGGAAATTTCAAGAAGTCTTGAGAAGCCCTCGATCATATCGGTAAATGCGGTAAGCTTGTCTGAAACCTTTGTTAGCTGCATAAATGTTGCTGAGTGCTTCATTATATCAAAAAGGCTTTTTCTTTCGAGCGCTGCGAGTGCTTCAACTGCGGATACGGTTGAATCTCCTATCTTTCGCTTAGGCTCGTTTATTATTCTTTTGAGTCTTACGCTGTCACGCGGGTTTGCGGTTATGCACAGGTATGCTATTATGTCCTTTATTTCTTTTCTGTCAAAGAATCTAAGACCTCCGAGCAAACGGTAGGGGATACCGCTTTTTGCAAATACTGTTTCAAGGGGGGCGGATTGGCTGTTCATTCTGTAAAGAACTGCAAAATCCGAAAAGTTAAGTTTATCACGTCTGACGGTTTCAAGTATCCGATCAGTTATGTACTGAGCTTCGATATTCTGATTAGGCAATTGTTTGTATGTGATTTTTTCGCCGTCATCCCCGTCGGTCCACAAATTTTTGCCTTTTCTGCCCTTATTGTTGGCAATAATTGCATTAGCGGCACCGAGAACGGTCGCCGTTGAACGATAGTTCTGTTCGAGCTTTATGACCTTGCACTCCTCAAAAATACGGTCAAATGTCAGTATATTTTCTATTGTTGCGCCACGGAACTTGTATATACTCTGGTCATCATCGCCAACAACCATGATGTTTCTTCGTTTGGCTGAGATTAGCTCGCAGAGACGTAGTTGTGCGATATTTGTATCCTGAAACTCGTCAACGCAGACGTATCTGAATCGGTTCTGATAGTACGTTCTTGCCTCCTCGTTCTCTTGAAGCAAAAGAACGGTTTGCATAATTATATCGTCAAAATCAAGAGCGTTTGCGCTTCTTAATTCGCGTTCATATTCAAGGTAAATACGAGCTATATGGGAAAGTCTGAAATCCGATGATGCTTCGGCATAGTAATCCTTGGCGGACATAAGTCTGTCTTTGGCTCGGCTGATTGTTGAGAGGACTGTTTTTACCGAGATTACTTTTTCATCAATGTTAAGTTTTTTCATACAAGACGAGATAAGCTTTTTGGAATCGTCTGTATCATAAATGGTAAATGAAGATGAATACCCGACCGATTCACCGTATCTTCTGAGAATACGCACGCAAATCGAGTGGAAGGTTCCTGCCCATATCTCTTTTGCGGCATTTTCGTCGCCGACGGCACTAACGAGTCGTTCTTTTATCTCTCCCGCGGCCTTGTTGGTAAACGTGATAGCAAGTATTGCCCACGGAGGGCAGGGCTCACAAGCAAACTCAACGAGAGTCTCTCCAAGCTCATCATGGTCAAGCTCTGCATATTTTTCTATTCGCTCAATATCAGAAACGTCGACATCCTCGGGAACGTAATTGTTTTCATATGCGTTTCCGTAACGAATTATGTGGGATATTCTGTTAACGAGAACGGTTGTTTTACCGCTTCCTGCGCCCGCAAGAACAAGCAACGGACCGTTAACGGTATAGACAGAAGAGCGCTGCATATCGTTCATTCTGGCATAGTACTTATCAAAAAGCTTTCTTTTGAGTTCGATGTATTTTTCTTTAATATTATTGTTCGTCATATTTTCACCAATTGAATATTTTCAGGTAAAATAAACAAATAACAACAGGGTAAAACCCCGTTGTCATCTGTATCTTTTTCTTTTTCGTATTGATTTCTTATGCTTTTGCTCGACCTTGCGTCCCGATCTGATATAAGAACGCAAAATCGTTCTGAGCCTAGATGTCTGAGAGATACTCATGGTATCTTTTTTGCCGGTTCTTTTGATGTATTTGATCAGATCATCTAAAAGGACGAGATTGGGATACTGATTTGTAAACGTCACCTTTGTTGACGAAAATACAATGACGTTGTATACAGGTACGTTGTATTGTCCCTCTTCTTTGAAGATGCTTGTAATTATTTTTGAATGTGTTGTGTTTTGATATATGGGGTTATAGAAGCTTATGCGCTTGTCATTGTATATCTGAGTCCAATATTTTGTTTCGCCGTTGATTATTTTTCCGTTATGGCTTTTGAGTTCAATGACGTAAACGCCGCTTCTCAAGATCACTACAGCATCCATTTCCGCGTATTTGTCTTTGTTGCCGTTGGTGTAGGGAATATACACTCCGCTGAATACTGCTGACTGCGAAAATGCTTTCTCAAGCATTTCTTTAAGCTTTTTTTCGCTCGGTTTTCCGTAATTTTCAATCTGCTTGATTCTTTTTGCGGATTTGATTTTTATAACAATAAAAAGTGTAAGTGCAGCAAGCAAAATAATTGAGGTAAAAATAATTATCAGTGCCGCGAGGTTGTTTTCAAGCATTTATATCAGCCTAATTCCTTTTCGAGGTATTTAGCAATATCTCCAACGCTTGTAAGCTTGGACAGAGCTTTTTCATCAATGTCGCAGTCATACTTGTCTTCAATTTCGAGAACAAGCTCGGCGAGTTCGATGGAATTAACTCCAAGGTCGGTTCTGAGATTTGTTTCTTCCGTTATCTTATCACGGTCAATTTTAAGCTGTTTAGCTATGATTTCCTTTAATTCGTTAAACATAAATTGTACTCCTTTGCTCGTCTTAAACTAGTAATATTATACAATATCAAGGTATTATTGTCAACCGATATCTTAAATTTCACGTGTTACGCTTTTAAGGTAATCGGCATCACTTTTGGATAGGTAGGGAAAAAGTCTTTCATATACAGTTTTGTGGTACTCGTTTATATTTTCCACGTCTTCGTGAGTCAGTAATGAAAAGTCAAGTGCGTCAAGGTCAATCGGGCAAAGAGTTAGTGGCTCAAATTTGCAGAATTTGCCGTATTCCGTATCTTTATCCGCGACACAAAGCAAAGCGTTTTCCAAACGTATTCCGTATTTTCCGTCAACGTAGATCCCGGGTTCATCAGAGGTTATCATTCCGGGAACAATTTCTGTAGAAGTATCCTTAAAGCTTATTCGTGTTGGTCCCTCGTGAACACTCAACATATAACCTATACCGTGACCCGTTCCGTGTCTGAAATCAACTCCGTATTTCCAAAGAGGCTCACGGACTACACCGTCAAGGACGGCGGATTTGATTCCGATAGGGAAGTGTATATTTTGAAGCTTTAGCATAGCCTTGCATACTAAGGTGTAGTCGCGTTTGAATTCCGGGGTTGTTTCGCCAAGAACAAACACTCTTGTCACGTCGGTCGTTCCGCCGTTATATTGACCTCCCGAATCGACGAGTAACGCTCCCTTGGACTCGATGATTTTGTCGGTTTCAAGAGAGGGAGAATAGTGGATTATAGCCGCGTTTTCGTTATAAGCGGAAATTGTGTCAAAGCTGTTTGAAACAAAGTTTTCGGATTCTCGTCTTAAATCAAGCAGCATTTTTGCCGCGGAGATTTCAGTATAGGAGCCCGACGCCGCAGATTTGATCAGTCGCATAAATTTTACAAGTGCAACACCGTCATATAAATGTGCCCTTTTCATATTGTCAATTTCTGTTTTGTTCTTTACGGCTTTGGCTGTGTGTACCGGGTTGCCAACAGAAGCAAAGCGTGCACTGTCCGGCAAAGCGTTTATGATTTGTGCATTTACTGTGTTTTTGTCTGCTATAATTATTTTTTCCGAAATCACAGATATAAACTCGGTAAATTTATCGTAATTCAAAACCTTGATTCCATCGTTTATTAGTGACGGTAAAATATTATTTGCCGCATTCGCGCCCACGAATAAGTAAGCTTCATTCAAGGTGACGTAAGCAAATGAATAAAACACAGGTGTGTTTTCTATATCATCACCTCTGAGATTAAATAGCCAAGCAATGTCATCAAGCTCTGTAAGAATCAGGCCTTCGGCATTTGTTTCTTTAATTTTTTTACGCACATTATCAATTTTTTCGAGTCTTGATAAGCCGCAGAGTGATCTGTCAAGCTCCCTTATTTCAGAAAAACGCTGAATTGGCAAAGAAGCCGATTCAAAAACCGGATCTGCATTCGATGACAGAGTTATTCCGAACTCGGACAATTCGGACGATTGCTTCTTGTAGGAATTATACGAAATAAATCTCGAGTCAATAAAAACGGACTGCCCGCTGTTTAACTCATTATGGCAAAGCTCAGTTATGGTAGGTTCACCGGAAACACCCGAACGAACAAGCTTGATTTCGGTGTTTTCAAGTTGTTTTTCTGCCTGAAGAAAGTATCTGCCGTCTGTAAATATATACGCTTTGCTTAGTGTTACGAGCAGGGTGCCCGCTGAGCCGTTGAATCCCGAAAAATATTCTCTGAACTTAAAACAATCTTGTATATATTCAGAGAGATGCGGGTCGCTTGTGGGAATTATAGAGGCTGAAACACCGCATTTTTTCATTTGCTCTCTTAGTAATGACAATCGTTTATTGATAGTGCTCATTAATGCTCCTCGCCTGATAATCTCACAAAATCGTCTCGTTTTTTTATATTTACTTTGATGCCGGAAGGCTCGGTCGTGTCATTTGAATTATACACGGTAAACCTAACGCTCATGGGGGAATCCTCAGAGTTATCACCTACAAATCTTACGTCGAGATACAAACGCTCGGCAGAAGTATAGTCCACGTTCTTAAATACGAGCTTCCTGAAATTATATATTATATTTTTCTGCGGTATATAAGAATCCAGAGCATATGTATTACCGTTGTTGTCGATAAGCTCGTAAACAAAAGGCTCGCCCACATAGCTAAAATCAGGGTATTCCTCGCTAATGGCATCAAGAGTGCTGTTGTTATACCGTACGTTTATCTGAAGTTCGTTAATAGCAGGTATGTAGACGGGATTTGATACGCGGTAGTATCCGTTTTCGTCCATAGTGTAAGACAGATTCTGTGTGAGAATTTCTGTGCTTTCGTTACATTCTGACAAAAATTTTTCCGTAGGTGAATATCTGTTCATTACGCCTCTATCTTTTGCAAGATACATTCTACCGAGAAGAAGTGTGTAAACACTAATAATTATTACTACAGCTACGAACTTTAATATGTTTTTAACAGTTGTTTTTTTGACAAAGCTTTTTAGCGTTTTTTCAGAAAAATTCTTTTCGCTCGTGTTCATATTTTGACTCCAGAAATTTAACTTATATTATAAAAGAGTATAACACATTTACGCATTTATTTCAAGTATGACGTTAGAACAATTTGTTAAAACTGATCGTATGTACTTGCATTTGTGGAATTTTGTGATATAATATATCCTGTATATTTATATTTAAGCAGAGGATATTAGAATGGCAGAATTTTCAAACGATAAAAAAACAATATTTTCAGGTGTTCAGCCCAGTGGAAACCTCACAATAGGAAACTATCTCGGTGCAATAAAGAATTTTTCTGATTTTCAGGATAAATTTAACTGTCTGTACTGTGTTGTTGACGAACACGCTATTACGGTAAGACAGGACCCTGCTGAGCTGAGAAGAAGAACCTATGAAACTCTGGCGCTATACATAGCGACGGGACTTGATCCTGAAAAGAATATTCTTTACGTTCAGAGTCACGTTCCGTGTCATGCAGAGCTTGCGTGGATACTCAACTGCTATACTATGTTTGGTGAGCTTTCGAGAATGACTCAGTTTAAGGACAAGAGTACTAAGAACGCAGATAATATTAATGCGGGATTATTTACCTATCCTACTTTGATGGCGGCAGATATTTTGCTATATAAGACGGACATCGTGCCCGTTGGTGTTGACCAGAAACAGCATCTTGAGCTTGCGCGAGATATTGCAGAGCGCTTTAACAACGTGTACGGCGATACCTTTACTGTTCCCGAGCCTTATATTGCCAAGAGCGGTGCAAAGATAATGTCACTCGCGGAACCAACCAAAAAAATGAGCAAGTCCGATGCAAACGAAAATGCAGTTGTCAGAATACTTGACTCTAAGGATGTTATAATTCGCAAATTCAAGAGAGCAGTTACTGACTCTGATACCTGTGTTAAATTTGCAGACGGTAAGGACGGTATAAATAATCTCCTTACAATTTACTCGGCATTTACGGGAAAGACCATAGAGGAGTCTGAGCGTGATTTCGAGGGTAAGGGTTACGGAGATTTTAAGCTTGCGGTAGGTGAGGTTTGCGCTGATGCACTTGAGCCCGTTAGAGTCGAGTTTGAGAAGCTGATTAAGGAGAAGGCGTATCTTGAGGATATAATGAAAACAAACTCCGAGCAGGCATATAGACTCGCCAGACGTACACTCTCTAAGGTTCAGAAAAAAGTTGGATTTATTCAAATAAGATAAAGGGGACAATTTATGATAAGCAGCGTCTTTATTAACGGATTTTGCGCGGTTGTTCTTGCGTTACTGCTCGCTTTTACTACCACCCCCGCAGTACGCGCTCTTGCACATATTATAGGCGCGATAGACGTGCCAATGGATGACAGAAGGATGCATAAAAAACCTATACCCAGAATAGGTGGACTTGCAATTTTTCTTGCTTTTGTTATTTCTACATCGTTGTTTTGCGAAATCAATCAATCACTGATCTCTGTATATATCGGTGGTTTTCTGATTGTCCTTGTCGGCGTTGTCGACGATATTAAGTCAATTAATGCTTGGATCAAGCTCGCGGCTCAGATTGCAGCTGCTGTAATTGCCGTCATGTGCGGAGTAAGACTCGAGTTTATCAATCTGTTTGGATATTATATCAACTTTGGTGCTTGGTCGATACCGATAACGATTCTTTGGATAGTGGGTTTGACCAATGCAATAAATCTTATTGATGGACTTGATGGACTTGCTTGCGGTGTTGGTGGCATTGCATCAATATCCTTGTTCTTTGTTACACTTATCAAGGGTGATGTTCAAAGCGCAATTATAACTGCAACTCTTGCGGCATCTTGTTTCGGCTTCTTGCCGTTTAATTCAAACCCCGCAACTATATTTATGGGTGATACAGGTGCGTTGTTCTTGGGATATACGCTTGCAATACTCTCGATCGAAGGTGTTTTCAAACTACACGCCGTATTATCTTTCTTAATACCTATTGCGGTGTTTGCTTTACCCCTTTTTGACACCGTTAATGCGTTTACAAGACGTATACTAAAGCATAAGAGCCCCTTTTCACCTGATAAAAACCATCTACATCATAAGCTTATAGCATATGGCTTCAGTCAAAAGCAGAGCGTTTATATTATTTATTCCATTTGCGCTATTCTAGGAATTTCGGCAATCACGTTTACCGCAGAAAGACCACTCAGAGCTTTTTTGATATTGGTTGTGGGATTTGCAGTACTAAGTGTTTACGTTCTTCTCGTATCTAAATACGGATTTAACTCAAAGCGTGGATTCGGAGTTGAAAATACGGAAGATAAAAGCAAAGATGAACATAATGAATAATACCGAAACGGAGTAAATTGAATGAAAAATACAGAGGAAAACAAAAAGCCCCCATCAACACCGTTTAGCGGTATCTGGGGAACTGTTTTGATAATTTTTCTTATCACGGTTGCCTTTGGTATTCTCATATATGGTATGTTTATAACAGATTTCATCTCCGTTATAGATTTCTCATCGTTTATAGCTAACAACAGGGAAGATGATGATCAGGTTAATTTTGACCACGTTTATGACGGACTCTTGAACGGAACCGAAGAATATCAATTTGTCTACGCATCTACCCCCGAAGAGCTGACCGACATTATTGCAGGATTTTCGCTTCCCGAGAAGTATGAGTTTAAGGCGACAATTGTGACTGTTGGCTCTGAAGGTTTAGATACCGTTAAACTGTCAGCTTCTTGCGATAATGGCACATATATTATAGAAAAGAGCAGAGATGATACTCCCTTTGAAAAAATCGAGCTTGACGCAGAAGGCTACGTTACCGTAACCGACGTTACAAGAAACCGATCTGCAAAGCATAAAAGCTCGAATAACATCACCTTCGAGGGACAGTGCGGTATCCCGTCGCTTTCCGACGTTTCTGATATTTGTAACGCTATATTAAGTAACACAGAGAGTGTAAGTGAATATTCTGTATCACTCGTCTCAAGAGAAAGTAAATCATATTACAGTGTTTCGGTTTCCTATGACGATATCAATCAACGCGATGAATACTATCTTTCTACAAGTACTTGCTTGATCGAGGATGCATTTACTTTTATTGACGGAACTCTGATCTACAGATACCATCTCGATGAATATTCGGCTTAATCTTTTTTACAAATGAAAAGTAAGTAAGCGAGAATAGCCATAAGAATTAAATTTTCTTTGGTGTGTTCGCACCCTATGTAAAGAAAAGCCAATGCTCCTATCAAGACCAAGTCATCTGTATTACCGACGTTATCACACACGTCTTTCGGCCTATGTATTATCGACTTGTTTTTCTTGACGGTATATCTGTTTACGTGTCTATCTTTATTTTCGCATATTTCTTCGCTATTATCGCTCGTTTGGCGCAGGCTGCCGTTGTAATTCTGCGGAAAATCCTTGCTTTCAAAACGTGGCTCTCGTCTTACGTACATATAATTCTCCGATCTGCCGCAGAATACGGCATAAATGTTTATTTAAGTAGATCCGTCAATGCAGCGATTTTTAACAGCTTCGTTATTACATCGATTTTTTCTCTTTTGCCTTCTGATAAAAACGGTCTTAATGCAAGAAGCAAGCCCACGCTTTTTGAACTGATGATTCCATCCTTTTCGTTATGTATGTTAGCGCTTAATGCATTCATTACATCACTTTCTTGTGTTTCGGTATGTTCCGAAAACAACGTCGGCTTAATTGGCGCGGACGCACCGCTTTGAGGCGAAACCGAAAGTCCGCCCAGCCCTTTTACTACATTAATAATGCTTGAAAGTGCTTCCGGATCGGAAAGCAATCCGTTGATTTTGTTTTCAAGATCGGACATAACAGGCTTATTCCTTTGAAGATTTTTTGATTTTTTCGATCAGACCGTTTGCCGCATCTTCGCCTCCCAGTATCTTCAATGCTTCCTCTGCATCTTTATCTGTTGCTTTGCTAATTGCAGATCTGATTTTGTCTATATCCGAGTTGCTGATATTTATATTGCCGACCTTCAAACCCGCTGATTTTGCTATAGAGCTTACGATCCCTTTAAGCGCAGTATCGTCAAGTCCTAAGAGCTCATTTTTTATGTTTTTATCTATTTGCATATATTCTCCTCATAGTTTGTGGTTTGGTAATAATATATGCAAAGATTGAGCTTTATGTTCCTTTTGCGTGTTATTTTGCACGTTTGTCTACAAGAATGGAGATTTTAATGAAATTTCTTGTTTTTTCCGATTCGCATAACCGAGTAACTTATTTGAAAAAAGCTTTAGATATTCATAAAGCTCTTGGAAGCATTGACTGTATTTTTCATTTAGGAGACGGTCACAAGGATCTTGAGATGCTTACAAAGGATATCCCCGTACTTTTTGTTGACGGGAATTATGAGGAATATGCTGCCGGTTATCTTGCTAAAAAAGATCTTGTCCGTGAGGTCATAATTGAACTAGGAGGCTTTAAGTTTTTTCTGATTCACGGACATACGTATAATGTAAAATCATCCCTTGACTATGCTATTGCTTCGGCGAAACGCAAAAATGCTCACGTGCTTTTATACGGACACACTCACACGAGAGATAACACTTACATACCGTCCGATTCCGAAGGAGCAAAAGGACTTTACGTATTTAATCCCGGCAGTATTTCAAGACCACGCGATTATTCTTATTCATACGGTGTAATAGAAACGAAGGGAAGTAACATTCTACTGTCGCATGGCACCGTGATATGAGGTTAATATGATCTATTTCCCCAAGAAAAACAACAAAGCCCTGCACATCGCAACTATACTCCTTGCGACAGGCGTAATTTCCTTTTTGATTTCAACGCAGTTCCCATACGTACCCTATTTATTCCAGCTTGCCGCAATCGTTCTTCTCACATTTGGTATTCAGACTCTCCAACGCTATCACCTTTCGGATTTCAAATATGTAATAGATGACAGAGATGACGGCAGCTCGTATTTTAACGTGATTAAAATACAGGGCAAGAAAGAGGTCATGGTTTGCAGTATTGCCCTCGACAAATGTGTATTCTTCGGTGATCCAAAAAAACACAATAATAAAACAGTCAATTCGTTTGATTATAAACAAAATATTTTTATCAGAGATAAATACGTTCTTATATACAATGATATTTCGGGTCTAGTTACCGTTAAGATCGAAGCCGACGAGTCTTTTTCGTTCGAACTTGATAAAAGAATTCCTAAAACCAAATAAAAAACGCCCATCGGGCGTTTTTTATTTGGTTTCAATTATAAAGAAGTACGGGGATGTCGGTGAGTTACAAAATCTGAACTTGCCTATACAGTATTTATATCTTGAATACGTGGCAAACAGCTCGGTCAACATCTCCCCCTCAATTTCCCCTTCCTCGTGACCCGGATATACGGCAATAAGAAGTGCCGCGTCTTTATCCATAAGATCTATTGCGGCTTTTACTGCCTCTATGGTCGTTTCGCGAAGCGTTGTAATACGCTTGTCGCCACCGGGGAGATAACCGAGGTTGAACATGCCGATTTTGACGGGCTCTTTTACAAAATCCTTGACTCTGTGGTGTGAAGCACATATCAGAGTGTAATTATCGGGACACCCCTCAGATTTTAGATTTTTTTGAGTGCTGATCAGCGCAGATTCCTGTATATCAAATGCGAAGACCTTGCCGGTTTTGCCAACTGCTTTTGAGAGAAACGCAGTGTCGTGACCGTTACCCATAGTATAGTCAACCGCAGTAGCACCTTCGGTTATATGTGGCGCCAAAAAACTCTTTTCAAGATCGAGTAAATCTATCATATTAAAACTCTATTACCTGTCCTAAAGTTGCCGACTTAAACGCGGCTTCCATAACCTTCATATCGAAGAGCATATCATCGTCGGAAACCATCTTTTCTGCCTTGCCGTCAATCGCGTCACAGAAATTACGGTAATAATCGTGAACGTCCGATGTCGGTTTTTCAATTTCATATTCATCAACTGTTATA
Organism: Eubacteriales bacterium; assembly: GCA_045536775.1. Taxonomy (GTDB): domain Bacteria; phylum Bacillota; class Clostridia; order Oscillospirales; family CAG-272; genus UBA4717. Next base: position 20,685 of record JAZSOD010000004.1, on the reverse strand, counting down.
GAATCACGGGGTGCCATAGTTTTAGTCAGACCCGCGGCAGTCTCAACAGGTACAACTTCGCTTTCGTGCCAATATTTGCACTTAACTACCTTTGCGTTTTCTTTCCAGTCGGTTATAAGAGCAGTGCCGCCCAGACCCTGCATATAAAACCTTGGCATTGCAATAAAGTTATATGTACCAAGCTCAATGTAAGCGCGGCTATCGTCTGCATACGTGAGTTCGAGCTTGAAGCCATCGTCAACTTCCTTGTTAGTGATGTTATCAACGCGGCAATATACCTTTTTGATGTCCTTGCCTTTGATCATCATTATCTGGTCAATTAGGTGGATACCCCAGTCATATACCATTCCGCCGCCGTACTTTTTCATACCTCTCCAGTCTGAAGGGATGCCGCGTGAGCCGTGAACTCTTGACTCAATGTTAAATATCTTTCCGATCTCTCCGCTATCGTGAATCTTCTTCATAGCAAGATAGTCAACGTCAAATCGTCTGTTCTGATGAACAGAGAATACCTTGCCGTTTTTCTTTGCACATGCGATCATTTCAAGTAGAAGCTCGGTTGAGAGGGTAACGGGCTTTTCGCAGATAACGTGCTTGCCTGCGTTAAGGGCAGCGTTAACTACGTCTTTGTGTTGATCGTTGGGGATAGCGACGGTTATGATGTCGACATCCTTGTCGGCAAGAACGGCGTCAAACGAGTCGTACGCATATATTCCTCTAGATCTGGCAAGCTCTGTCTTTGTAGGATCTATATCGTAAACACCCTTGAGTGAAACCACGTCACTTTTCTGTGCGTGAGCTACGTGCCACGAGCCCATTCCACCATATCCGATTACTACAAGATTCTTTTTCATAATTTGTTCCTCCTGCCGACAGTATCGGCTATCAAGCATATCCTTAATAAGGCATACTCTATTTATTATATAACAAAAAAAGAAAAAGTCAAGGAATATTGTAAATTTTACTGTATAAATGTACGTAAATTTTTACAATTAGGTTGAAGTTAATTCTGAATATGGTATAATATATGTGAATCTACTTTGTCAGGCGGTATTATGATGGAACACGATTTTATCAGATTTTCCGAAATTGCATCTGAACATGATTTTTCTGCTCACAAATGCGGAATCGGTACACTGGGTGAGAAAGTTTTGCACGCAGTGTTAAAATCTTACTATGAACCCGATAAGAGCTTTCACGAAATTAAAGCGTGCGGTTTTGTCGCGGATATAAAACGCGAAGAAGAAATAATAGAGATACAGACTTCGAGTTTTGATAGATTAAATAAAAAGCTTGAGAAATATCTTGAGCTATATGACGTTACGGTGGTTTTCCCTATCGAGTATAACAAAAGCATTGTCTGGATAGACCCGGAAACGGGAGCTGTTGTTGCAAGGAATAAATCCAACAAAAAGGGAACACCTATTGACTTTTTGTACGAGGTTTCAAAAATCAGGAGATTTATAAATCACAAGAGGCTTTCTTTCGATCTGTTGTTTATTGATATGGACGAGTATAAGCTGCTTGACGGATATGGACGTAACAGAAAAAACAGATGTACGAAGCTTTATAAAATGCCTTTAGCTCTTCATAATATAATCACTGTAAAATCGGCAGAGGACATAATAAAGTTTCTGCCGCCCGAAATCACGGACGGCAGATTCACTTTTGCTGAATTTGAAAGATTTACGAGGATCAGAGACAGACGCGCGAGATACTCTCTTAATGCACTTATTGAATATGGGGTAGTCAAAGCTGTTGACAGATCCGGTAAAGCAATTATTTACGAGGGTGTTAACCGATAATACCTATTTTGTCTGAAATTTTGTCTATAATGCTTTTAAGAAGTCTGGCTGAAGACCTGAGTCTTTGGCCCTCCTCGGCGTTTAGAGGTATTTCAAGAACGTTGCTTACACCGTCGCTTCCGACTATTGCTGGCAGACCCATATACATATTTTCAAGTCCGTAGTGACCGTCGACCAAGCACGAGACGGGAAGAACGGACTTTTGATTTTTTACTATGCTTTTAACTATTCTGAGCGTGGCCTGCCCAATAGCGTAATAGGTGGCGCCTTTTCCCTCTATGATTTTATACGCGCTGTCACGAACCTGAATATACATATCTTCAAGAGTTTGAGGATCATATTTTTTACCCGTTATATGACAGTAATCATTAAGGTCAATACCCGATATATTGGCACTGCTCCATACGGCGAGCTCGCTATCGCCGTGTTCACCTATTATAAAAGAGTGTACATTTCTGCTATCGACACCGAGATGCTCTCCTACGAGATATTTGAGTCTTCCCGTATCAAGAACAGTTCCCGACCCAATAACTCTGTTGCTTTCAAATCCTGAAAGCTTATAAGTCACATACGTTAAAATATCAACGGGATTTGAAACAACGAGTATAATACAGTCTTTATTGTACTTAGTGATGTTAGGCACGATATTTTTGAAAATTTCTACGTTTCTGTCAACAAGCTCTGTCCTTGTTTCGCCTGCTTTTTGACCGGTACCTGCGGCGATTATAATTACATATGCGTCCTCGAGATCTGAATAATCGCCATTATAAATTTTCATTGGTGATATAAAGGGAAGCCCGTGATTCAGATCCATTGCTTCGCCTTCGGCTTTTTTATCGTTTACATCTATTAAGACCATTTCGGAAAATATACTGTGATCCATAAGTGTATACGCGATGGTAGAGCCAACGAATCCGCAGCCGATTACGGCACATTTTTGTTTATTTATCATTTTTATTTCCTCGTATTTATCGTGTTTGAATTATTATTTGCAAACAGTAATCAAAAATTGCATTAAAAATTGAAAAACTATTGAAATCGGATTTATTTAGTGGTATAATCTAACTGTAATTATTATATTTCGGAGGAAATAAAATGAGTAAGAAATTTGTTACATTCGGCGAGATTATGCTCAGACTCAAGTCTCCTGCATTTGAACGTCTTCTCCAAAGCGCGTCTCTTGACGCAACATTCGGAGGCGGTGAAGCTAACGTTGCGGTATCTCTTTGCAACTATGGTCTTGACGCGGCTTTCGTTACAGCTCTTCCCGAAAACGATATTTCGGTTGCTTGCATAAGAGAACTCAAGAAGTACGGTGTTGATACATCAAACATTGCGTTCAAAAAGGGCAGAGTTGGTATTTACTACCTCGAGGCAGGCTCTTGCCAGCGTCCTTCTAAGGTTATTTATGACCGTGATTATTCTTCGTTCTCAAATATCAAGTCGGGTGACTTTGATTGGGAAAAGATTTTCGACGGCGCAGAATGGTTCCACATCACAGGTATTACTCCTGCCGTAAGCGCAGATACTGCAGCTGAAGCTCTCAACGCAATGAAAGCTGCTAAGAAGCTTGGTATCACGGTTTCTATGGACCTCAACTACAGAGCAAAGCTCTGGAAGTACGGCAAGAGAGCTGACGAAATTATGCCCGAGCTTACCAAGTATACAGACGTACTTATAGCCAACGAGGAAGACTGCCAGAAGTCTCTCGGCATTACTGCTGATGCTAAGCCCGAGCTTGGTCAGATCGATCTCGACTCTTACAAGAACATCACAGAAAAGGTTCTCGCTCAGTATCCCAACCTCAAGTGTGTTGCTATCACACTTCGCCAGAGTGTAAGCGCAAACAGAAACATCTGGTCCGCTTGTATCAATGACGGCAAAGAATTCTACCACAGCAAGACGTACGATATGGCTGATATCGTTGACAGAGTCGGTGGCGGCGACTCCTTCGCAGGCGGACTAATTTATGGTCTCACGGCTAAGGGTGATCCCAAGGCAGCTCTTGAGTTTGCAGTTGGCGCAAGCTGTCTTAAGCACAGTGTTCTCGGCGACTTCAACCTCGTAACAGTCGACGAAGTCGAAAAGCTTATCGGCGGCGACGGCACAGGACGTATCGCAAGATAACTTACATAAACAGAAAAAGGTCTGCAAATGCAGACCTTTTTCTGTTTAGAAATTAATTATGTCCAAGTGTTCAAGTAAAATCTTTGTTCCCATCAGAATAAGGACTATTCCTCCGGTCAACTCGGCAGCTGATTTGTATTTGGCGCCAAACACGTTTCCTATCTTAACTCCTATTGCGGAAAGAGCAAATGTTATAATGCCAATAAACAGAACGGAGGTGATAATATTTACCTTGAGGAAAGCCAATGTAATTCCGACCGCAAGTGCATCTATACTCGTGGCAACCGCAAGAGGGAACATAACTTTGAATGAAAACGAATCGTTCAAGCATTCCGCGCAGGAACGTGATTCCTTTATCATGTTTGCACCGATAAGTCCAAGTAGAATAAATCCTATCCAATGGTCTACGCTTGTCACAAGGGATTCAAACTGTTTTCCGAGTATGTAGCCGATTAGGGGCATAAGAGCCTGAAACCCGCCAAAATATGCGCCTGTAATTACTGCGTGCGATGGTTTCATTCGTCTTACCGACAGACCCTTGCATATAGCTACCGCTAAAGCGTCCATAGATAATCCTACTGCAAGTATGAAAAGTTCAAACGTTGTCATTTTATACTCCTTCCGAAGACCTGTCTGTCAAATATTACTTTATTTAAGTACAGACCGCAAGCGGGCAAAGTGGTGCCGGATTTAGCGCGGTCAAGCGACTCTAACATTGCATTAATGTCATCGGGAGACGTCTTGCCTCTTCCGACATCAAGGAGAGTGCCTGATATAATTCTTACCATATTGTATAAGAAACCGTCAGCTGCGATGCGTATGGTGATAATGTCGTCATCCTTTGTAACATTAAGATATTTTACGTTTCTTACCGTATCTTCAACACCGGAACCGCTTGACATAAAACAGGCGAAATCGTGTTTCCCAACAATGAACTGCGCAGCTTTATTCATTTTTGCAATATCGTTGCAACATAGATGCTTTGGAAAATGATAAGCTCTGCCTTGAGTGAATGGATCGCGAAAAACAGAATTATTTATAATATATATATATTCTTTGAATATAACGTTGTGCCTTACATGAAAATTATCATCTACTATTGCTGCGGCTTTTACTGATATATCATCGGGTAATACGGAATTGAAAGCAGGCGGCATTTTATCCACTGTTATCGATGACGTGCCGTCAGGTAGATCAAAGGTTACGTAGAATACGTTTGCATGAACACCGCTATCCGTCCTGCTGCAGCCCTTAACGTCGTATCTTTTACCGAAAAGCTTTTCTATTGCGTCTTGAAGTGTTGATTGAACCGTTCGTTTTCCCGGTTGAACCTGATAACCGGAAAAGTGTGTTCCAAGAAAGCTGAGTTCTAATATGAATTTCATTATTAAATTCCTGTCGTCAGATTGTTTGTAAGTATTATTGCTAAACCGGAACCAATAAATACAATAAGCGAGATAACATCAAGAGAGGATATGCGAGAAACGGTCATTTTAGTACGTCCCTCTCCTCCGTGATAGCATCTGCATTCCATTGCAGTTGCAAGTTCGTCTGCGCGTCTGAATGCAGATACAAACAAGGGTATCAGTACGGGTATAAGTGCCTTTGCTCTGTCAACAAGACTTCCACTTGAAAAATCAGCACCTCTCGCTTTTTGAGCTGACATAATTTTATCGGTTTCTTCAATAAGCGTTGGAATAAATCTGAGAGCAATAGTCATCATAAGTGAAAACTCGTGAACAGGAACCTTGAAGACCTTTAGAGGAGAGAGAAGTCTCTCTATTCCGTCAGTCAGCATTATCGGTGAGGTTGTATACGTCAGAATTACGGTGGTTGAGACCAGAAGCACAGTAATTCTGATTACCATAAATATTGCAAACATAACGCCCTCGGCGTATATTTTTACCGGACCAATTGCTACTAACAGGTTTTCGCCTGCCGTCCAAAAAATGTTTAGTACGGACGTAAATATCAGAATAAACACCAATGGCTTCATACTTTTCAGAATTGTTTTGATGGATATACCCGAAACGATAATCAAAATCAAAGCAAATAAAAAGATTTCAGCGTAAGCAAAAGGCGTTTTTGCTAGAAAAACTATTGCAATAAAAATTATTGCAAGTATTATTTTTATTCTCGGATCAAGCTTGTGTAGCAGAGAATTACCCGGAAAGAACTGTCCGAGAGTAATATCTTTTATCATAATATCTCCAAGCCCATCGGGCTATGAATTAAAAGTTAATTATTAAATATTTTAGCAAGCGCGGATACGCAAGTTTTAACGCTATAATGCCCACTATCAAGAGGCAGACCCAGCGCGGTAAGTTCTTTTGATAACTTAGATATTGTAGGTACGTCAAGTCCAACTGACGTTAGCAGTTCGGTTTGTTTGAAGATCTCGTCTTTAGAGCCTCTCATACAAACACCGGCGTTTTCCATAACTACTATATCATCGGAATATTTTGCCATATCCTCCATGCTGTGACTTACTATTATTACGGTTGAGTTGTTTTCTTTTCTGAATTGTGATATACCGCTAAGTATTTCTTCACGTCCTCTTGGATCAAGGCCTGCGGCAGGCTCGTCAAGTATGAGTATATCCGGCATCATGGCCATTACTCCGGCAATAGCTACACGGCGTTTTTGACCGCCCGAAAGATCGAACGGCGATTTTTCAAGTGTAGCTTTGTCGAGACCGCAAAGCTGTGCGGCTGTTTGGACTCTTCTGTCTATTTCATCAGATGCGAGTTTCATATTAGATGGACCGAATGCTATGTCGCGTCGGACAGTTTCTTCAAACAGCTGATATTCGGGATACTGAAATACGAGTCCCACTTTGAAACGAAGCTTGTGGATTTCCTTTGGATTTTCCCAAATATCCTGTCCGAGCACCTTTACAGTTCCCGAATCGGGCTTTAGAAGTCCGTTTATAAGCTGTACCAAGGTCGATTTACCCGATCCAGTATGCCCCATAAGTCCCGTAGTTACACCCGCTCTTATAGATAGCGTTACGTTGTCTAAAGCAAGCTTTTTGAACGGTGTATCAGGGCTGTATGTGTATGATACGTTGGTTAGTTCAATAGCGTTCATGATTTTACTTTCTTTTGATAAAAATCGTATATTGAGTTTGCACAATCTTTAATATCGAGAGTTTCGGGTACTGTTACGTCGTATCCGAGGCGTCTTAGCTCGTCGATCAGTTCGTATTGTTGCGGAACGTCAAGTCCCGCTTTTCTTATTGCGTCTACGTTTTTGAACACTTCGTTTGGCGTTCCATCGAGAATTAGCTCACCTTCGTTCATTACAATCACTCTGTCGGCAAGGAGAGCTTCGTTCATATAGTGAGTTATATGAAGAACTGTAATACCTTGCTCACGGTTGAGCTTTTGTATTGTATCCATGACTTCGGCGCGACCGGCAGGGTCTAACATAGCTGTTGATTCATCAAAAACTATGCATTCGGGCATCATTGCAATTATTCCCGCGATAGCAACACGTTGCTTTTGACCGCCTGACAACTGATGAGGCGAATGTCGCTTGTATTCTGTCATGCCTACGGTTTTGAGCGCATTATCAACACGCTCGCGAATTTCGTGAGGAGGAATTCCGAGATTTTCCGGACCGAACGCGATATCCTCTTCAACAATAGTTGCAACAAGCTGATTATCAGGATTTTGGAAAACCATACCGATCTTGCGTCTCACAGACAAAATATCTTCATCCCTCAGATCGTCTCTTGTGATGAGCATGCCGTCAATATATATTTCACCGCTCGTTGGTGTCAAAATCAAGTTTAACAGCTTAGCGAGGGTTGATTTACCCGAGCCGTTGTGTCCGAGGACCGCAACGAAACTGCCTTTTTCTATTGTAAGGTCGAGTTTTTTTATCGCAGGAACGTGAGCGTTCTCATCATCGTACGAAAACACAAGGTTATTTATTTCTATAAATGGTTTTTTACTCATTTTTTGCCGTCCATCTCGAGCTCGAACCGCAGGGAAGTGCGGAACCTGTAGTTTTTACGGGAATGCCTATCTCATCAGAGATGACCTGACCTCCGAAGCGCGGTTTAAGAGTGAGGTCAAGCATATATCCCATCGTCGAAGCCGATAGTCCCGTCGTATAAGAATTAAGAAGGAAAAACAGGGGAGCATCAGACATTACATCGGCGGCGAGTCTTATGAATTCGCCGATGCTTTCCTCGAGCTTCCAAAGCTCTCCCGATGGACCTCTGCCGTACGACGGAGGGTCCATAATTATAGCATCGTATTTATTTCCACGTCTTATCTCGCGTTCGATAAACTTTTTGCAATCGTCAACAATATATCTGATCGGAGCGTCAGCCACACCCGAAAGAGCGGCGTTTGTTTTAGCCTGCTGCACCATGCCCTTGGAAGCGTCAACGTGGCATACCGAGGCCCCCGCCTTTGCACAGGCAACCGTAGCACCACCCGTATATGCAAAAAGATTGAGAACTTTTATAGGTCTTCCCGCAGACTTGATAAGATCGGAGAACCATTCCCAATTAACAGCTTGTTCGGGAAAAAGGCCAGTGTGCTTGAAGCCTGTCGGCTTAATTACGAAATTCAGGCCCAAGCTTTCATACTTAATACGCCACTCCTCAGGCAAAGAGGATGCTTTCCAAGCTCCGCCGCCTGCCGGGGAACGCTTATACGTTGCGTCGGCAGTTTTCCATCTTTTATCACTCTTGACGTTTTTCCATATCACCTGAGGGTCGGGTCTTACAAGTATATATTTGCCCCATCGTTCAAGTCTTTCACCGTCTGAGGTGTCTATAAGTTCGTATTCCTGCCATTTATCGGCTTTCCACATAGTTTATCTCCAAATCAGTTCTTATCATCGTCATCAAAATAGGTCATTTGTTCACGCGGTGCGTTGTAGGGAATGTTAAGATGGTCGTAAGCAAGCTTTGTAACGCATCTGCCTCGAGGTGTTCTGCTGAGAAATCCTATTTGCAACAGATAAGGTTCGTAAACGTCTTCAATTGTTATGGCCTCTTCACCTACCGTTGCGGCGAGAGTTTCAAGTCCGACCGGACCTCCGCCGTATGCGTGTATTATGGTTTCGAGCATTTTTCTATCGGTATTATCAAGACCAAGTTCGTCTATTTCGAGCATATTCAGTGCCGCTGAAGCTGTTTTAAGTGTTATAGAACCGTCGTATTTTACCTGTGCGAAATCTCTTACTCGTTTTAACAGTCTGTTGGCAATACGCGGTGTTCCTCGAGAACGGGATGCAATTTCAAGCGAGCCTTCGTAGTCTATCGGAACTCCGAGTATTCCTGCACTTCTTCTTACAATCTCCCCGAGCTCCTCAACTGTATAAAGCTCAAGCTTGAGGAGTACACCAAATCTGTCGCGTAAAGGAGTTGTAAGCTGTCCCGCGCGGGTCGTTGCACCAATCAAGGTGAACTTAGGTATGGGAAGGTGTATGCTTTGAGCAGACGGTCCCTTTCCTATTATTATGTCAAGAGCAAAATCCTCCATAGCAGGATAAAGTATTTCTTCAACCTGCCTTGATAGGCGGTGAATTTCGTCAATGAATAACACGTCGTTATCGTTGAGATTTGTAAGAAGTGCCGCAAGGTCTCCCTGCTTTTCGATAGCGGGACCTGACGTTACGCGGATGTTTACTCCAAGCTCGTTCGCAATTATTGCGGATAACGTTGTTTTTCCGAGACCGGGAGGTCCGTATAGCAATACGTGGTCAAGCACGTCTCCCCTTTGCTTAGCCGCTTCGATGTAAACCTTAAGGCTGTCCTTGGCTTTCTCTTGACCTATGTATTCCGTTAGCGATTCGGGGCGCAAGCTCTTTTCACTTTCTCCATCCTCGGATTTATACTCGGTGGAAACTATTCTGTTTTCGTAATCAAATTCAAAATCTTCCATTTAGAGTCTCCTATTTGATGAGATTTTTAAGCGCAGCAGTAATTAAATCTTCAAGTGAAAGGGAAGGGTAATCGAGTCCTTTCATCGCATTAGCGGCTTCTGTTCTTGAATAGCCGAGCACTATCAGTGCATTCAGCGCATCGGAATACTTGCTCATATCTTTGCTTGATTTTAGCGTCTCGGCTACGCTTTCGATGACAGTAATGTTTCCAAGTTCCTTTGTGAGCTTGTCTTTGAGTTCGAGAATCACTCTTGCGGCAGTCTTTGGACCGACTCCGTTTGCCTTAGAGATCGCTTTGGCATCACCGGAATTAACGGCCATAGCGAATACAGAAGGTGTCATGATCGAAAGAATGGCAAGAGCAGCTTTGGGTCCGACACCCGAAACGGAAATGAGCATATTAAAAGTGTTTTTTTCTTCAAGAGAATGGAAACCGTAAAGATCCATAGCGTCTTCTCTAACCGAGAGATAGGTATATACCCTTATCTCTGAACCCATTTTAGATGCAAATGCGGCTATTGTGTTGTCGCTTACGAAAAGCTTATATGCGATCGACCCTGTGTCAACAATTATTGCACCGGGCTCTGTGGTAAGAAGCTCTCCTTTTATAAAATAGATCATATTTCCTCCGTTTATCGCTTGTTAAAAAAGTTTTGTATTCTTGAGTTTGAACAGTTTGCGTGGCATATCGCGATTGCCAGAGCATCACAGGTATCGTCGAGCTTGGGGGGATTTTCAAGCTTCAATAAAAGCTTGACCATATGGATTATTTGCTTTTTGTCAGCTCTTCCGTAGCCTACAACAGACTGTTTTACTTGCAAAGGCGTATATTCAAATAGAGGAACGTTATTTTTCTTACAGCAAAGCAAAATGACCCCTCTTGATTCTGCAACTGTAATAACGGTCTTCTGATTTGTATTAAAAAACAATTCTTCAACAGCCACGGCGTCGGGCTTGTGAGTTTTTATAAGCTCATCAAGCTGATCGTATATTGAGATCAACCGGTCCTCAACGTTGGTGTTTGCCGGTGTCAGTATAGCCCCGTGATCAAGAGTCGTGAATTTAGGAGACTTATAATCTATCACTCCGTATCCAACTATAGCGAGACCCGGGTCGATTCCAAGTATTTTCATTGGATTCTCCTGAAAAATAGTCTGTACTTTAATTATTTGCAGTCAAACCAGCACTTGCCGACGCTGACCTCTGCCACGAGCGGAACTTTCGTTTTAACGGCATTTTCCATTTCTCTCTTGAGGATACCTTTGGCAGATTCAGCACAAGCCTCTGAAGCTTCTATTATGAGCTCGTCGTGGACTTGCAGTATTATATGAGCATCTATCTTAGCTTCCTTCAGAGCTTTGAAGGTGTTGATCATAGCAATTTTCATAATATCGGCCGCAGTGCCTTGTATCGGACTGTTCATGGCGACTCGTTCGCCAAACTTCTTAAGCATCATTTTTGATGATGTAAGCTCGGGAATATAACGTCTGCGTCCAAACTGAGTGGTAACGTATCCGTTCTCGTACCCCTCTTTTATTACCCTTTCAAGATATTGCTCTATTTTGGGATACTTGTGCTTGTAGCTTGTGATATATTCGGCAGCCTCTTTTTTGGTAACATGAATGTCTTGTGAAAGAGAGAAATCGCCAATCCCGTATACGATTCCGAAGTTGACAGCCTTGGCTCTTTTTCTCATATCAGACGTTACTTCATCTATTGGAACGGCGAATACCTGCGAAGCTGTCAGAGAGTGGATGTCTATATTGTTTATGAATGCGTTTATCATAGTGTCATCATCGGCGATTTCCGCAAGAAGTCTCAGCTCAATCTGCGAGTAATCAGCATCAATGATAACGTATCCATCTTTGGGTATGAAAAATTTCCTGAGCTCACGTCCGAGGGGAGTTCTTATCGGAATGTTTTGCAGGTTAGGCTCGGTCGACGAAAGTCTTCCAGTTGCGGTGACAGTCTGATTAAAGCTTGAGTGTATCCTCGATTCGTCATCCGTCAGCTGTACAAGCGCGTCGGCGTAAGTGCTTTTAAGCTTTGTTATTTGCCTGTAGTCGAGTATAAGCTTTATTATTGGATTATAGGGTGCGAGCTTTTCGAGAATTTCAGCACTTGTGGAATAGCCGCTTTTGGTCTTTTTGCCGCCGGGCATACCAAGTTTGCCGAACAGTATTTCTCCTAACTGCTTTGGTGAGTTTATATTGAATTTTTCGCCTGCAGAAATATATATTTCTTCTGCGAGTGTATCCGAAAGGATTCTGAGGTTATTGCCAAATTCAGTAAGACCCAAGGTATCTATCTTAAAGCCTCTTGCTTCCATGTCGTAAAGAACACCCGCTAACGGCTGTTCGATTTCTTCAAGAAGTTTAAGTGATGATGTAGACTTGAGTAGCTCTTTTATCGGATCGTGGAGTCTGTAAAGAAGTGCTGCGTCATCTTCGCTAAATTCTCCTGTTTCTGCGAGATATTTTAGCGCCAGTCTCTCGGGTTCGTACTTTCCCTCCGATGAATCTGCAACGTAAGCGGCAAGTTTAACGTCAAAGCCAAATTTTAAGTCGGGATCAAGCGAAAGGAAATGATATATCCTTTTTGAATCATATACAACGGCCTTAAAACCGTTTTTGGCGACGAATTCTGATGCAATCTCAGCTTCAACGGCAGTCACAAGGACGTTCGCTCCGTCTATCGATATTGACAATTCAATACTTCCAAGGAGCTCTGTAATGCCAAGTCCAAAAATGAGAGAATTTTCAGCTGTTTTTGACAGTTTTTCATATGTGACTTCGGAAATTTTGCGTTTAATTGTTTTGGTATCTGCAGGAGACACTTCGGTACTTTCCTTATCAAGAGAGAGCCGTTTTATAAATCCGCCAAACTCAAGTGTTTTGAATTTTTCCAAAAGCGCAGACTTATCAAATCCGCTATACATTATATCATCCAGAGACACACCGACCGGCACATCTCTGATAATTCTCGCAAGCATTCTTGAAAGATATGCATTTTCCTTATCGGCAATTAACTTATTTCTTACTCCGTTTGCAATAGTAGGAGAGTCTATGTTTTCATAAATACCGTCAAGCGTTGTGAATTCGGAGATAAGTTTAATTGCGGTTTTTTCGCCAATTCCCGCGACTCCCGGTATATTATCAGAAGAGTCTCCCATAAGTGCTTTAACGTCTACAAATTGTTCGGGTCTTACCCCGTACTTATCTGCAAAGGCTTCTGTATCAAATTTTACCGTGTCGGTATTGCCTGCGAGTAGGACGTTAGTCGACTCTGAGATAAGTTGGAGAGAATCGCGGTCTCCAGTCAGAACGTATGAAAACGTACCGGAATCACTATTAGCAAAACCTGCAACAGTACCGATTATATCGTCCGCTTCATATCCTTCGAGAGAAAGTACGGTAAAGCCGAGGAGCTTTGAAATTTCTTTGGCGATCGGTAACTGGACTGCCAGCTCGTCGGGCATAGCATGCCTTCCGGCTTTGTATCCGGAATACTCTTTATGACGGAAAGTAGGCGACTTCAGATCGAAGGCTACAACCGCATATTCGGGCTTAAGTGTATCTAAATTCTTCAAAAGAATATTTACATATCCATATAAAGCGTTCGTCGGAAGACCGTCCTTTGTTGTAAGCGGTCTGATACCGTAAAACGCCCTGTTTAATATGCTGTTTCCGTCAATGATAAGAATATTCTTCATTTCACTCCACCTCGAATTTGTGAGGATTTCTATCAAAATATTATATCATATATTTACAATAATATCAATACCATAGCCTTTAATTTTTAACAAACTTTAGAAACAAAATATTAACAAACTGTACACTTAGTATCAATATTTGTGCGACTCAAAATGATATAATATATCTGTATGCATTTAGCTTATTAGACAGGGAGGTGTCGGATGTGAAATATGATGCAACCAAGGTAGATTCTGCTGTGACGGAACCTGCAGTAAGTAGCTATTACGAAGGCGTATCATCCGCGTTCAGATATGCAAAATTTATAACACTTACTGTTGCGGTACTGTTTGTTGTTATCACCCTGTCTTTTTTTAGAGAAGACGTTTCAATAGAAAATTTTCAGTATATGTTAAAGTACGTTACAAGCGAAGAGGATACGCTTATAACCACGCAAAAGCTCCATTATCCTACCTCAGATTCGAAAGCACTCGCTCTATTTAACGGCGACCTGGTAAGCGCGGGAACCGGCGGCATATCTCTTTACGATACAAACGGAAGTTCGGTTTTGCAGATAGATGAAGTTTACTCATCACCGTATTTTTCTCTGGGTAATCGATATGGACTATGTTACGATATGTCCGGCCACTCGTATGTTATCTTTAGTACCTTCGCAAAATTATATTCACAAAAGCTTGAGTACCCGATCTCGGGCGCTGTTATGACTGACAAGGGCAGCTACGCTATAATGACGCGCGACAGGGAATATAAGACTGTATTCAATATTTACAATTCAGACTATGAGCTTACATCACGTGTTTTCAAAAACAACTACACGTTTTCATTCGACTATGACGGTAAAAAGCTTGCATACGCTTCTGTTAGCGCATCTGACAGCAGATTCGTATGTGAGCTGAACGTTGTAAAAGTTAACACCGAATCGGAAACCCCATCCTTTACTTACTATGATGAGTTTCCTCTTGCAGTAAAATATATGCGTGGCAATCTTGTACTGCTGACTGACCGATATTTGCGCTTCTTTGATGAAAAGGACAAGCTCATAAGAGAATACAACATTCAGACCGATATAAGTGGTTACTCATTCGCGGATGACTTTATGATGATATATTCAGAAAAGAATATAATCGGAAGTGAAAACGAAGCGAGCTTTTATACTTATAGAGGCGAGGTGCTCGCGAAAGAAGAAGTCAAAGGTAAAATAAACTATATTGATCTTAACGGTACCTGCGCACTGCTTCTTACTAATAATACCGTTATAAAATTTGATTTTGCAAACGCCGAAGCGAGGGTTTGTAAAATTGATACGGGAGCTGACAAGGCTATGCTGCAATCAGATTACTCAAGCCTTGTGTGTTATGTTAACTTTGCTCAGCTTGTTGATTTTGAAGAACCCGATGAAACTTATAGAATTAGAATAACGGAGGAATAATAATGGGATTTTTTCTTGATGTTGCCGTATTGGCAGTGCTTATAATTTTTGTTTGGCTTGGTTACCGTAAGGGCTTAATAAAATCTATTATGGGACTTGTATCGCTTGGAGTTTCCATCATACTCGCGGTCAACTTTTACAGTTATCCGTCCCACTATATAAACGAGCACGTTATAACTCCGTATTTTACCAACAATACGTCGGAAGAGTTTGAATCGCTCATGAACGGCGGAACCGAAACTATTTCTCCCGAGCAGATACTCGAGGATAAGCCGGATGCTCTTACAGATATTCTGAATAAATACGGAATTGACATAAGTTCCATCAAAGAGTATTATGAAAACAATATAAAACCAACGATCGATTCTTTCAAAACGGACGAGATCGCGGATAAGCTTTCTGATTTCATAGTTGAATCAACCGCCGAAACGGTAAGTAATATCTTTGGCTTTTTGATTGTGTTTGTTATAGCTCTTGTTGTCATCAACCTTTTGCTCAAACTCCTAAATTTGATGTTTAAGCTCCCTGTGCTAAAATTTGCAAACAAGCTTTCGGGTGCTATACTCGGACTTGTTAAGGGTCTTATTGTTACGGTTATAGTTGTCAACGTAGTGTCGGGACTAGCGTCGGCGGTCGGTGAAGCCGACGATAGTTTCTGGAGTAGGTCTGCTCTCGAATCATCTGTGTCATACACAACAGTAGCAGACGCAGGATTGATAATTGATATAATGCAATAATTTTTTGAAAGGCGCAAATAACTTCAATGGAAAAATGTGCAATTTGTCACAAACGTATAGCCGTTGTGTTTATGACAAAGATGGAACCTGACGGCACGTCGTCAACCCAGGGGATTTGCCTTAAATGCGCAAAGGACCTCGGTCTTAAGCCTGTTGACGATATAATCAAAAATCTCGGAATTTCACCCGATGAGATCGATTTTGACAATCTTGAGGAAAATATAGAAATGTTTGCTGAATCGATTAATGACGGCGAACAGGACACCGAGGCTGTGACTTCAACAGAGGATAAGGAGCCCGCGTCTGAGGGACGTGCGCCAAGCATAGACCTTAACAAGCTTTTCGGTGGCAAGCCGCATCCGTTTGGTGAAATTATATCTAAAATGCAAGGGCAGGGAAGCGCTGACGCTTCCAAACGCCAGAAGAATGAGAAAGACTCGCCTAAATACAAATATCTTACACAATTTTGCACAAATCTGAACGAAAAAGCCAAAAAAGGAAGTATCGACAGGATCATAGGACGCAAGCGTGAGCTTGAGAGAGTTATGCAAATACTTTGCAGACGCCAGAAGAACAACCCGTGTCTTATAGGAGAGCCCGGCGTTGGTAAAACGGCCGTTGCCGAGGCTCTCGCTCAGAGAATAGTTGATAACGACGTGCCTGCAAAGCTCAAGGACAAGGAGATTTATCTTGTAGATCTGACCGCGCTTGTTGCTGGCACTCAATTCAGAGGTCAATTTGAGGCAAGAATGCAGGGACTCCTTGCTGATGTTCGTAAAAAAGGAAACGCGATCCTTGCAATTGACGAGGTCCACAATCTCGTGGGTGCAGGAGAGGCGGAAGGAAGTATGAATGCCGCCAACATTCTCAAGCCTGCGCTTTCTCGAGGTGAAATACAGGTCATCGGTGCAACAACACTTACCGAATACAGAAAGCATATCGAGAAGGATTCTGCGCTTGAAAGGCGCTTTCAACCCGTTGTTATTGATGAACCATCTGTTGAACAAACGATCGACATAATTAAAGGCATCAAGCATTATTACGAGAATTATCACGGTGTTGCTATATCGGACGATATTGCCGAGCGCGCAGTAATTCTTAGCGAACGTTATATTACCGACAGATATTTGCCGGACAAGGCGATTGATCTCGTTGACGAGGCAGCGGCACACGTTGTACTGAATTCGCCTGTTATAAATAGCTGCGAAGAGATAGTCTCTAAATTGATCGACGTTAACCGTCGGATCGAAGCTCTTGAAGCCGAACTTGCCTCCAAAGAAACTGTTCCCACAGAGGATTATGAAAGACTTGCGGGACTGAAGTCCGAGTCAATGAAGCTTCAGGGTGAATACGATGCAATAAAGCCTGAACGGGATGCGGTTTGCCTTTCGCTTGACGATATAGCTGACGTTATAGAGGTTTGGACAGGAATTCCCGCATCAAGCATCAACGAAAGCGAATTCAAACGTCTTGACGGACTCGAAGCACGGCTTAAACAGAGAATAGTAGGGCAGGACAAAGCGGTAGAATCGGTAGTAAGGGCTATTAAACGCAACCGCGCAGGAGTTTCGTACAAGAAAAAGCCTGTTTCGTTTATTTTTGCGGGTCCTACTGGTGTAGGTAAAACACAACTCGTAAAAACGCTTGCAGAAGACCTGTTTAACTCGCCTGAAGCTCTTATAAGACTTGATATGTCTGAATTTATGGAAAAACACGCCGTATCGAGAATTATCGGCGCTCCTCCCGGATATGTCGGTTATGACGATGCGGGCCAGCTGACTGAAAAAATACGCAGAAAGCCGTATTCGGTGATCCTTTTTGATGAAATTGAAAAGGCACACCCCGAAATTATGAACATTTTGTTACAAATTTTGGACGATGGCAGAATAACCGATGCTCATGGAAAGATCGTCAACTTTGAGAATACGATATTAATAATGACAACAAACGCAGGTTCAGACAGTAATAGCGGTGCTGCAGGCTTTGCAATCAGCGAACAAGGTATTAATGAAGCTAAAACCGAAAAAGCTTTGAGTAAATTCCTTCGTCCTGAATTTATGAACCGAGTCGATGAGATCATCACGTTTAATTCACTCAGCAAGACAGATTTTGCCTCCATAGCTCTTATTATGCTTGGAGAGCTCAAGGAAGCGCTCTCGGAAAAAGACATCAGAATTACGTGGAGCGATGCAGCTGTCGCGTTTATTGCAGAAAAATCGTTTTCAGCTAAATACGGGGCTCGCAATATGCGTAGGTATATACAGACCGAGGTCGAGGATTATATAGCCGAGCAAATTATAAAAAGCTATGAAACGAAAATTACTGCAGTGTCTATTGACGCAAATGACATGAATCTGCAATTTGAATGCATATAATGAAAAGTCGGCGCTTGCCGACTTTTTCGCTTTATCTGCTATTTTATATCCTAACCACTCCCTCCTATTATACAAAATTTTGATTTTGTATAATAGGAGATCGAGAAAAACAGAGGGGTAAGTATATACCCCTCTCTGCATTCAGACTTATTTATGCTTTTAATGTACGGACGTAATTGGCGATTATTTCCGCCGCTTTGTCTTCGCCTGTTTTTCCGCTATCGATGCAGAGGTCATAATTTTCAATGCGACCCCATTTGAGACTTGTGTAATAGTTATAGTAATTCGCGCGCTGCTTGTCGGTCTTGATTATCAGATCCTTCGCTTTTGCTTCCGTTATTCCTCTGGCGGCGGCTACTCGCTCTGCCCTTTTGTCAAGGTCTGCATAAATAAAGATGTTGATAGCACTCGGATAATCCTTTAGTACGTAATCTGCGCATCTTCCGATTATTACACAACACTCTTTTTCGGCGAGTTCCTTTATAACCTCCGATTGAGCTATATACAATTTATCGTTTATCGGCATTTCGTATGCCATAGCTGCATTGCCGCCAAAAAGTGATCCACTCATTGCAAGCGTATATAACAGACTGTTTGTCGCTTTTTCATCGACGTCTGTCAGTACGTCGTGGTTAAGACCGCTGTTTTTGGCCGCCATAGATATAAGCTCGTCGTCATAATACGAGATTCCGAGTATTTCGGATAATTTCTTTCCGATCTCGCGTCCTCCGCTTCCATATTGTCTTCCTATGGTAATTACAGTGTTGTTATACACGTTTGCACCTCCTCGCTTTTCTATATTATAAACGTTTCACGCATTAAAAGTCAACCGCAATTTGTTAACATTTTACTCGAAGACTGTTTTTATAACCTTTTCGCAAACGTCGGGCGAATAAGTCCATTCTTCAATTCGCTCTGTACCATCGGGTACGTAATATTTGCATTTTTCGACCGATGCTCCGGGTGTATCGTAAGTGTCGATAAGAACGAGCTTCACCTTCATTCGTTCCGGAATGATGTTTTTGATAAAGACCGCCGCCGACTGTCCGGGATAAACGTCAGCTTTGTATTCCGCAAGACCTGCGAGATTGGGGGACAGCTCAACAAATATACCGTAGTCTTCGACGCTTCTGACTATCCCCGTTACCGTTTGACCGATATTGAATGCAGATACGTTTTCTTCCCACGATCCAAGAAGCTCTTTGTGTGTAACGTATATGCGGCGCCCTTCATCCTCATTCTTGCGAACAACACACCGTATATCTGAGCCTACACTGAATCTGTCGCGCGGATGTGAGATTCTCGATACTGATATTGAATCGATAGATAATAGCGATATTACTCCGCAACCTATGTCCACAAACGCGCCAAATTGTTCAAGGTGAGTTACCTTGGCAGATAAAATATCACCCGGCATTGACCATCTCAGTACGCTTTCGACGTATTCGCGTTGGGCTTCCCTTCTGCTCAGCTTTATAATAGGATCGCCGTAGTTATCTCGGCTTATGCTTATAACCTTGAAGCAAACAGGCTTCCCTACCCTCGTTATCACCGCTATGTCCTTAGTTTCTTCTCCAAACGTCAGAACCGCTTCGTCTTTATCTATGTACCCTATATAGTTTCCCAGATCGACGCTGAGACGCAGGTCGTTGTCGCATTTTATAGCAGTTGATTCAAGGATTATTCCCTCATTCATAGCGCGCTCGAGCCCGTACAGGCTACCGATAAGTTCCCTGTTGGTCTCGGTCAATAAATATGATCCTTCGGTTAGATATAAATTCGTTGTCATAATGTTTACCCTCCGTTTTAATGTGTCCGTTTTAGATTTACAGTACATTTTATTAATACGGATAGCTTAATATTCAAATTGAATTCAAAAAAATTATATTTTCACCTTTTGAAAACGAGAGATAAAACGAGAAAAAAAGAGATTTCAAGAGATTGTACGATACTAAATTAAATAAATCGAAAAAAGTTTCAAAAAAGTATTGACATCACTACCCCGTTGTGTTATAATGACAAGGCTTGATTTGGCACAGATACTGTAGTTGTGCCCAAAAAAACTAATATTAACCTTTACACGGAGGATTACTTAAATGTCTACATTTATGGCAAAGAAAGAAAACCTCGAGCGTAAGTGGTACGTGATCGATGCGGCTGACAAGCCCCTCGGAAGAACTGCTGTTCTCGCTGCTACTATCCTCAGAGGTAAGCACAGACCTGAATTCACACCTCATGCTGATTGCGGTGAATTCGTAATAATCATCAACGCTTCCAAGGCTATTCTTACCGGTAAGAAGCTTGAGCAGAAGTACTACCGTCACCACTCCGGTTACATCGGCGGTCTTAAGGAAGTACAGTACAAGACTCTTATGGCTACAAAGCCCGAGCTCGCTATGGAGCTTGCAGTTAAGGGAATGCTCCCCAAGAACACAATCGGCGCAAACTCCTTTAACCGTCTCCACGTATATGCAGGTGCTGAACACGCTCACGCAGCTCAGAAGCCCGAGACAATCGGCTGATTAACAGGAAAGGAAGAAAAGAATAATGTATACAAGTGCTAAGCCTTATTTCTACGACACAAATAAAAAA